>CAZVCT010000043.1:11114-12770 GCA_964625655.1 uncultured bacterium
GCCTTGGCGCTCGTCGGGTCGTTGCCGACGGTGGCGTTCTCGCAGGGAACCGGGCCCGCCACGGGCGGCGCGCACCTCGAACTGTCCGTCGACCTGCCGCGCGCAGCGCGCGCGGCCGACGCCCCTACGCCCGAGATCACGGTCACAGGCCCGGACGGCAAGACCTTCACGTTGCGAGCCAGCGGCGCCCTGCACGGCCTGGCCCCGGGAGCCTACGAGGTGCGGCCCGCCGACCTGTGGCTGGCGGGAGCGCGCTTCGTGGCGCTGCCCGGCCGCACGCGGCTGACGCTGGCGCAAGGCGAGCACGTGGTGGTGCCGCTGGCCTACGTGAATGCGGAGGAGGCCGGCGTGCACGGCGACCCGGTACCGCAAGCGCTGCGTCCGGGCTCCACCACCTACTTCGTCGACTGCGTTACCGGCTCCGATTCCGCGTCGGGAACGGCGCCCTGGGAAGCGTGGCGGACGCTCGAGCGGCTGGCAGGGACGACGTTGCGGCCGGGCGACCGCTTGCTGCTGCAGCGCGGCTGCGTATGGACGGGGCCCCTGCGGGTGCCGTGGCAGGGCACGGCGGAGTGGCCCGTGACGATCGGCGCCTACGGAGAGGGCGCGTTGCCGGCGATCCGCGACTCGAGCCTGAACCACGTGGACGTGACGGGCTCGTTCGTGGTGATCGAGCAGTTGCAAGCCTTCACCAGCCCCGGCGCGGTGCCGGTCGACGAGCAGTGCGCGAACCAGCCCGTCGGATGGCGCACCGGCTTCACGCTGCAGCACGAGGCGAACAACGTCACCATCCGGCACTCGCTGGCGTACGGCAACACGGCCGGCATCCACATCACGCGCGGGTCGCGCCACAACCGGCTGCTCAACAACGTGCTGACGGGCAACGTGATCATGAGCGTGAACACGGACGACGGCGGCAGCGACGACTCGGGCGCCTGGGGTGTCGTACTGAACGGCACCGACAACGTGGTGGCCTACAACCGCTTCAGCGGCAACAACGCGTGGTGCTCGTACGACTTCGGCCAGGAGGGCGCGTCGATCGAGATCTACGAGGCGCAGCGGAACCTGATCCACCACAACGTGTCCATCGGCGACACGACCTTCTCGGAGCTGGGAAGCTCGGACTTCCGCGACTCGGAAGACAACACGTTCGCTTTCAACGTCTACGTGTCGAACCTGCCCAACTCCGAGTTCCTCGTGCTGAGGGGCGCGCGGGCGCACTTCGGGCCGACGCCGGGCACGCGGGTGTTCCACAACACCGCCTACCTGACGCATCCGGAGGAGACGCAAGGGGTGGTGTGCTACTCGGGATGCGGCCCCGACGTGCTGGAGCTGAGGAACAACATCATCTGGGCCGAGTGGAAGGGCCTGTTCGCCGACGCGCCCCTGGCCGAGTCGAACAACCTGTTCTGGAACTCGCGGGGCAGGCCGCTGCTGCAGTTCTTCGGCGAGGGCAACGCTATGAGCCCCACTTCGCTCGTCGCCGACCCGCGCTTCCGCGACCCCGCATCCGGTGACCTGCGCCTGGCGCCGGGCAGCCCCGCCATCGGCGCCGGCGTGCCCATCGACCTGGGCTTCGCGCGTGACGTGAACGGTGTCCTTCTGAAGCCGGCAGGCGAGGTCGACATGGGCGCCAACCAGGTCCGGTGACCCAGA
>CAZVCT010000043.1:12870-15446 GCA_964625655.1 uncultured bacterium
GGCGTTCGGGGCAGGGGCGACCATGTTCGCGCCGCCGGAGCAGGACCGCGCCAGCGCGGAACGTACGCGCCGCAAGTGGCTTCGGAAGCCCTGAGCTCTGCGTGTCAGATTGCCGTAAGTGCTACCAGGCGACAATCCTCCAAGGCTCATGAGTCTCATGCAAGGGTGGCCCAGGTCACCTTTCTCGGCGAACCGGGCCGCACGTCCGTCCACCGGCAGCCAGGGCCACGTCAGCGGCCGCAGCGACCGTACGTCCGCAGTTCAGAAAGGTAGTTCAATGACGGTCCCACAGCGTGACAGAAGGTCTCAGCACCCCTACACGCCCCTAGAGATCACCCCCGTGTGGTCGTCCCAACGGGGCAGACATGCGGCGCGAACCCTCACGGCCACGGTGAAGCCGCGCGTGAGCATCATCATCCCGACGTTGAACGAGGCTCCCAACCTGCCGCACCTTCTGCCCCACCTGCCGTCCTGGATCGACGAGGTGGTCATCGTCGACGGCCGCTCCGAGGACGACACCGTCGCGGTCGCCAAGGCGCTCCTGCCCGACGCCCAGATCGTCCTGGAGCCCCGCAAGGGGAAGGGCGTGGCGCTGCGTTCGGGCTTCGAGGCCGCCACCGGCGACATCCTCGTGATGATGGACGCCGACGGCTCGATGAACCCCGCCGAGATCGGGATGTTCGTGCGCCACCTGCGCGACGGGGCAGACTTCGTCAAGGGCTCGCGCTTCCTGCAGGGCGCCGGCTCGAGCGACATCTCGTGGCTGAGGCGCCTCGGGAACCTGGGCTTCACGGTCCTCGTCCGCTTCATGTACGGCGGCCGCTACTCGGACCTCTGCTACGGCTACGCGGCGTTCTGGCGCTCGGTGGTTCCCGAGCTCGACCTGGACGGCGACGGCTTCGAGATCGAGACCCAGATGAACATCCGCGCGCTGCGCGCCAAGCTCCGCATCATGGAGGTGCCGAGCTTCGAGTTCGACCGGCATCACGGCGAGAGCAACCTCCGCACGTTCCCCGACGGCTGGCGCGTCCTGAAGACGATCTTCCGCGAGTTCTTCCGCAAGCGCCCGAAGTCCCGCACCGTCGACGCGCAGGGTGGCCGGGTCGTCCGTTTCTGACGGACCCCTGCGCGCACTGAAGCTGGGCACGCCGGCGGGTTGAGGGCGTGCCCCGGACGGCTTCCGCGTCAGCGCAGGTCGAGCTCGTGCGCCCCGATGTCGTAGGCGCCCTGCGGCAGGGGCACGCCGGTGACGTCCGCCTCGAAAGCCGGCACGCAAGCTTGGCCGGCCTCGGGGGCGCAACCCGCGTCGGGGGCACGGGCAGCGTCGATCGCCGGGCTGCCGGGCGTCAGGCGGAAGTCGTGGACGGCCGCGTTCACGAAGCGAGGGTCGGCAACCCGCGAGGTTCCGCTCATGGCGTTGCCCGCTCCGAAGAACTGCAAGGTCGGTTTGCCGGTAGAGTTCCAGAAGAGGTTATGGGATTCCGCTATCGGCGCGTCCACGTAGATGCCCTTCCACTCGGCCCAGATGACGTTGTTCCTGAGCTCCAGCATGTCGGGGCCGCAGCCGTCGTAGCAGACGACGCCCTGCGACTCGTCCGGATGCGTCAGGTAGACGGTGTTGTGGAAGGCGCGGGTGCCGGGCGTCGGCCCGAAGGGCGAGCGCACGCCCCGCGTCACGAGGAACTCGGAGTTGGGCAGGTTGGAGACGTACACGTTGTAGGCGAACGTGTTGTCTTCCGAGAGGTGGGAATCCGAGAGGTGGGAATCCGAGCTTCCCAACTCGGAGAAGGTCGTGTCGTTGATGGACACGTTGTGGTGGATCAGGTTCCGCTGGGCCTCGAACACCTCTATGGAAGCGCCCTCCTGACCGAAGTCGTACGAGCACCAGGCGTTGTTGCCGCCGAAGCGGTTGTGCGCCACCACGTTGTCGGACCCGTTGAGCAGCAGTCCCCAGGCGCCCGAGTCGTCAGCGCCGCCGTCGTTCGTGTTGACGCTCATGACCACGTTGTCGCGCAGCTCGTTGTGCAGGAGGCGGTTGTGGCGCGCCCCGCGCGTGACGTGGATGCCGGCGGTGTTGCCGTACGCCAGCGAATGCCGGATGGTCACGTTGCGCGCGCCATGCTGCAGCGTGAAGCCGGTGCGCCACCCTACGGGCTGGTTCGCGCACCGCTCGTCGACCGGCACCACGCCCGGGCTCGTGTAGGCCTGCAGCTGCTCGATCACGAGGAAAGAGCCCGTCACGTCGACATGGTTCAGGCTCGAGTCGCGGATGGCGGGCAGCGCGCCCTCGCCGTAAGCGCCGATCACCACGGGCCACTCGGCGGAGCCCTCCCAGGGGACCCGCAAAGGTCCCACCCACGAGCAGCCGCGGCGCAGCAACAGCCGGTCGCCGGGGTTCATGTCCAAACCAGTGAGCCGACCGAGCGTCCGCCACGCCGTCCCTGGCGCCGTACCGAGCCCGGCATCGTCACCGGCCACGCAGTCCAGGTAGTAGGTGGTGGCGTCGTCTCTGACCGGCAGGGGCTCGGGTTCGGGGAACGGCCCGGCGTGCGACTCGGAGTACGTGACCGTGACGG
>CAZVCT010000043.1:15546-20640 GCA_964625655.1 uncultured bacterium
TGCCACGGTGGCCGGCGCCGGGGCCGGTACAGGCCGTCAGAACCGCAACGAGGAACGCGACGAGGGCCAGCAGGACCAACGGCACTCTCTCTCGGCGCTTCGCGTTCATGCCTCCTACCTACCACGCCCCCTGGGCACGGCGGCAGCGTGAGCGAGACGGGCGGGGTTCCGATCGCGTCGTACGGGGCCAGGGCGCGCCCCGACGTGGCGTTCCTCCTGCCGGAGCTGGGCGCGGGCGGCGTCGAGCGCGTGTTCGGGAACTACGCCGCCGCGCTGGCGGCGCAAGGGAAGCGCGTGGACCTGGTGCTGCTGTCCGACCGCCGCCGCGTGGCGCCGCCGCCCGCTGGGGTGCGGGTGGTGAACCTGGCCGCCCCGGTGCGCGGCGACGCGACCTTCGCGCTGGCGCTGCCCGCCCTGGTGCGTTACCTGAAGCGCGAGCGCCCGGGCGCGCTCTGCGCCGGCATCACCTCGTTGAACCTGCTGGCGGTGCTGGCGCGCGGCCTCGCGGGCGGCCGAGGCGACGTCCCGGCCGACGTCGGCGCACCGGGCGACAGCGCCGGAAGCAGCGCACGCAGGCGCACCACCGTGCTCGTCAGCGAGCACGTTCCGCCCTCCGTCAACGCTGGCACCCATCCGCTGAAGCGCCTGCTGCCGCTGCTGATGCGGCGCTTTTACCCCCAGGCCGACGCGGTCGTGGCGGTGTCGGAGGCGTTGGCGGCCGACCTCGCTTCGGTCGCCCGGCTCCCCAGGAGCGCCATCACCACCCTCTACAACCCGGTGGTGGACGAGCGCCTCCTGGCCGAGGCCCAGGCGCGCCCCGACCACCCATGGTTCTCGGGGCCCGAGCCGGTGATCGTCGGCATGGGCCGCCTTCACCCCCAGAAGGACTTCGTCACCCTGCTGCGCGCCTTCGCCCTGTTGCGGCAGCGGCAGGCCGGCAAGCTGCTGATACTCGGCGAGGGCGAGCAGCGCCACGCGCTGGAAGCGGAAGCGCGCCGCCTGGGCGTGGCCGAGCACGTGGCCATGCCCGGCCATGTGTCGGCGCCGGGCGCCTTCCTGGCGCACGCCGACCTCTTCGCGCTCTCGTCGCTGTACGAGGGGTTCCCTACCGTCCTCATCGAGGCGTTGGCGTGCGGCTGCCCGGTGGTGGCCACCGACTGCCCGACGGGCCCGCACGAGATCCTGGAGGGCGGCCGCTACGGAGCGTTGGTGCCGCCGGCGCGCCCGGAGGCGCTGGCCGAGGCGATGCTGGCCACGCTGGCCTCGCCGCCGCCCGCCGCGCGGTCGATGGCTCGGGGGCGCACGTTCACGGTCGAGGCGGCGACGGAGCGGCTCTGGGACCTGTTGGAGGCTGTGTCCGACCCGGCTGCCTAGGCGCGCCTGACGAAGCGCAGCACCGTCGGCAGCAGCACCAGCGCCTCGAGCACCAGCACCGCCAGCAGCGCCCAGCTCATGACGCTCAGCGAGCTTGTCCGCGCGCCCAGGTAGACGGCCGCCAGCTCGCCGGCGCCGAACACGAAGCCCAGCACCGCCGCCGTCTGCGTGAAGCCCGTGATGCGCGCCAGGGTGAAGTAGTGGATCTTCACGGCCAGGGGCATGACGGTAAGGGCCAGGATCCGCAGCGCCGGCGCGGCCACCTCGGCGTAGCTGGCGCCGAAGATGCGCAGCAGCGGGTCGGCCAGGAGCGCCAGCCCCACAGCCGTGGCCACGGACGCCAGCGCGGAGAGGCGCAGCGTCACCTGCAGTTTCTCGGACAGCAGCTGGCGGCCTTGCGAGCCGACGGCGTGCAGCACCGAGGCCAGGTGCGCGGGCACCGACTGCGCGAACACGATCAGCATCCAGGCCACGTAGAAGGCGGCGTTCACGGCGGGCGCCACGAGCGCCGCCACCAGCACGGGCGCCACGAGGCCAGGGCCGTGCTGCGCCAGGTTCACGAGGTGGTTGCCCCAGGCGGCGGCGCGCAGTCGCAGCAGGGCGCGCCAGTCGGGCGCGAGGCTGGCCCAAGGCACGGCGCGCAGCAGGCGGGGCAGCACCATGACCATCGACACCAGGATGGTGAGCGCCCACAGGGCGTAGATGGCCTCGCCCAGCCGCGGACCCGCGAAGAGAGGCAGCAGCAGGAGCGGCAACGCCACCAGCTTCAGCACCGAGAACGCCACGTTCCGGGTCAGCTGGATGCCGCCCCGCAGCAGGCCGATGGTGGCGCGGTCGAACACGAACGTCGCGCCGGTCAGGCCCACGCCGACCGCGAACAGCACGTACGCGGGCCAGCCCGGCGCGAAGAAGATGCCCAGGTTGCTTTCGGGCGACGCCTGGCGCACCACCAGCGCGAACACCACTCCCAGCAGCGCGGAGCTCAGGAACGACGCCCCGACGCCCGCGCCCAGGAGGCCACCGACCGTCCTGTCGGGCGCCGTCGACCCCTGGCGCGCCCCGATCTCGCCCACCAGCAGCGCGTCCAGGCCGAGTACCCCCAGGGTGCTGAGCATCAGCATCGCGGCCACGGCGCCCGACGCCAGTCCGACGTGGTGCGGGTCGAAGAGGCGCGCCGCCAGCAGCCAGAAGGCGAAGCCCAGGCCGGACGTCGCCAGCGCGCTGCCCACGAGGGTGCCCGTGTTGACGACGATGTCGTCGTGGCGGCGGAACCAGGTGCGAAGGAAGGTCATGCGGTGCGGGCCAGGCCGTGCCGGCCGCGGCTCAGGCGCCCCCGATGGACGCGAGCATGGGCCCGAACACCGTCTGGATCTTCCCGATGAAGCCCAGCAGCGAGATGATCGCCACCACCCACAGGACCGTCCTCAGGCGCCCGACCTTCTCCTCGGGGTAGGGGCGCAGGATCATCAGGGCCAGCGTCGAGACCAGCCAGGTGACGGTGGCTACGTCCAGGATCGTCACTCGAGCTCCTCTTCCGGCTCGGGCCCAGGCGCCACGAGCAGCCAGGTGACTGTGCCGGCCAGGCTCAGCGTGGCCAGTGCGCCGAGAGTGAACTGCGGGTTCCAGTAGCCGACCACCGCCAGGCCGGTGGCCATGAGCAGCGCCACCGCCAGGCTCGTGACGACGGTCAGCGCCAGGCTGGCGACGAAGTTCCCGAGCTGCAGCATCCCCACCCAGCCGCTGCCGACCCCCAGGCCGAGGAACGTCACCAGCAGCGTCGTGCGCAGCCACGGTTCGATCGGAACGGCGTCGTCGATGACAAGCGCCAACACGAAGCCGACGGCCGTCAGCAGAGCGGAGGCGATCTGGGGCCAGGTCATGGGTTCACGGCTCCGGGCGGCTGCAGCGCGAAGACGCTGCCGCCGGGGCTACGGTACACGGTCGTGAAGCGCGGCGAGGCGGCCAGCTGGCGCGGCAGGCTCTCCCAATCGACCTCGGGCAGCACCCCGAAGAGCTCGGCGTTGCCCAGCTGGCTGCGGGTCAGGAGCAGGTAGGCGGGCGCGCCCTGCGCCCCGGCGCCGCCCGCCGCGCCTTCCACCCTGCCGGTGCCGGGTGCGCCAGCCAGCGCGGCCGCCTCCAGCATGGCGTCGGCGAGGGCGTCCGGATCGCTCAGGCTCGGGTTCAGGTCGGCGCGTTCGACGAGGTTTGGGAGCGGCAGGTACGTCAGCTCGTCGTAGCGGGCGTGGCGGATGGGAGCGTTGTTCGTCTGCGTGACCACGAACGCTCCCTCGGGCGCCTCGACCAGCAGGCGCTGCAGGGCCTCCAGCTCGTCGGGCGCGATGAAGTTCATGCGTTCGTTGCCGTAGTACGAAACGAGGTTGCCCGCCGCCAGGACGATGGACACGCCGATCACGCTCAGCAGCCGCCGCGTCTCCATCCCCCAGCCCGGCGCCGGCAGCAGCAGGGCCGCGGCGAAGAACGCCAGGAAGGGGAGGCTGAAGAGGTAGACGCGCATGAAGATCTCGCCGCCGTAGGGCTGCAGCGCCACCATGGTGGCGGGCACGAACGCGAGGATGGTGGCCGGCCACGTCGGCAAGCCCTGTTTACGCCGCCGACCCCACCCAACGACCGCCATGCCGGCCACCACCAGCGTCAGCGCCTGGCGCACCATCAGGACGATGGCGCGCTCGGTCGACACGTCGCCGGCGGCGCTGACGAGCACCTCGGAGGCGAACGCCAGGTTGTCGGTGAGCCGCCCGACGTACCCCAGCAGCTCGCCCAGGTGACCGGAGAAGTACGTGCGCGCCAGGTAGGTGAAGTGCGCGACGAGCAGCGAGACCATGACCAGCAGGAAGGGCCACTGCCGGCCCATCCGCAGCAGCACCAGGGCGCCGACCGACGCGACGGTCACGAACGGCGTCAGCTGGTGCGAGACGACGATCGAGCCGAACAGGATGGCCATCAGCACGAGCATCCCCGAGCGCTGGGCGGCGTTGCTGCGCAGCGGCGGCTCGGCGTCTCCACGCCAGTGGGTGCGGGTGAAGTAGCCGACGTACACGCCCAGCAGCGTCAGGTGCTGCAGGAACGCGAACGCCTGCGGCGCGAAGTAGTCCTGCGCCACCCAGCTGCCCAGCTGGTAGAGCCACAGCGACAGCGCGATCATGGTGGGGCGCGCGTCGAGGCTGCGGAGCAGGAAGCACAGCCCCAGCAGAATCAGCACGTTCATGAACAGCGGTCCCCAGACGGCGACGTGGAAGGGGGCGAGCGACGGATCGAGCTCGCCGAACAGCGCGCTGAGCGCGAAGAAGCCCGGCCAATTGAAGTAGGCGTCGATCAGCGGGTCGACGCTGCCGTGCTGCTGGATGTGGTTGCTGACGCCGATGTGCTTGTAGCTGAACGGGTAGCGCGGCGTGCCGTAGAGGATGGCGGGGGTGCCGTGCAGGATAGTGACGAGCGCCAATAGGTAGAGGCCCGACATCATGGTGGGCAGCCGCGTGCGCTGCAGCAGGAAGGGGAAGCCCACCAGCAGCGCCAGCAGCGCCGCGAAGAACGTCCACGGCAGCAGCGGCGTCAGGCCCAGGTCGCCCATCTGCAGCAGCGCCGAGTGGTCGACGCTGATGAGCGACACGGCCCAGAGGCCAGCGGCCAGAGGCAGGAGTATGTAGGGAACCAGCATGAGCATGCGTTACCGGCCTTGGCCTCCGGGGCGGATCAGCGGGG
>CAZVCT010000044.1:0-20564 GCA_964625655.1 uncultured bacterium
ACGCGATGATCGTGCCGGCGCGGTACGCCGAGCCGCTCGGGCTCTGCTCGACCACGAGGCTGACGGGCGGCAGGTTGCCCGGCACCACGCTCACGTCGACGATGTGGCTGATGGTGCCGGCGCCCGGCAGCGCGTCGGGCGCCCGGCGCATGTTCACGAGCGCCAGGAAGCCGCCGCCCAGGGCCAGGGCAAGCACCGTCAGCAGCAGCAGGGCGCCGCGCCGCGAGGGGCGCCGGCGGCGGCGCGGCTTGGGCACGGCGCTGACGTCGAACTTGATGGGGGCGGGGCGCACGCCTACTTCCGAGTCGCCGGCGCGGAACTTCGCGCCCGGCGGCAGGTCCTTCACGAAGCCGGCCTTCGGCTTCGCCGACGCGGGCTCTATGCCGGGGTCGCTCTGCAGCGTGATGGGCTCGGGAACCTGGGGTGTGAGGGGCCGCCCGCTGCCTTCCGGCGAGACTTCCGACGGGGCGTCGACCGACCGCGTGTCTGGAGGCCCTGCGTCCTCCGACCCTGGGTCGACCGACGCAGCACGAGGCGCGACCGGCGTGTCTGCGCCTGTCTTGGGGCGTTCCGCGGCGCCTGGCGTCGGCTCGCCCGCCCCGGGCCCCTCCTTCGCGGTGGGCTCCTTACGCTCCGCCGCAGGCGGCAGCGCAATCCCGTCGAGCGCGGTGACGCTGCTGGCGCTGCGAGGCGCCGCCTCGGTCGGCAGCTCCAGGTCGCTGAAGCCCGCCGAGGGCACCGTTACGGCGCCGCCTGCCAGGCGCCTGACCACGCCGTAGAGCTGGGTGGCGTCGCCGACGCGGATGGCGCTGCTCAGCGCGCCCTTCAGGGCAGCGGCCACCTCGGCGCTCATGCCGCTGCGCCCGAACCCCAGCAGCGCCGAGACGGCCGCGGCCAGGTCGCGCGCCAGGGCCGCACGCACCGCCTCCTTGGTAGCCGGGCGCAGCCCGCCGGGGTTCCAGGGAACGCCGTAACCCTCCAGGAAGAGCTTGCCGTGGGCGTAGAGGAAGCGTCCGGGGTGGATGTCGCCGTGGACGAGGCCGGCCTTGGAGGTGTCGCGCAGCGCCGTCAGCGCCTGCAGCACGAAGCGGTCGTCGACCACCGACTCGCCCGGCGCCACCAGGGTGGCGTCCTCGGGCGCGGCCGTCACGAGCACGCCGCTCTCGCCGTCGAAGCCCGCCGCCAGGACCCGGGGGACGCCCTCGGCGACGAACTGCCCGGGCTTCACGCGGGGGGGCCCCGGGAAGTCGTAGATGAAGACGGCCAAGCCCGTCACGGCGTCGACGCCGCGACTGGTGACGATCTCGCCGTCGCGCCGGAGCTGCTCGCCGCGCTGGTAACGGGCGACCCCGCTCACCAGCCGCAGAGCTCCGAGAGCAAGCTAGTCTGCACGCCGGCGAGTATAGCTACCCGTTCGCCGCCCTCACAAGGCGACCAGGCCACACGTCGCCAGGCCGGAGGTCGGCAAGCACGCCCGCCGCGACGCGGGCCGGGTTCAGGCTGCGTCACCTCGGGGCCGCCACCAGCGCCGGATGGCTGGTACGCTCTCGTCACGATGGAAGCTACCCGCGAACGCGTTCTGGAACTGCTGCGCACCGTCAAGGACCCGGGCCTGGGCCTGGACCTGGTGACGCTGGACATGATCGAAGCCCTGGACGTCGCCGGCGGCAGCGTGCGGCTGCGGCTGGGCCTCGTCACCGCCGACTACCCTCACAAGCAGCAGCTGGAAGAGCAGGTGCGGGCGGCGCTGGCGCAGGGGCTTACTGGCGCCGACGTGCAGCTCGACTTCCAGTACTACCTGCCCAACCCCTCGAAGCCGCCCATGCCGGGGGTGAAGGCCGTCATCGCCGTCGGCTCGGGCAAGGGCGGCGTCGGCAAGTCGACGGTGGCCGCCAACCTCGCCGCCGCGCTGGCGCAGGAGGGCGCCGTGGTGGGCATGCTGGACGCCGACATCTACGGCCCGTCGCAGAGCAAGATGTACGGCGTCGAGGGCAAGCGCCTCATGGCCGACGACGACAAGCGCATCCTGCCCCTGCGCAACCACGGCGTGAAGGTCATCTCGATCGCGAACCTCGTGGAGGACGGGCAGGCGCTCACGTGGCGCGGACCCATCCTGCACGGCACCCTCACGCAGCTGCTGAACCAGACCACCTGGGGCGATCTCGACTACCTGATCGTCGACCTGCCGCCGGGCACGGGCGACGTGCAGCTGTCGCTGAGCCAGCTGGTGTCCATCAGCGGCATGGTGATGGTGACCACCCCGCAGGACATGGCGCTGGTGGACGTGCGCCGCGCCTACACCATGGCGCGCAAGACGCACATCCCGGTGGTGGGCGTCATCGAGAACATGAGCTACTACCCGCTGCCGGATGGCACGCGCGACTACATCTTCGGCGAGGGCGGCGCCGGCCGCTGGGCCGAGCAGGAGCATCTGCCGCTGCTGGGCCAGGTGCCCATCACGCGCGCGCTGCGCGAGAGCGGCGACGGCGGCACGCCCCTCGTGCTGCTGGACCCCGGCAACCCCAGCGCGCTCGAGCTGCGCCGGGCCGCGCGCAGAGCCGCAAAGCAGGTGGCCTCGCAGGCGCTCTCGAGCCTGCCGATGGCCTGAACGGACGCCGCGCGGCCGCGGCCATGACGACCGAGCGATCCGACGTGGGCGGCCCGAACGAGGGCCGCCCACGACTCGTGTGGAACCTGCCGACGGTGCTATGATCCCGCCAACGGGAGGAGTAAGCGCACCCTCCTCGCCAGAGAGCCCGGGCCGATCGAACCGCTTCACTGCGGCCGACGGCTGGAAGCCCGGGTCTGGGAGGAACGCCGAACGTCGCCCGTCAGCCAAGCGCTCTGGGGAAGAACGCCGCACCTACGCGGCCAGTAGAGCCCCCGGCCACCGCCCCGTCAGCGCGGCAGCACGAGTGCCCGCGTAGCAAGCACGCGGGAACTGCGGTGGTACCGCGGGGTTCCAAGCCTCGTCCGCAGATGTGGCGGACGGGGTCGTTCTTTCTCTCCCCTCCGCCATGCAGCAGCGCGGCCCAGCCACGCCGCGGAGGAGGAGCGCATGAACGACGACCAGAAGACCGGCACCGCCGGCAGCAGCTCGGAGAACGGAACCGATACCGGCCAGGCGACCCTGGCGGGGCGCTACGACCCCTTCGCAGTAGAGGGCGAATGGGTGCGGCGCTGGGCCGACGAGCCGTTCGCCGCCGACGCCAACAGCAGCAAAGAGCCCTTCACCATCGTCATCCCGCCCCCCAACGTGACCGGCAACCTGCACCTGGGGCACGCCTTCGACAACACCATCATCGACACCCTCATCCGCTTCAAGCGCATGCAGGGGTACGAGGCGCTGTTCCAGCCCGGCACCGACCACGCCGGCATCAGCACCCAGGTGGTGGTCGAGCGCGAGCTGCGCAAGGAAGGCACCAGCCGCCACGAACTGGGCCGCGAAGCCTTCCTGGAACGCGTGTGGGAGTGGAAGGAGAAGTACGGCGGCATCATCCTCGAGCAGCTGCAGCGCCTGGGCGTCAGCGCCGACTGGAGCCGCACCCGCTTCACGATGGACGAGGGGCTTTCGCGCGCCGTGCGCCGCCAGTTCGTCGAGCTGTACCACCAGGGCCTCGTCTACCGCGGCGAGCGCATCGTCAACTGGGACCCCGCCAGCCAGACGGTGCTGTCGGACCTCGAGGTCGACCGCGAGGAGCGCCCCGGCAAGCTCTACCACCTGGCCTACGAGCTGGAGGGCGGCGGCGAGATCGTGATCGCCACCGTGCGCCCCGAGACGATCTTCGCCGACGTGGCCATCGCGCTGAACCCCGAGGACCCGCGCGCCGCCGAGTTCGAGGGGAAGCGCGCCCGCATCCCGCTGACGGACCGTTTCGTGCCCATCATCCTCGACGATGCCGTCGAGCTGGGCTTCGGCACGGGCGCCCTGAAGATCACCCCCGCGCACGACCCCACCGACTTCGAGATCGGCGAGCGCCACGGCCTGCCGCGCCCCAGCGTCATCGACCTGCAGGCACGCATGAGCGGCGAGCTGGTGCCCGAAGAGCTGCGCGGCCTCGACCGCTTCGAGGCGCGCAAGCGCGTCATCCCGCTGCTGGAAGAGGACGGCAGCCTGCGCGAGGTGAAGGATTACACCGTCTCGCTGGGCCTGTCCGAGCGCACGAAAGAGCCGGTGGAGCCCATCCTGTCGCTGCAGTGGTTCTACGACACCGACGCGGTGTCCAAGCGCGCGCTGAAGGCGCTGGACGACGGCGAGATCCGCGTGCACCCCGAGCGCTTCACGAAGGTGAACCGCGACTGGCTGGCGAACCTGCGCCACTGGTGCATCTCGCGCCAGCTGTGGTGGGGCCACCGCATACCGGCCTGGTACGACGAGGACGGTAACGTCTTCGTTCCGCCCGTGGACGCCCCCGACAGCGACCCCAGCCAGGACCCGCGCTTCGCCGGCAAGAACCTGAAGCAGGACGAGGACGTCTTCGACACCTGGTTCTCTTCGAACCTGTGGCCGTTCAGCACCCTCGGCTGGCCCGACGAACAGGACCCCTTCTACAGGAAGTTCTACCCGACCGACGTGCTGGTGACGGGCTACGACATCATCTTCTTCTGGGTGGCGCGCATGCAGCTGGCCGCCTACCAGTTCACCGACCAGCGCCCCTTCAAGGACGTGCTGCTGCACGGCCTGGTGGTGGACGCGCAAGGGCAGAAGATGTCGAAGTCGAAGGGCAACGGCGTCGACCCCCTCGACATGATCGAGAAGTACGGCGCCGACGCGCTGCGCTTCGTGATGGGCTACGTGGCCACCGGCGGCCAGGACATCCGCTGGGACGAGCGCCGCGTGGAGATGGGCCGCAACTACGCCAACAAGCTCTGGAACGCCGCGCGCTTCGCGCTGATGCACCTTGACGTCTCGGAACCGGCAACCGAGCCGAAGCCCGAACGGCTGGCCGACCGCTGGATCCTGAGCCGCCTGAGCCGCACGGTGCAGCAGGTGACGGCCGACCTCGAGGCGTACGACCTGGGCGCCGCCACCCGCCACCTGTACGACTTCGCCTGGTCGGAGTTCTTCGACTGGTACGTCGAGGCCGCCAAGCCCGCCCTGTTCGCCGGCGACCCCGCCACCAAGGCCACGCTGCGCTACGGGCTGGAAGCGATCCTGAAGCTGCAGCACCCCCTGATGCCGTTCGTCACCAGCGAGCTGTACCGCGCGCTGGGCAACGAGCAGCAGCTGGCGCTGGCGTCGTGGCCTGAGGTGCGCGAGGAGCACCTCGACGCGGAAGCCGAGCGCGACTTCGCCCACCTGCAGGCCGCCGTGGGCGCCGTGCGCGGGCTGCGCTCGGACGCCGAGGCGTCGCCCGCGGCGCGCCTGGAGGTGCACCTGGCCGGCCCGGGCGCCAAGCGGGTGGAGGAGCAGGCCGAGCTGTTCGAAGCGCTGGCCCGCGCCACCGTGGTCCCCGGCGCGCCGCAGGGCCCCGCGCTCAGCCAGGCCGTGCCCGAGCTGGAAGTGACGCTGCCCATGACGGGCCAGGTGGACGTGGCCGAGTACGTGGCTCGGCAGAAGCGCCGCATGGCGAAGCTCGAGGACGAGCGCGCGCGCTCGGCGAAGAAGCTGGCGAACGAGCGCTTCGTGGCCAACGCCCCCGCCGAGGTGGTGGAAGAGGAGAAGCGGCGCCTCACCGAAGCCGAAGACCTCGTGGCGCGCATAAGCGGCCTTCTGGCGCAACTGGAGCGGACGACCGTTGCCGAGTAGGCTGTGGGCGCCGCCCGCTGGTCATGGGGCAAGAACGTGCGACGGGGTGAGGGATGCTTGAACTGGACGATCAACTGACTCTGGTGGGCCTCGAGGACGTGGCGCGCCGCGCGCGGCGCGTGACGCTGGCCCCGGAGGCCGAGGCGCGCATCGCGCGCAACCGCGCGTTCGTGGAAGGGCTGCTGGAGCGCAACGAGACGGTCTACGGCGTCACCACCGGCTTCGGCCGCTTCGCCACCACCCGCATCGACGAGCGCGAGGTGCGGCAGCTGCAGCGCAACCTGATCCTGTCGCACGCGGTGGGCGTGGGCGAGCCGTTCGCGCCCGACGTGGTGCGCGCCATGCTGCTGCTGCGCGCGCAGTCGCTGGCGCTGGGCGCCTCGGGCATCAGGCCCGTGGTGGTGCAGCGCCTGCTGGACTTCCTGAACGCCGACCTGTTGCCGGTGGTGCCGGCGCAGGGCTCGGTGGGCGCGTCGGGCGACCTGGCGCCCCTGGCGCACGTGGCGCTGGCGCTGCTGGGGGAGGGCGACGTCGACCTGGCGGGCGAGCGCATGACCGCCGCCCAAGCGCTGGGGCGCGTGCGGCTGCAACCGATCGTGCTCGAGGCCAAGGAGGGCCTGGCCCTCATCAACGGCACCCAGGCCATGGCGGCGCAGCTGGCGCTGGCGCTGATCGACGCCGAGCGGCTGGCGCAGGTGGCCGACGTGGCGGCCTCGATGACCGTCGAGGCGCTGCTGGGCAGCCACATGCCGTTCCACCCGGCCGTGGCGCGCCTGCGGCCGCATCCGGGCATCGTGACGGTGAGCGCGAACATGCGCGCGCTGCTGGACGGCTCCGAGATCGTGACGTCGCACCTGGAGTGCGACCGCGTGCAGGACCCGTACTCGCTGCGCGGCGTGCCGCAGGTGCACGGCGCCAGCCGCCGCGCGCTGACGCACGTGCGCGACGTGCTGGAATCGGAGCTGGCCTCCGTGACCGACAACCCGCTGGTGGTGACCGAGGGCCTGAGCGAGGACGAGCTCCGCTACGGCGCCTACGGCGACGTCTCCAGCCAGCCAGGCGCGCAGGACGGTGGCGGCCCGGCGGGCGTCGTCATCTCGGCCGGCAACTTCCACGGCCAGCCCTTGGCATTGGCGGCCGACTACGCCGCCATCGCGGTGGCAGAGCTGGCGAACATCAGCGAGCGGCGCACCGAGCAGCTCGTGAACCCCGCCCTGTCGGGCCTGCCCGCGTTCCTGACGGAGCAGGGCGGCCTGAACTCGGGCTTCATGGTGGCGCAGTACACCGCCGCGGCGCTGGTGAGCGAGAACAAGGTGCTGGCGCACCCCGCCTCCGTCGACTCGATCCCCACCAGCGCCAACCAGGAGGACCACGTGTCGATGGGCACCCACGCGGCCCGCAAGCTGCAGCAGGTGGTGGCCAACGCCTCGTACGTGCTGGCGGTGGAGCTGATGGCGGCCTCGCAGGCGCTGGACCTGCGCCTGCCGCTGCGCCCCGGCCGCGGCGCCGCGGCCGCGCACGAGTGCGTGCGCAAGCTGGTGCCGCACCTGGACGCCGACCGCTACCTGAAGCCCGACGTCGAGGCGATCCATAGCGCCATCCGCGACGGCAGCCTGCTGAACTCGGTGGCGGAAGCGGGGGTGAAGGTGTCGTGAGGGCGCGCCACTCGGAACTGACGTTCACCGGCCCCGCCACGTTCTTCAAGGCGCCCTTCCTGGACGCGGGCGTGCACGACACAGGTCCGGGGCCCGCCTTCGACGTGGCCTTCCTGGGCGTGCCGTACGACTTCGCGGTCGGCTTCCGGCCCGGCGCCCGCTTCGCGCCCAACGCCGTGCGCGCCGCCAGCGGCCGCTACGCCCTGGCGCCCGCCGGCTTCTACGACTTCGAGACGGACGCCTACCGCCTGACCGGCGCGCGCTTCGTGGACGCGGGCGACGTGGACCCGGCGCAGCTGGAGACGGAAGAGAGCCTCGAGCGCATCACGGCCGCGGCGCGGCGCGCGCGGGCGCTGTCGCGCCTGCCCGTGTTCGTGGGCGGCGACCACTCGGTCAGCTTCCCGCTGCTGCGCGCCTTCGACGACGTCGAGGACCTGCACGTCGTGCAGCTGGACGCCCACCTCGACTTCACCGACACGCGCAACGCCACGCGCTTCGCCAACTCGAGCCCGTTCCGGCGCGCCGTGGAGGCGCTGCCGAACCTGAGAAGCATCACGGTCGTGGGCCTGCGCGGGGTGCGCGCCGACGCCGAGGCGTTCACCGCCGCGCGCCGCTTCGGCCACACGCTGGTAAGCGCGCGCAGCGTGCGCAACGACATGGGCGCCGTGCTGGCTCAGCTGCCCAGGGGCGCGAACGTCTACCTGAGCGTGGACGTGGACGCGCTGGACCCGGCCGAGCTGCCCGGCACCAGCAGCCCCGAGCCTGAGGGGCTGAGCTACGGCCAGCTGCGCGACCTGATCGCGGCCACCCTGGGCGCCAACCAGCTGGTGGGGATGGACCTGACGGAGCTGGCGCCGAACCTGGACCCTACCGGCCGCAGCGAGCTGCTGGCCGCGCGCCTGCTGGCCGAGACGCTGGCGCTGTGGTGGGAGAGCTGAGCCTCAGCCCTCCGCCCGCCACACCGAGCGGCCGCCGATGATCATCTCCTTGATGGAGGGCTGCCCCCAGGTGTACAGCGGCATGAGCGCCTCGGCGCCGTTCACCACCAGGTAGTCGGCGGTGGCGCCGGCCTCGATGCGCCCCAGGTCGGGGCGGCCGATGGCCTCGGCGGCGTTGGCGGTGCCAGCGATCAGGGACTCCTGAACGGTCAGGCCCGCCGTGACGGTGGCCAACTGCAGGGCCGGCAGCAGGCCGAACAGCGGGCTGCTGCCCGGGTTGTGATCCGACGCCACGGCCACCTTCACGCCGCTGGCGCGCAGCTGCGCGGCCTGCGGGATGGGGGCGCGCAGCAGCAGGGCCGCCAGCGGCAGCAGGGTGGCGACGCTGCCCGCACGGGCCAGCGCCTCCAGGTCCTGCTCGTTGGCCACCTCGAGGTGGTCGGCCGACAGCCCACCCAGCTCTGCCACCAGCCGCGCGGCGCCGCTGTTCGTGAACTGCTCGGCGTGCGCCTTGACGGGCAGGCCCAGCTCGTGCGCGGCCTCCAGGATGCGGCGCCCTTCTTCGAGCGTGAAGGCGCCGTCCTCGATGAACACGTCCACGGCGTCGGCCAGGTTCAGGCGCTTGGCTTCGGGCAGCGTCTCGGCGATGAAGCGGTCGACGTACTGCGTGCGGTTCACCTCGGGGTCGGGCATGTGCGCCAGCAGGGTGGTGGTGACGCGCTGCGGGCCGTCCTCGCCCAGGCGCCGCGCAACGGTCAGCATACGCAGCTCGTGCTCGGTGCTCAGGCCGTAGCCCGACTTCACCTCCAGCGCCGTCACGCCGCCGCGCAGGAACGCCGAGGCGCGCCGCCGGGCCATCATCAGCAGGCCCGCGTCGCGCATCTCGCGCGTGGCGCGCACCGTGGCCATGATGCCGCCGCCCGCGGCGCCGATCTCCTGGTAGGTGGCGCCCTCGGAGCGCTTCACGTACTCGTCGACGCGGCTGCCCGCCCACACCAGGTGGGTGTGGCTGTCGACGAGGCCCGGTATCACGCCGCTGCCGCCCAGGTCGACGGCGGGCCACTGCGCGTAGTCGGCCGGCAGGTCGGGCGCGGGCCCCACCCAGGCGAAGCGCCCGTCCTCTATGACGAAGGCGGCGTCGGATATGCGGTCGAAGGGCGTGAACAGCTCGCTGACGCCCCGCACCACCAGTTGGCGGTTCATGTGTCCTCCTCGTTGCGCGTGCCGGTGGCGCCGGGCACGCTGGGCAGGTCCAGGCCCCTTTGCCTGGCCACGTCGATCGCTTTGTCGTAGCCGGCGTCGGCGTGGCGCATGACGCCCGTGCCGGGGTCGTTGAGCAGCACGCGCGCCAGTCGCTCGGCGGCCTCGGGGGTGCCGTCGGCCACGCTCACCTGGCCGGCGTGCAGCGAGTAGCCCATGCCCACGCCGCCGCCGTGGTGGAACGACACCCAGGCCGCGCCCGAGACGGCGTTGAGGGCGAAGTTGAGCAGCGCCCAGTCGGCCACGGCGTCGGAGCCGTCCTGCATCGCTTCCGTCTCGCGGTAGGGGCTGGCGACCGAGCCCGAGTCGAGGTGGTCGCGGCCGATGACGATGGGCGCTTTCAGCTCGCCCTTGGCCACCATCTCGTTGAACTTCAGCCCCGCCAGGTGGCGCTCGCCGTAGCCCAGCCAGCAGATGCGCGCGGGCAGCCCCTGGTACGAGAAGGTTCGCACGCCCTCGGTTAGCCAGCGCTTAAGGCCCTCGTTCTGCGGGAAGAGCTCGAGCAGGGCGCGGTCGGTGCGGGCGATGTCTTCGGGGTCGCCCGACAGCGCCACCCAGCGGAACGGCCCGCGCCCTTCGGCGAACTGGTCGCGGATGAAGGCGGGCACGAAGCCGGGGTAGGCGAAGGCGTTCTCGAAGCCGCCCTCGCGCGCGAAGGCGCGCAGGTTGTTGCCGTAGTCGAACGCCACCGCGCCGGCGTCCTGCAGCTGCACGATGGCCTCGCAGTGCTTCGCCATGGCCTCAAGCACCCGCGCCCGGTAGGCCTTGGGGTCGGCCTTGCGCGACTCCTCGACGTCCTCGTCGGGCTTCGCGGGCGGGGCGTAGCCGTACAGGGGGTCGTGGGCGCTCGTCTGGTCGGTCACCAGGTCTACCTGCACGCCGCGGCGCACCAGCTCGGGCAGCACCTCGGCGGCGTTGCCCAGCAGGCCCACCGACAGGGGGCGGCGCTCGGCCACGGCCCGCTGCACGCGCGCAAGGGCGTCGTCCAGGTCTTCGGTGGCCTCGTCCAGGTAGTTCGTCTCCAGGCGGCGCTGGATGCGGGTGGGGTCGATCTCTACGATCAGCGCCGCGCCGCCGTTCAGGGTGACGGCCAGCGGCTGCGCGCCGCCCATGCCGCCCAGGCCCGCGGTGACGGTGAGGGTGCCCGCCAGGCTGCCGCCGAAGTGGCGCCGGGCGGCGGCCGCGAAGGTCTCGTAGGTGCCCTGCAGGATGCCCTGGGTGCCGATGTAGATCCAGGAGCCGGCCGTCATCTGGCCGTACATCATCAGGCCGTCTTTATCCAGCCGGTCGAACTCGTCCCAGGTGGCCCACTTGCCCACCAGGTTCGAGTTGGCCAGGATGACGCGCGGCGCCTGCTCGAAGGTGCGGAACACGCCCACGGGCTTGCCCGACTGCACGAGCAGCGTCTCGTCGTTCTCGAGCCTGTCGAGGGTGGCGACGATGCGGTGGTACGACTCCCAGTCGCGCGCGGCCTTGCCACGGCCGCCGTACACCACCAGCTTCTCGGGCGCCTCGGCCACCTCGGGGTCGAGGTTGTTCATGAGCATGCGTTTGGCGGCCTCCTGCAGCCAGCCCTTGGCCGTGCGGTGGTTGCCGCGCGGCGCCCTTATGGGCCAGGGCGAGGGGAGACCTGCGGACGGAGAGCCGTTCCTGTTCTGGTTAGCCACGATGGAGGCATTATCGCCCGGGCGCCGGCCGTGCGGTCCGGGTGGCGGGTGCCCCGCGTACCCTGCGAGGTAGAACCTTAGCCTTCGGCGGCGTCTGCGCGCGCCGTCGTCGGGCGAAGGGCGCCGCCGCTTGCGCCCTTCAGTACGGCTCCGCCAGGTACAGGTCCGCCCACTCCACGCCGCTGCCCAGCGAGCACGAGCCGTCGCCCTCCCAGTCGATGGCGAGCGACGTGGCGGGTTCGTCGAAGTCGCTGCGCGCCACCGCGACGGGCGTGCGGGTGCCGTCGCTCGTTATGAGCGTGGCGCTGACCGTGTAGGGCCCGACGGGTATGCCGCGGAGCAGGTAATCCCTGTCGGGGTCGATGACCCGCGTGAACGGTTCGCTGGGCGCGCCGTCGATGAGGGGGCCGGTGGGCGTGAAACGTAGCTCGATGCGGTTGCCGGCCCCTTCGTAGATGTAGGTGTTCATCACGCTGAGCACGGCGCCGAACTGCTCGTCGGTGTCGCGCAGGTCGCCGATGGGGCCCGTGTGCTGGACGCTGAAGTTCTTCACCGCCCCGCTGGAGGGCACGAAGGTGTCGTAGTGCACGGCCGACTCCATGCCCAGCCGCAGGCAGACGCGGGTGCCAGCGGACTGGTAGAAGGCCCAGGCGCGTATGCGGTAGGGCACCTCCAGCAGGCCCTGGGCCACGTAGCGCCCGCTGGCGTCGGTCGTGACCTCTACGCTGCCCGTAGTGAGGGCCGGCACGACCAGCACCCGGGCGCCCTCGATGGGCCGCCCCAGCGAGTCGACCACCGTGCCGCTGATGGTGCCGGCCGTGGCGCCCGCCTGCTGAGATTGGCCCGGCTGCTGCGGCTTGGCCACCTGCGGCGCGGCAGCCAGGGGCGCGGCCTGGCCCGGCGCCGAGAGCGAGAGCCTGTAGCCGCCCGTTTCGCCCGGCAGCGCGCTGGTGACGATGAGCGTGTAGGTGCCCCTTGCCGGCAGTACGAAGGCGAGGCTGACGTTGGTACCCCCTCCGGCTGCGTCGTCCTGCTGCATCAGGGGGTTCTCGTCCGGGCCCAGCACTATCAGGTAGGGGTCGAAGTCGGTGCTAGTCACTTCCAGCAGCACCTCGTCGCCGGCGTTGCCCGAGAACGTGACGCGGTCGAAGTACTCGCCCGAGGCCAGCTGCTCGTCGCCCTGCCCCAGCGCCCCGGCGGTGGCGTGGGCCGTGGAGGCGAGCGCGGCGGCGAGCACGAGCAGGAGTGCGGCCGCCAGCCGTAGAAGCGCCAGGGGTCGGCGGGTGCAGACGTAAGGGCAGGTGACAGTTCCGAACAGAGGGCCGAACAGAGCGCCGAACAGGGTGCCGAACAGGTTGTGTGGGTTCACGATTCGCGCATTATGCACGTTCGGCGGAACGCGCGGAAGGCGTTACTCGCCAGCGGCGCCCGGCTTGCTCAGGTCCACGCCGTTCACCTGGTTCATCGCGGTGTCCAGGTCGTGGGCCAGGTAGAGCTCCACGGCGTCGGCGGCCGCATGAACGACCTCGGCCACCAGCTCCTCTTCGCCTGGCCGGAACTTGCTGAGCACCCAGTTCTCGGTGCTCCAGTTGGCGGGGGGCCGGCCGACGCCCACCTTCAGGCGCAGGAACTCGGGCCCCACGGCGCCGATGATGCTGGCCACGCCGCGCTGCCCGCCCGCGCCGCCGCCCTGCTTGAAGCGCAGGCGGCCCAGGGGCAGGTCTATGTCGTCGTGGATCACCAGCAGCGCGTCGGGGCGCGCCCGCGTGCGGGTGAGGGCGGCCTGCACGGCCTTGCCGCTCAGGTTCATGAACGTTAGGGGCTTCAGCAGCATCAGCTCTGTGCCGCCGGGCGCCACGGCGGCGCCCACGCGCCCCTGCTCGGCCTGGCGCTCGCTCTTCAGCCGAACGTCCAGGCGGCGCGCCAGCTCGTCCACAACGAGAAACCCGGCGTTATGCCGGGTGTTCACGTAGTTGGGCCCGGGGTTGCCGAGCCCAACCAGTATGCGGACGCTGGAGGCGTCCTGTGTCTTGGAGGTACGCCGGAACACCGAGGATCAGTCCTCGGCTTCGCCCTCGTCTTCGTCGTCCTCGCGGACGAGTTCGGGTTCGGTGGCGGCTTCCTCGGCGGTGGTCTCGTCGTCGTCGGCCAGGCGCGGAGCAACGAGGGCGACGATGGCCAGCTCCATGTCGTCGATGACCTCGGCTTCCTCGGGCAGGTTGGCAACCAGGTCCTTGACGTGGAGGCTATCGCCGATACGCAGGCCCGAGATGTCGAGCTCGACGTGGTTCGGGATGAGGCGCGGCAGGATGGAGATGCGAACCTCGCGACGCTGAACGTCGACCAGGCCGCCCTCGTCCTTGACGCCGGCCGGGGTGCCGACCAGCTCGATGGGCACGTTCACTTCGAGCGTCTCGCCGGCGGTGACGACGAAGAAGTCGACGTGCATCGGCTCGCGGCGGCGCTTGCTCATCTGCACCTGCTTGACGACCACGGGGTGGAGTTCGCCGTCGATTTCGAGGTCGATGAGGCTGGAAGTGCCCTGCGCACGGAACGCCTTGTCGAAGGCGCGCATCTCGATGCTGATGGGCTGGTTGAACTCTTTGTTGTAAGCGATGGCCGGGATGCGCCCGGTGCCACGCAACGCGGAAGCCTTACCCGGCTCCCGCTTCTCTGCAGTAAGTTTCATGATCCCTCCGAAGGCACCGCGAACGCGGCGCGGCTGCGACTAATGAGCATACTCGGTGGGGTGGGGGGGTGTAAAGGCGGTGTGTTCCGCAAGGCTCTTGCTGATCCATGTTCCCCGAATCAGTTCTCCACTTTAGGGAAAAGGGCACTTATGGGTGGGGCGACGATGCGGCAGCATGAAAATCGATGTCCGCGACATGTCTTGGTAATTGAACTATTGCTTCAAACCTGGACACCAGAAGCCCCACCTGTGGCGCTCTTGGCCTTAGTCTCTATACGTCCTAAGGCCTTCGTCAAGCTTCTTCGTCCACGCGTTTGTGGATGAGGGAAGGAACGATCCAATTTCTCCCTGGATACGACCGGCCCGTAGTTCGCTGACGTCCCACAGAATGTCGATTTCACTTTTCAGCCTGTAAAGCCTAGCTTCGGAATCATATTCGATCTCAATTCCGGTCAGGTTCTCTTTCAATTGATGGCGGAACTGGTGAAAGTACGACTTAGCGGCGGAAGGCTTCTCATCGGGAAACACATCGTCAAGAATATTTCGTAATGATACAGCGCGACATTCTAGGAAGTAGGAAAGCAGCTCAACGCCCCTACGTAATGGAACATGCACCGGATCGGAATCAAGAGTCATTAGTTCTTTGCCGAGCGTAAAGACTTCCAGTAGAACTGGTGGATCCCCTGCAATTCTCTGGTGAGTCTTGGCTACTACGCTTCGCAATTCTGGTAAGAACGGCCATTCTCTAGCGAGTAGAGCTGGATTCTGCAGTGAAACGCTCAAGGCATGGAGTTCTTCGATCTCACGTTCCCAGGCGCCCTCGCCGACAACGCGAAGTAGGTGGGCACGATGCAGCCTGACCGCAGCTTGCTCTTGGAGCAACCCCATTTCACCAAATGCATGTATCAGGCCCTCGTACTCCTGCAAGGCGTGGGAGGGCGTATATCTCTGCATCCAATAGTTCAATAATACTTCCCGAAAACGAAAGAGCAGACGGTCAGACTTGTCAGAAATCAGAGTTTGCGCACGTGTTAAGTGATCTGTCGCGCTAGTGAAGTCGTGTCTGGCGCCCTCAATCGTCACGAGAGCCAAGCGACATAACAATTCTTCGTAACCGAACTGCAGTTGAACAGCCCCATCAATCGCTTGTGTGAACCTTTGGACCGCGAGAGTCAAGCTTCCGTTTGCCAATGCAATTTGCCCAAGGAGCCAGTTTCTCTCCGGTTGATATCGTTCGTGCCCTTCACCAAGCCCAAGTGAGTCTAGTTCTAGTACCGCTTCGCGATGTCGTCCTAGGTTTACCAGTACGGCGGCCCGTCTAATCCGCACCTTCAATTGCTCGCCCACCGAAGTGGATGCAATGCCACGTTCCAGGAACCACAGCGCTCGTTGTGATCGCCCGATTCGACCGTGGAGAACCGCTAATTGCGCCAAGATCGATGGCGCAAGTACGGAGTACTCCGGTATGCCTTGAATGCGACGCCAAGCTTCTTCTGCGGCCTTCAGAGCTTCCCTGAGGTTGCCATTTGATTCCTCTTGGATACTAAGAATCCGATAAAATAATGCCTTGTCATAGTTAGACAGATACTCGAAGTTGGCCTTAGATAGCTCTGACAACGCATCATCTCCCCGCTCAACGAACGGTAAGACATGCGCAAGAAATACGTGCGCCCCTTCTTCTCCGCGCTCAGCCGCCTTAGTTAGAAACTGGAGGGCTTCCTGATCGCGTAAAAGCTGGAAGTAACAGACGCCCACCCATCGGTCATCTTTTGGGGAAGGTGTTGATATCTGGCCATAGGCTGCGATTCCTTCTTCAAAGAGCTCCAGGAATGCCCAACCTTGGATTTCGCTTTCCAAGCGGACTCCGGGGAACGCCGCCTGTATTTGCGTCCAAACATCACCCATGCACCCATTGTGCCCTTCGGGTCGTCCGCCCTCCATATAAAAATCGTCACCATCGCGTTCGCTATGCAGATTCTAATGTGCTTAAGGGCCAAAACCGAGCTGAGGATATTGTAGGCACGTGAGTTGACAAGTATGCGTCCTAGACGTCAAATAAGCGTTGAGGTTCGAAAAAATGGGGGAAAGTTAACCCTTGCTTCGAGGGATCAGACCTGATACCGTTAAGTCAATCGAACGGGTTGGGAGACCCCTCGATTCGTTGTGTGGGAGCACAGCGTTTCGGAAGAGGGTGGGAGGAGTTAAGTGGGGCAGATGCCACCATTGTCTTTTCCCATCAGTTAGTAAATCCCGAGCTTTCGGGATCCGAGTAGTGGGTTGGGAGACCCCTAACTGCCTATAGAGGTACTGGGATGCTTTCTATAGGACGACTGCTCAAACTTGAGCAAAATTCGGAAGGATGGGAACAGAATGAAGAACACAGGGAAGCGCATTTTCGCAACTATCGTTTTCGCCCTCATCGTTAGCATGCCGGCCATTGTTTCGGCTGGTATGTTCGCTTCGCAGAGGTAAGTTTTCAGTTATTTGCAAGGCCGGGCCCGTTGTTATGAACGGGCCCGGCCTTGCTATTCTGGTTGGTAAGTACTCAAATCAAGGCGCTTGGCCATATGGATTTGGTAGCAATCACGCGATCAGCGCCACCCATGCCGCGACGCGCACTCACCTCGCTAAGTGAACGCCTCATTCCTCGGAGTAGCTCGTTGCATCGTGCGTCATGCAGAGGTGTTTATTCTAAAGCCCGTGAGTACCGTCCGCTGATCCCACATTCCCTACGGGGATGACCTATCTGGTGTATGCGATACCTATGGCTTGGGCGGCTTTAATGTACGGGTAAGTAAATTCTTGGACACTCTGGTCGATTAAATTGATCGAAATTAGGCCTCAGAACGGTGAGCTGACATTAGCTCGTAGGCGATGTCAGATAGGCTAGTGCCCTGTTCTCTGCACTCATGTGTCCACTGGCCCTCAGGTCAACTGTTACGAGCGCAATTGACTGTGATTTCAAACCCTTAGTATACACATAATTGGTTTGAGAAAAGCACCAATCTTGGCAATTGCCTAGAAGTCGTGTGAGCTCTTGATAGCTTTGTGGCATGGTGAAAGGCGTAGATTGCCCACCTTGTAGCCGGGAACGAGGCGCATTTCCCATGCGTCAATCGCCGCTGCAAGTTGTCCATGAAGCATCTGCGCGAAGTGGCGAAGAGGGAGGCTAGGGTGACGTCACAACTTTGGCAAGAACGTGTTGCGGGCACACTTCGAAAACTGCCCAAACGTGCGGCTGTGGCGTGCTCTCGACGTTCTGGGATCGAGTTGGCGATACAACGGAGGATCTCACCGTCGATACCTCAAGTAACTGTATGGAGCATCAAAGACTCAACGGTTGAAACTATCAGCGACATCTTCACTGACGCCGTAGGGGCTGCAGTTGGTTCAAAGGTAATCGGACGAGGGGTGCCATACAGCCAGGGCTTAGAAATTCTCCTCGATTATCAGCGCGTGGTTGGGCCAATCGACTTGGTTGTGGGTTGGGTAAGTGACTGTAGGGAGTTTGCGGCGCATTGTGCGAATTATGTCAGTCCCGAGAGTTCACTCTTGTTTGTCGATGAAGAGCCATTGGACGAACGCGTTTTTGAGGGATTTCAACAGTTCGATGGGCGATTCTTGGAACTCAACTACAGTGAAGCTTTGCGTGAGTGTAGAGGTGTCATCTCGGACACCGAACTTCAGGCCATCTTGTCCGAAGCACAAGGTAGCTACCCTGCCTTCAAGCAGAGCTTCCTGAGGCATTTGGATAGATCTAACTCATCAGTCAAGTACGGAGATGGTCGGTTCTGGAGCGAGGGAGTATCGATAGACGGGCTCATAGACGCATTAGTTTCAAGGACTAAGTGGGACGACGCCTTTGAACTTGCGTGCTCGCATGCACCAGAGCGGCTACTTGAATTCCTTGACGAAGCAGGAAACTTCTATGTTGATCGGGGCGCGTTTGACTACTTGTGGATGCGGTTATCAAGCCTTCCACCAGATCTTAAGAGGTTAGAGAAGGTTGCCTATTGGCTGACAGCAACCGGCCTGGCGACGAATCGGTCCCGAGGGCAAACGAAGCAAGCAGAAGCGCTACTGGGACAAGCAGAGGCGCCGGAACTTCGGGCAACAACAGCTGTCGTTATACCCACTGATTCCATGCTTGCTGAAACGTCACGGGCAGTTGAATCTTTACGTTCTCCTGCTACTTTGAGGGCGCATGGATTTGCGCTTGCGTGGGCAGGTGACAGGGCTCAGCCCGTACCCCTCTTTCGAGAAGCGATGCGCTTGGCAGAGCGAGATGCAGCTCATCACCTCGTTGTCGCATGCGGTATAGATATTGCTGAAGTCGAAATTCGCCAAGGACGCTATAGAAGTGGTGCCGAGTGGGCGCAGTGGGCCTTAGACGAATATCAGAGGCGCGGACTTAACGAAACACTTAGACGCTCTTCCGCGATAGCGACGCTTGGATTCGCTCGTATGTTGCTTGGTGATACGCCATACGCGGAAGACGAGCTTAGCAAGATTGAGGTATCCGAAGCTTACTCCGAAGTACCAGGGTATGAAGCCGTCATCTCGACAATCGGAAATCTCGCATTCCTTAGGTCTGATTATGACTTGGCGCTTGATTACTACCAGCGGAACCATCAAAAGGCCCCTCTGGAAGCGTACTGCTTCACCGCGTTGGACCTACTGTCGGTTTATGTCGCTACCGGAAACTGGTCAGAAGCCGAGCGCCTCGCAAATACTGCACTCGCTATTGGAAAGTCCTCAACCGCGTACGAGAAGGCTCTCGGGGAACTCATTGCTGGGATCGCGTTTAGTAGAACTGATCCTTCCAGAGCTGAGCAACATTTGGTCGCGGCAATCGAGGGCCTGACCTGCACAACCGCGGATGTTCATGTCGCACAAGCCGCACTCTGGTTAGCAATCGTCCGACTTAAGTTGAACCGCAAAAACCTCGCCGTAAAGGCATTACAGCTGGGAACCCTTGGGTTGAGAGAACTCGGTGATGACGGGTGGAAGCTACTTGGCATGGGAGCCGAGGGGGTTCAAGAGGTACAAAAACTCTGGGCGCAAACGGAATTCGATTATGAACTACGCCTGCTCGGTGCACGCCAGCTAAGAAGTGGGTGTTCAGTAACCGACCTAAGCCTCCGTGGGGCGGAACTCCTGGCGATTCTGGCCATATATCCTGAAGGGGTATCCGCCGAACGCCTCCACGCTCTAACTTATGGGGATACGTCGTTTAGGTCGACGGTTAAGGTCAACATTTCGAGACTCAGGACTCTGGTCCCAATTGGTTCGAATCCTTATCGTCTGGAAGGCACGGTGCGCACCGATTTCGTCAAGATTCTCGAACTTATTTCTACCGGCGAACTCCAAAAGGCGCTAAACCTCTACCATGGTCCGCTACTTCCGGAATCTGAATCACCGTTGATACGTGAGTGGCGTGAACACATTGATGAATCGTTGCGTATGGCAGTCATAGAAACACGCGATCCCGATCTGCTAATTCAGTATGGGACTTTGCTAGACGATGACTTAGACATCTGGGAACTCGCAAAGTCATCTATGCCAGCAAGTGACTATAGGCGCCCAGTGGTGAACGCAAGGATTCGGCGAATCAAGGCGTCATGGAGTCGCGACTAAAGAGATCAAAATAGCAGTGTGCCCTTAGTCAGATTTGACTAAGGGCACACTGATTGAAGCGCTTGGGAGACGTGTGTCTCTCGTCTCGCTTACGCCAGCTCTTCCTCGTCGTCCCCTTGCTCGACGACTTCCTCTTCAGTAGCACCGTCGTCGCCTTCGGCCGAGTCGAAGTTCTGCTCTTCGGCCGCGGCGCCGGCGGGGCGCTTGCCTTCACGGAAGGCGGCGGTCAGAAGGGCGGCGGCTTCGGCGGCGTCGATGGCGTTCTCGGGGTCCACCGGCGCTTCCTCGGCCTTCGGCTCGCTCTTCGGGGCCGGGGTGGCCGGGGCTTCCGCCTGGGCCTCCTGGGCTTCCTCAGCGGGCGCTTCGGTGTCGGAGGCCGGGGCTTCCGCTACCGGGGCGTCGTTGTCGGCGGCCGGGGCTTCGGCGGGAACCTGTTCGGTGTCCTGCGCTTCGGCCTTCGGCTCGTCCGGCTGCTCTTCGCCAGCGGCTTCGCCCTTGCTGTCGCCAAGGCCGAACTGCGCGAACAGGTCGGCGTACACGTCGCCCAGCTTGGTGGTCGACTTGCTGCCGGCATCGGCAGACACGTAGCTGTAGTCGTAGTCGATGCCTTCGCTGCGGCGGCCGCGGCGGCCACGGCGGGCGCCCGCACCTGCAGGAGCCTGACCGGGGAAGCCACCGGGGCGCTGACCAGCGGCCGGAGCGTTGCCACCGAACTCGGCAGCGTTCTCGGGGGTGAAGGGCAGCATGCGCTTGCGGCTAAGGCTGGCGCGCTGCTCCACCGGGTCGATGTTCAGGATGACCGCGGTTACCTCGTCGCCCTTGTTGAAGTGCTCCGAGATGTCTTCGATGTGATCGTGCGAGAGCTCGGAGATGTGCACCAGGCCCTCGATGCCCTCTTCGATCTCCATGAAGATGCCGAAGTCGGTGATGCCCGTGATGGGGCCCGTGACTTCGGTGCCGGGCGGGTAG
>CAZVCT010000045.1:0-20286 GCA_964625655.1 uncultured bacterium
TCTTGATGAGCACGGTCTTGCCGCCCGCGTTCGGGCCCGTGACGATCAGCAGGCGGCGCTGCGCGTCGAGCTCGATGTCGTTGGGCACGCACCCCTCGATGAGCGGGTGGCGCGCCGCCAGCAGGCGCACGCGGCCGCCCTCGTCGAAGCTCGGCCGGCGCAGGCGCCAGTCCTTGGCCAGGCGGGCGGAGGCGTTCACGAGGTCGAGCTCGGCCACCACCTCGAGCGTCTCGTCGACGCGCGGCTCGTCGGCCAGGCGGCGCCCGAGCGCAAGCAGGATGCGGCGAACCTCGTCGCGCTCCTCCATCTCCAGAAGGGCCAGCTCGTTGTTCATGTCCACGACACCAGCCGGCTCGATGAACACCGTCGCACCCGAGTCGGAGCGGTCGAGCGCCAGGCCCGGCACGCGCGACTGCTGGTGCGCCTTCACCGGGATGACGTAGCGGTCGCGCCGGAGCGTGATGATGGGGTCCTGCACGTACTCGGCGTAGCTCTCGAGCATGCGCGTCAGGCGGTCGCGGATGCGGCCGCGCAGCGGGTTCAGGCGCCGGCGGATGTCGGCCAGCTTGGGGGTGGCGTCGTCGCGCACGTTGCCGTCGGGGTCCAGCTGCTCGCGTACCAGGCGCAGCACGCCGTCGAACGAGCCGATACCGAGCGCCATCTCCGTCAGAGCCGGGCGCTCGGAGGCCACTATCGCGCGCCTCAGGGTGGCGGCTCCGTCCAGCGTGTAGGCGACCGACAGGATCTCGCTGCCGTCCAGCAGGTTCCCCTCGCGCACGCGCTTCAGCAACGGCCTAACGTCCTCGATGCCGCCCAGCGACAGGTCGCCGCCCGTCAAGACCTCCTCGACGCGCTCGAGTGCCTGCTCCGCCTCGCCGAGGCTGGCCAGAGGCACGGCGTTGCGAGCCCGCTCCATGCCCATGAAGGTCCCAGCCCGCTCGGCGAGGGCTTCCTGCACGCGCGGGAACGAGAGCTTTTCGAGGGTGGCAGCGGTGACGTCCACGGCCGCAGATTATACGTGCGAAGCTGGGCGCCTATGGTTCGGGCAGCAGGCGAAGCGCCACAAGGGCCACCGGACCTGGTCCTGACCCCCCAGCCGCCGTTCTCGTGGCCGCAGACGCTCGCTGCCCTGGAAGGCTGGTCGGCCGTTCCCGATCGCGGCCAGCCTGGCGGGCACGGAGGCTGGCGCCTGCCGCTGCGCCTGGGACGCGGCGCAGGCGGGCGCGTGGTGGTGGCGCGCCTGGACGCGGGCGCCGGCGAGGGCCCCTTCGCGCCCGACCTCGAGGTGCGCCTGGATGGCGGCCCCGAGCTGACGCTGGGCGAGGCCGCCGACGTCTGGGCGGAGCTGGACCGCTTCCTGGCGCTGAGCCTCGACCTGGCGCCCCTGATCGACGCGGCCGCCGACGACCCGGCCTTCGCGCCCGTCGAGCGCGCCCTGCACGGCTTCCACCCGCCCCGCTTCCGCAGCGCCTTCCAGGCGGCGTGCTGGTGCGTGGTGCGGCAGCGCACCCCGCAGCGCTTCGCGGCCGCGACGATGGGGCGGCTGCTAGCGCTGCTGGGAGAGGGCGCGCACGTCCCCCAGGCGTCCGAGTTGGATGGCACCGAGAACGCCGAGCTGGACCAGCGTTCGCCCCTCGCCCTCTTCCCTACCCCGCAGACGCTGGCGCATGGCGCCCGCGCCGAACTGCTGGCCGCGACCAACAACCTCCGGAAGGTAGAGCGGCTGGAAGGGCTGGCGCGCGAGTTCGCGGGCGTCGACGAGGCCGAGCTGCGCGCGGTCGACTACGACGAGGCGCGGCGCTGGCTCGGCTCGCTGCCGGGCCTGGGGCCGTGGTCGGCCGAGCAGGTGCTGTGGCGCGGGCTTGGGCGGGTCGAGCGGACGCCGTGGCGCGATACGGGGGCCCTGAGCGCCGTGAGCGCCGTGTACACGCCCGGCCTGACCCTGGTGACGGGGGCGGCGCGCGAGCTGGCCCGCTTCTACGGCGGGCTGCAGGGCGTTTGGATGTCGTACCTGAAGGCCTATCCCCGCGTCCGGGGCGCGGCAGATACCTGACCGGCCCCCTTACCCTTCCCCCACCTGCGTCGCCTGTATCGCCGTCAGGGCGATGGTGTAGACGATGTCGTCCACCAGCGCTCCGCGCGACAGGTCGTTCACGGGCCGCTTCAGACCCTGCAGCATCGGGCCCACCGACACCACGCCCGCCGAGCGCTGCACGGCCTTGTAGGTGGCGTTGCCGCTGTTGAGGTCTGGGAAGACGAGCACGGTGGCGCGGCCCGCCACGGTGCTGTCGGGCGCCTTGCCGCGTGCCACGCTGGGCACCGTGGCGGCGTCGTACTGCAGCGGACCGTCTATCTGCAGGTCGGGGCGGCGCTTCCTGGCGATGAAGGTCGCCTCGCGCACCTTGTCGACGTCGGCGCCCTCGCCCGAGCTGCCAGTCGAGTACGACAGCAGCGCCACGCGCGGCGTGATGCCGAACGCCGCGGCGGACTCCGCCGACTGCACGGCGATGTCGGCCAGCTCCTCGGCGTTCGGGTCGGGGTTCACGGCGCAGTCGCCGTACACGAGCACCTGGTCGGGCAGGCACATGAAGAAGACGGACGAGACGAGCTTGGCGTTCTCGTGCGTCTTGATCAGCTGCAGCGCCGGCCGCACGGTGGCGGCCGTCGTATGGACGGCGCCCGCCACGAGGCCGTCGACCTCCCCCTGCGCCAGCATCATCGTGCCCAGCACTATCTGGTCGCGCAGCTGGTTGCGCGCGCCGTCGGCCGTCAGGCCCTTGTGGCTGCGCAGCTCCACCATGGGCGCCACGTAGCGCTCGCGCACCTCGTCGGTGGGCGCCACTATCTCGATGCCTTCGCCCAGCGTCAGCCCCTGCGCCTCGGCCACGCGGCGGATCTCGTCCGGGTCGCCCAGCAGCACGCAGGTGGCGATGCCGCGCTCGGCGCAGGTGGCCGCCGCCTGTACCGTGCGGGGCTCGTCCCCCTCGGGCAGCACGATGCGCCTGCCGGCCGCGCGCGCCAGCTCGGTGAGGCGGTAGAGGAAGGCGGGCGGCGACAGGCGCAGCTCGCGCTCCGAGCCCAGCAGCTCGAGCACCGGCCGCATGTCCAGGTGCTCTGCGACGGACTCCATGCCTCGCTCCATGCGCTCGACGTCGTCGAGTGGCACCTCGAGCGGCATGGCCGCGGCGCGCGCGGCCGTGACGTACGAATCGCTCGTCACGCGCAGCAGCGGGAGGCCGGTGGCGAACGCCTTCTCGCAGAGCTTCAGCACCTCGTCGCTGGGCTCCACGTCGCCCGTCAGCACCAGGCCAGCGAGCGGCACGCCGTTCAGCGCCGCCATGCCCGCCGCAACCACTATGTCGTCGCGGTCGGAGGGCGTGATGATCAGCGCGCCCGGCCGCAACCGGTGCGTCATGTGCGACACGGTGCGCGCTACCAGCGACACGTCCACCACCCGGCGCTGCGCCAGCTCGCCTTCGAAGATCACGCGGGCGCCCAGGTGCTGCGCCACGTCGACGGTGCGCGGCGAGACCATCGCCTGCTCCCACGGCACGGCGCCCAGCAGGCTGAAGTCGGGGTTGCGGAAGAGGCCGATGGCGGCTCGCAGGTCCTCGGCGCCTATGCGGACCTCGGGCATCCGGATGGCCGTGCGCGTGGTTCCCAGCACGTCGAACTGCGGCGCGTTCAGCTGGTTCACCACCACGCCGATCACCTTCTCGGCCGTGGGTCCGCCGAAGAGGTGGGTGGTCATCTCTAGGCGGTCCTCGAGCGCTTCCAGGCTCGGCTGCGGGGTGGCCACCAGGATCACGTGCGAGTCGAGAGCGCGGGCGATGTCGGCGTTCAGGGCGTCGAGGCTCGGGTGGTCGCCCGTCGCGGCCAGCCCCTCGACCACCACGACGTCGGCGCCGGCCGCCGCGCGCTGGTAGCGGCCGACCACCGCCTGCAGCAGCTCGGACTGCTTGCCGGCGGTGAGAAGCTCCTCGGCCTCGCCGAACGCCAGCGGGCTGCCGGGCTCGATGCGCGTCGAGCGCTTCACGAACTCGGTGGAGCGCTCGGGGCTCAGGTCGTCGCCGGGCTGGCGGATCGGCTTGAAGAAGCCCACGTTCAGGCCCTCGCGCTGCAGTGCGTGCATGAGGCCCAGGCAGACGGAAGTTAGGCCCACGCCGGGGCCGGTGGGGACGACGTAGATGCTGCGGGTTCGGGCCATTCGTTTCGCCGCCTGGGCGGCGCCTCCGTCCTCACCTTACGGCAAGCGTCATGCCTGGCGGGGGCGCACGGCCGTTCGCGCGCACCACGCCACCACTCAGGTGCCGATGCCCTATCCTGGCGCTGTAGGACGCAACCACAAGGCGGACGCGCGCGTCCGGAAGGAGCGGGTAGATGACCGATCGAGACCCTGGCCCCCCACTACCGCCGGTCGAGCCGGACCCCGAGCAGACCCCGGCGCCAGCCCCGCAGGCCCAAGGCCCCACGCCGGAAACGCAACCGGGCACGCCACCCGGAGCGCCGCCGCCCATGACCGACCCGGCGACGCCCGTCACGGCCAACCGACCCGACGTCGGGCGGCGCGTGATCGCCTACGTGATCGACTGGGCCATCGCCATGGTCATCTACGCCGTGCTGGCGCCCGCCGCGGGCTTCCTGGGCTCCCTGGTGGGCGCGGCCTACATCCTGCTCCGCGACGGCTTCGAGTTCGAGTTCATGAACGGCCGCTCGCTGGGCAAGCGGCTGATGAAGCTGACCGTGACGCGCGACAACGGCGCGAAGATGGACCTGGCCGCCTCGGCGCAGCGCAACTGGCCTCTGGCGCTGGGCATGCTGCCGCTCGGCTTCCTCTGGCTGCTGCTGGCCCCGATAGCCGTGCTGATCGGGCTCTACGAGGTCTACAACGTTCTCACCGCGCCCGACGGCCGCCGCTGGGGCGACCGCCTGGCCGGCACGCGCGTGGTCGAGACCGGCGAGTAACCGCAGGCCCCACTACCAACCAGCAGGTGTCACTCCTGCTCGGGCTGGGTGGCCGAACGCCGGCGACCCAGCCCCTTCTCTCGGATCACTTCCAGCGTCACCACGCGCTTGCTCATGGCGAACGCGAAGGTCAGCATCGCCGCCAGCAGGCAGGCGCCGCTGACGATGAAGATGGCGTGCGGCAGCGCCCCGCCGCCGGAGCGCCACCACGGCTCGCCCACCACGCGCAGCACGAGGCCCGCCTGCAGCAGCAGGAACGTGACGGCCTCCAGGCCCTTCTGGCGGATGCCGCCGGGGCGCGGCAGCATCCAGAACGCCACCCCCATCACCATCGCGAGGAAGAAGCCGATCGTGCCCATGTGGGCGTGGGTGGGGCGCACCAGTGCTGCGAAGCCCGGCCGGATGGTGACCCACAGCCCGAGGGCGCCGGTAGCGACCAGCCAGAAGAGGGCGGAACGCAGGAACATGACCTGCCAACGGCTCATGGGCTCAGCTTACCGGTAGGCGCGAACCAGGACCGGCCCCCGCCTGTACGTGCACGACGGGGGCCGGTACGTCGAAAGCCTCCTGCTTCGAAGGCAGGCCGGGTCAGGCGGTCTTGCCGATGCGGACCCGCCACGTGTCCGGCCCTTGCTCCAGGTACTCCCATGCCACGGTGCCGGGGCGCTCCATCTGGAACTGGTAGAAGAGCGGCTTCGGGTCGTGGTCGTTGATCAGCTCGAACGCCTGGCCCGCCTCGAGCTCGTCGAAGGTACGGAACAGGAGCGGGTGGCGCTCGCGGGGGTGGATGGTGCGTACGTCGATCTCCGTCATTCTCTGTTCTCCTTCGGCCCACCGGATGGCCCCGGTTGGGCACGCCGCCATCGCTTCCAAAGCGTGACGGTCTACCTCGATCAGTTCGGGCCGCTGCTTGACGCCGGGCGCGATCTCCTCGCAGATGCCGCACTCGATGCAGGCGCCCGGGTCGACCCGCATGAAGGCGGGCCTCAGGCCGTGGGCCCGTGGGTGAACCTCAGCGCGCCCCACGGCGCTCCCCGCTCAGGCGGCGCGTGCCGAGCACGGTGAACGTGCCGCTGCCCGCGATGAGCGCCTTGGCCGTCCCGGGCGGCACGTGCACGACGTCCCCCGCCACCACCGCGTGCCGGTCGTCGCCTTCCTGGATGAACCCCTCCCCCTCCAGGACGGTGAAGACGGTCTCGGTGGCGTCCCCCTTCGGCGCCACCAGCTCCTGCCCTTTCTGCAGGCAGAGCAGCATGACGGCCAACCCTTCCTCCATGTTCAGCGGGCGCGGCACGGGTCCGCGCTCCGAGTAACGGCGCTGTTCGAGCGGCTTCAGGAGCGGCACGTCACTCCCCCTCCCAGGCGCCGAGCGCGAGCAGGCGGTCGACCAGCTGGTCCGCCTCCTCGTCGCCCAGCCCGCGGATGCGCAGCGCCTGCTCGAGGGTGACGGTATGCGCCAAAGCGAAGCGCATGGCCGGGTTCGCGAGCGGCTCGAAGCCCCCGTCGATCAGCGTCTGCAGGGCAGCGGGGTGGGCGTCGATGACGCGCGAGACGCGCATGCCGAGCAGCCGATTCAGGCGCGCCTCCGTAGGCGCCGCAGCTTGGCCAGCTTCCGGCTCCGCGCCGTGCGCAGCGGCATGGGGGTGTCGGGTTCCATCTGGGTCGGCCACGCCTCCAGAATCACCGAGGGTGGTCAGGGGGCACCATGACCTGGGTCATCGCCCCACCCACGGCGGCGGGCACAAGCTTGAAGGCGATGGAAACGTTCCTCGACAACCGCGGCCTCGAGCCGCCCGAACCGATGATCCGCACCCTCGAGGCGCTGGAAGGCATGGCGCCCGGTGAAGTGCTGGTGATCCACAACGACCGCGTGCCCGTCTACCTGCTGCCCCAGTTGGCCGACGCGGGCGCCGACTACCAGGTGCAGGAACAGCCGGACGGCAGCGCGCAGGTGCGAATCACCAAGGGGGCCTGAGAGGTGGGGCCGCCGCGCCTGGGCGCGGGAGGCGCCCCGCCGGCACTGCCAATCGGCCTTCTATTGCTGGGGGCCCTGGCGCTGCTGGGCGGAGCGCTCTGGCTGGTCATGGGCCCAGGCGTTCTGTTGGGCCCGGTCAACTCGCCCATCTTGGTCGCCCTCACCCACCTCGTCACCCTGGGCTTCGTGGGACTCGTGTTCGCCGGCACCCTGCAGCAGCTGCCGGCCGTGATGTTCGTGACGAAGCTGGCGTGGCCGCGACTGGGCTACCTGACGACGCCGCTCCTGGTGGTCGGCGCCGCCGGGCTCGTGTACGGCTTCGCCGCCGGCTTCTCGCCGGTTCACCTGGCGCTGGGAGGCATGGCCGTCAGCCTCGGTTGGCTGCTGCTGTTGGCGCAGCTGCTCGCCACGGCCGCTCGGCGCTGGCCGCGAGACCCCGCCAGCCTGGCGCTGATCGTCTCGGTCGCCTTCCTTACGATCACCGTGCTGCTGGGCCTGCTGCTGGCCAGCGCGCGCAGCATGCCCGGGCTGGCGGCTACCGCCGGCTACCCCGTGCGCCTCCACCTGAGCGTGGGCCTGTTCGGCGCCTTCCTGCTGGGCATCGCGGGCTCGGGCCAGAAGCTGCTGGGGATGTTCGCGCTGGCCAAGGGCGGCAGCCAGTGGCGGCTGCGGCTGATGGTGCCCCTGATAGGCGCGGCGCTCCTGGCCGAGGCGCTGATGGCGTTCGCCAGGCTGCCGCTCGGCCCGCTGCCGCGGCTGCTGCTGGCGGCAGCGGCGCTGCTGCAGCTGCTGGAAGTTCACGCCATCTACCGGCGGCGCCTGCGCAAGGTGCTGGAGGCGCCCATCCGCCGCTACCTGCTGGCGCACCTGTTCCTTCCCCTGGCGGGCCTGCTGCTGGTGGCGAACCAGCCGGCTGCGGCGGGGGCCGCGTTCCTCGTCGGCTTCGTGGGCCTGGCAGTCAGCGGCATGCTCGTGAAGATCATGTCGTTCCTGGCCTGGACCGCGCGCTTCGCGGGCTCGAGCAGCGGAGGCGTCTCGGGCGGGGCGCCGCTGCTGCGCGACCTGCTGAAAGACGAGCTCGAACCGCTCACGACGTGGGGGCTGGCGCTCGGCGCCCTGACGCTCAGCGCGACGTTCGTCACCGGGTCGCCGGCGTTGGCCCTGTTGGCCGCCGGCCTGATGCTGCTGGGCAGCGCGAGCCAGTTCGCACAGGCCGTGCACGTGGTGGCGGCCACCTGGGCCGCCGGCCGACGCCAGGACGCGCTCGCACGCGAAGGAGCGAAGGCATGACCATCACCGAGCTCTTCGAGCAAGACCCGGCCGTTCCCGCCCGTAACGTGCTCGAGGCGCTGCACGCGGTGATCGACCCCGAGCTGGGCATCGACATCGTCAGCCTGGGCATGGTCTACGAGGTGGGGGTGGCCGGCGGCCTGGCCGCCGTGCGCATGACCCTGACGACGCCGGGCTGCCCGCTGCACGGCAGCATCGAAGCCGACGTGAAGCACGTGCTGGGGCAAGTGCCGGGCGTGGACCATGTCAGCGTCGAGCTGGTGTGGGACCCGCCCTGGACGCCGGACGCCATGAACGACACCGCGAAGCGAGCCCTCGGCTTCGGCTGATCCCCGCGATCGGCGCACGCCCAGCTCCGGCTGACGCGAGTATCGAGCTGACGCCGAGCGTGAGCTGACGCGCGCTCCTCAGCGCCCGGCGCTTCGCGCCATCGACTCCAGCTGCTCGCGGTCGAGCGCCGTCACCGTGCGGGCCGCCATCGTTATCGCACCGCCCGCGTGCAGGCGCGACAGGTTGCGGCTGACGAGCTCGGGCACCGTGCCCAGCTGGGCCGCGATGGCGCCGTTGGTGTCGAGCGTGAACGGCGTGCCCGCCTCTCCCGCCGCCAGCAGGTAGCGCGCCAGTCGGTGCACCACTTCCTGGAACGAGATGGCCTCCACGAGTCCGACCAGGCGCCTCAGGCGCCGCCCCAGCATGCGCATCAGGTGGAGCGCGATGCCGGGACGCTCGTGCAGCAGCCGCTGGAAGCGGGACTGCTCCAGGACGAGCAGCTCGCTGTCGTCCGCGGCCTCCGCGCTGGCGGGGTACGGGCCGCCGTCCAGGGCCACCAGCTCGGCGATGGCGTTGTAGGGGTGCTCCACCGACAGGATCACCTCGCGCCCGCTGGCCGGCGACAGCACGAACACCTTCACCTTGCCGCTCACCAGCACGTGCATCCCCTGCGCCTCTTCGCCCACGTAGAAGAGCGCCTCGCCGGCGCTCAGACGCCGGCGGTGGCCGACGGCCGCCAGAGCGTTCAGGTCGGCGTCCTCCAGCTCCGCGAAGAGGGGGCAGCGGGCCAGGACCTGGGCGTCGGTTAGCGGCATGCCTCCAAACTACCGAACCTGAGCTGCCACAGGGCGTCCTGCACGGCGGTAGTACGATGACGCGGGCCCGCTCGGTGCGTTCTTCGGCGCCGGCACCTACCCGACCAGGAGGCAGACGCGGTGATCTGCAAGTGAGACCGAGCTGGCAACGCACCCTGGGCATCATGTTCGTCGCGCAGCTGCTGGCGTCCATCGGGTTCTCCACGATCTTCCCGTTCCTACCGAACTACGTCGAGTTCCTGGGCGTGCGCAGCGGCGGCTCGGTGGTCTTCTGGGTGTCGGCCGTCTTCAGCGTGCAGGCGGTGGCGATGATGATCGCGGCGCCCATCTGGGGCGCCGTCGCCGACCGGTACGGCCGCAAGCTGATGGTGGTGCGCTCGCTGATCGGCGGCGCGCTGATCATCCTGCTGATGGGCTTCGCGCGCAGCGCCGAAGAGCTCACGTTCCTGCGCCTGATCCAGGGGCTGATCACGGGCGTCATGTCGGCGTCGTCGTCGCTGGTGGCGTCGGTGACGCCGCGCGAGCGCCTGGGCTACGCCATGGGGATGATGCAGACGGCCAGCTGGGCGGGCGTCTCCGTCGGCCCGATGATCGGCGGCGTGCTCGAGTACTTCTTCGGCTACCGACTCGCCTTCGTCGTGACGGCCGCGCTTCTGCTGGCCGGTGGCGTGCTCGTGATGCTGCGCGTCGACGAGCGCTTCACCCGCCCCGAATCGGTGCCGCGCGGCGTCGGCGGGGTCTGGGAGTCGTGGGCGCACATCGTGAAGGCGCCCGGCGTGCTGCTGGCGTACCTGCTGCGCTTCCTGGCGTGGCTGGGCCGCACGATGCTGGTGCCGTTCCTGCCGCTCTTCGTGGCGGCCATCACCGTGAGGGCCGACCTGGCAGGCATCTACACGGGCCTCGCCATCGGCCTGGCCTCCGCGGCCGGCACCCTGAGCGGCGTGGCGCTAGGGCGCCTCAGCGACCGCATCGGCTCGAAGCGCGTGCTGGTGGTCAGCGCGGTAGCGACGGCCGCCTTCTACCTTCCGATGGCGCTCGTGACCGAGGTGTGGCAGCTGATCGTGCTGAACACCCTGGTCGGCTTCTCGGTCGGGGGCGTGCTGCCCGCCATCAGCGCCATGCTCGCCCGCCTCACGGACCCCACCGAGGCCGGCTCGGTCTACGGCCTCGACACCTCGATCGGCTCCGCCTCGCGCGCGGTGGCGCCGCTGGCCGCCGGGCTGGTGGTGACGCTCACCAGCGCGCCGGGCGAGACGCAGTACCGCTTCATCTTCCTGGCCGCCGGCGCCCTCTTCCTGCTCACCGCATTGATCGCGGCGTGGCGCCTGCCCACGCACCGAGTCGAGAAGAGCCGCGCGGAAGCCAACGGTTAGCAGCGGCTGGAGCGTGCGTGAGCCAGCGCGTTGAAAAGGCGGCCGAACGGTAGTACGGTCGAGGTGTCACCAGGGGTGCCTCGCTTCGGCGGGGCTGAGATCAAACCCTAGAACCTGACCCCGGTCATGCGGGCGTAGGGAGAGTGACGCACGCGGCACGTGCGTCCACGGTGATCAGGAGGACGCCATGTTCGGTACCCGTTCCACGCTACGTTCCATCTTCGGTCTGCTGCTCGCAGCGCTTCTCGCCCTGGGCTCCACGGCCCTGGCGCAGCGCATCACGGTGCTGACGCACTCGTCCTTCTCGCTGCCGCAGGCGCTCGTGGACGACTTCACCGAGCGCACCGGCATCGAGGTCGTCTTCCTGCCGGCCGGCGACGCCGGCGAGGCCGTGAACCGCGCCATCCTCACCAAGGCGCGCCCCATCGGCGATCTGCTCTTCGGCGTCGACGACTCCCTGCTGGCGCGCGCCCAGGCGGAGGAGATCTTCGAGGTGTACGAGAGCCCCGCGCTGGCCTCGGTACCCGAGGAACTGCGCTTCGGCGACGGGCTGGTGACGCCTGTCGACGTCGGCTGGGTGATCCCCAACGTCGACGTGGCCTGGTTCGAGGAGCGCGCTCTGGCGCTGCCGCAGGCGCTGGAAGACCTGGCCGACCCCGCCTACGAAGGGCTGCTGGTGGTGCAGAACCCCGGCACCTCCAGCCCCGGGCTGGCCTTCGTGCTCGCCACGGTGGCGCGCTTCGGCGACCCGGCCGCCGGCGTCGAGGCGGCAGTGGAGAGCGAGTTCGCCGACTGGCTCGACTACTGGGCCGCCTTAGGGGCGAACGACGTCCAGGTCTCGGACGGCTGGACCGACGCCTACTACACGCTCTTCAGCCACTACGGCGGCGACCGCCCGGTGGTCGTCAGCTACCTGACGAGCCCCGCGGCCGAGGTGATCTTCGCCGAGGAGGCGCTGGACGCGCCGCCGACCGCCAACCTGGCCTGCGCCGGCTGCGCCTACCGGCAGATCGAGGCCATCGGCATCCTGGCGGGGACGGCGCAGCGCGAGGCCGCCGAGGCGTTCGTCGACTTCATGCTGAGCGAGTCGGTCCAGGCGGCCATCCCGCTCGAGATGTTCGTGCACCCCGTACTGGAGGACGCCCCGCTGCCCCCCGAGTTCGAGCGCTTCGCGGATCTGGAGGAGGGCGTGGCGGCGCCCACGCTGCCCTCGCACGTCGTCGAGGAGAACCAGCGCCGCTGGCTCAGCCAGTGGACGGCGGTGGTGCTGCAGGGGCAGTCGCCCGAGTCGGTGCGCCGCTGACGGCGAGCGCGACCCCATGAACGAACGGGCCGGCCCGCATCTGCGCGCCGGCCCGCTACTTTCAGGGGTAAGTAGTCGGTGCGGCCATGCGGCCGCCGGCACGCCTCCGTTGGCGTCAGTCGCTGGCGCGCGCCACCAGCGGGTCCGCGACCGCTTCCCCACCCAGTTCCGGCATGGCGGGCAGCACCTCGGCCAGGCTCCCCTGCGCCACCACACGCCCCTCGTCCAGCACGATCACGCGGTCGGCCCGCTCCAGGGCGGCCAGGCGGTGCGACACCACCAGGCACGTGACCTCGAGGGAAGCGAAGAGACCGTCCCAGAGGCGCCGCTCGGTGTCGACGTCGAGCGCGCTCGAGATGTCGTCGAACACGAGCAGCTCTGCCCCTTGCAACAGCATGCGCGCGGCGGCGGCGCGTTGCACCTGCCCGCCCGACAGCCGCACGCCGCGCGCCCCCACCTCGGTCTTCAGGCCCAGCGCCATGGCGGCCACGTCCGGCGCCAGCACGGCCAGCTCCAGGGCATGCTCCACCTGGGCGTCGCTCAGGTCGCGCCCCAGCGCCACGTTCTCGCGCAGCGTGTCGGAGAAGAGCCGCGGCACCTGCGAGGTGTAGGCGGTGCGGGGCGGCACGAAGAACGTGGCGGGGTCGTCGACCTCGACGCCGTTCCACCGCACCGAGCCCGCGTCCTTCGGCAGCATGCCCAGCAGCACGCGCAGCAGCGTGGTCTTCCCCGAGCCGATGCGGCCCGTTACCACCACGAACTCGCCGCGGCGCACGGTGAAGCCAACGCCTTCCAGCCCTTCTTCCGCGTCCGGGTGCCGGTACGCCAGCCCCTCGACCTCCAGGCTCTCGAAGCGCTCGGGGGCGGGGCGCCGGCCCTCGAACCGCTCGCCGGCGCGGTCCTCCAGCCGCAGCTCCCGCGGCGTGACGAGCGCCTCGACGGGCGCATCCACCATCAGGCGCCCCAGCCGCTCGTAGGCCACGCCCGTGCGCTTGTGCTGCACGAACATCAGGCCCATGAACGACATCACGCCCGTCAGCCTCGGCAGCAGCGTCACGAAGAGCGCGAAGTCGCCGACCGTGAAGGTGCCGTCGCGGAGCGCCGAGGCGCCCATCAGCAGCACGATGCCCATGGCGATGTTGACCATGTTGCCCGAAACCGAGCGGAAGAGCTCGGTGAGCAGCGTGTCCTTCAGCGCCGCCTGCTTGCGCAGCGCGTTAAGCGAACCGAAGCGCTCGAGCACGGCCCGCTCGCGCCCCGACGCCTGCACGGCCTGCACGCTGCCGAACGTCTCGCCCAGGAAGTCGGTCACGCGGCTGGTGGTCTCGCGCGCCCCGCGGCGCGAGGCGCGGATGTGCGGGCGCAGGAAGTTCGACAGCACCAGCATCAGCACCAGCGGCACGCACGCCACCAGCGTAAGCACGGCGTTCACGCTCAGCATCACCGACAGCGCCACCACGGCGAAGGCCGCATGGCCCCAGAAGTCGACCCAGTTCTCGATGTACTCGCCGACGTCGTTGACGTCGTCGCGGAAGCGCGTCACCGCCTCGCTGGGCGAGTCGGGCAGACGCCTGGAGCCGGCCGCGGTCAGCAGGTAGCCGAGCACCGAGTTGCGCAGGTGCAGCGTGATCTCCATCCAGTAGCTGACCCACGTGCGGATGCCGCCGACGAGCAGGAAGAGGCGCGAGACGTCGGTGGCCAAAGCGAGCGCCAGGAAGGTCCAGGGGCCGAACGTGGCCGTCTCGGCGCCGGTCAGGGCGTCGAAGAGCCCTCCCATGAACACGCCCGTCAGCACCGGCAGGGCGTGGATCAGTAGGAAGTAGAAGCTGGTGATGATGAAGAGCGAGTTGCGCTGCCGCACCAGCTTCAGCGACAGCTTCAACGGGTTGGTGGAGAAGGTCATGACAGCTCCTCGAGGATGTCGTCGCCGTCTTTGCTGGCGCCGGGAGCGAGGTTGAGGTCCAGCGACAGGGCCGCCTGCCGCAGGCGGGCGTAACGCGAGGTGGGGTCGGCGGCCAGGCGCTCGCGCGAGCCGCTCTCCGCCACCCGTCCGCCGTCCAGCACCAGGATCTCGTCGACGCGCTCGACGGTCTCGAGGCGGTGGGCGATGACGATGGCCGTGCGGCCCTGCAGCAGGCGTTCCATCGCCGCCTGCAGCAGCCGCTCGCTGGCGGGGTCGAGGCGCGAGGAGGGCTCGTCGAGCACGATCAGGCCCGGGTCCTTGAGGAAGACGCGCGCGAAGGCGATCAGCTGCGCCTCGCCGGCCGACAGGTTGCGGCCGCCAGAGTCGATGATCGTGTCCAGGCCCGCCTCCTGCTTCGCCAGCCAGCCGCCCAGCCCCATCTCGCGCACGACCTCCTCCACGCGGGCGTCGTCGATGGTGGGGTCGAAGAAGGTGAGGTTGTCGCGCAGGGTGCCGCGGAAGAGCTGCACGTCCTGCGTCACGAGGCCGATCCGGCTGCGCAGCTGGCTCAGGTCGGCGTCCTTGGCGTCCACGCCCGACAGAAGCACCCGGCCCGCCGACGGGTCGTAGAGGCGGAAGAGCAGGCGCGTCAGCGTCGTCTTGCCCGAGCCGGTACGGCCCAGCAGCCCGAGGCGCTTGCCCTTCGCCAAGTCGAAGCTGACACCCTTGAGGGTCAGCTGCCGGTCGTCGACGTCGAGGTAGTGGAAGCGCACGTCCTCGAAGCGCACGCCGAGCGCGCCTTCGGGGATGCGCCGCTCGCCGCCGGGCGGCAGCGCCGAGCGGGTGGCGAACAGCTCGCCCACGCGCGTCATGCCGGCCGCGGCCTTCTGCAGCTCCTGCAGCTGCTGCGTGATCTGCTCGATCGGCTCGTGCAGCATCAGCAGGTACTGGAAGACCATGTAGGCGGCGCCGACGGTGATGGCGGCTTCGCCTACCAGGTAGATGGACGTGCCGACCGTGACGGCCAGCCCGACCACGAAGAGGCCGTAGCTGCTGAGCCACACGACGCTGCGCAGCATCCAGGCGCGCCGCGTGTCGTGGTAGGCGCCCTTCATGACTCCCCCGAAGCGGTGCATCGTGTAGGCGCCGGCGCCGTTGCCGCGCAGGTCGTCCAGCCCCTGCAGGCGCTCTTCGATGAAGCCGAAGAGCTGGGCGTTCGCCTCGCGCTCGAGGTTCGAGGCCGGCACGCCCGCCTTGCGGGTGAAGCTGAGCACGACCAGCTCGAGCAGCGCGAAGGCCGTCAGGGCGGCGCCAGTCAGGGGGTTCTCGATCCAGAGCGCTATCAGGATGCCGATGACGAGTAGGATGCCGCCCACCACCCGCACCGTGAACACCGACAGGAAGTTCGACAGGCTGGTGATGTCGCCGTCGATGCGCTCGATCATCTCGCCCGAGGTGCGGGAGTTGTGGAAGCTCATGTCTAGCGACAGGGTGTGCTCGGTCAGGTCTTGTCGCAGCATGTTCGTGGCCGTCCAGCCCACCGACGCCGCGACGTACGTGGCGGCGGCGTTCAGCAGCTGGGTCAGCAGCGCGACGGCCAGGAAGAGCAGCGCGATGTTCACGAGGGTGCCGGTGGGCAGCGCCGCGATGGCGCCGTCGATGAAGCGCCGCAGCAGCTGCGGCACGAGCACCTGCAGCCCCGTGGCGGCCAGCAGCAGGGCGGCCATGAGGAGCGCCATCCCCTTCTGGGGCGCCAGGTAGCGGACGAGGATGGCCAGTAGGCCCTTCGGTTCGTTCCTTCGGTTGTCGTTGACTACGGTGGAGGTCATCTCACGCTCGCGTTCCGTGCTCTCGGGCGTTGCCCGGTTCGTGCCTGGGTCGGTTCGGATCGTCGGGGGAACTCGCGCCTGGGGAACCACGAAGAAGCGACCGCGGTTCGCTTCGGGGAAGCTGCCGCGGTCGCTGCGTACGGAGCGTTTCTAGGTCAGTACGTCGGGCAGGCAGTCCTCTCCCCTGGGGCATCGTCCAGCGGCGCGATGAGAGCGCGGCGGCGGGTGCCGAAGAGGCGGAAGAGGGGGAGATCTGCCATGACCGAGCGACTCTAGCGGAACGGAGGGCGCCTGTCAATAGACCGTACGCGATCGGTGCGTCCTACACTGGGGCCGTGCGCCGGAACCCCCTCGCCCACCTGGCCGGCGTCGCCGCCACCCTCTACCTGGCGGCGTTCCTGCTCGTGCCGCTGTGGGTCATCCTCGCGCGCGGGCTGGCGCCCGGAGACGGTCCGTTCGGGGCCGCCATCCTCGCCACCCTCTCGAACACGTACTACCTCGAGCGGCTGGCCTTCACCTTCGGGCAGGCGCTCCTCTCCACGCTGCTTACGGTGGCGCTGGGCCTGCCCACCGCGCTGCTCTTCGCCCGCTACCGCTTCGCAGGCAAGCGGGCGCTCACGGCGGCGTTCACCGTGCCGTTCGTCATGCCCACCGTCGTCGCCGGCATCGGCTTTCTGGCGCTCGTGGGCCCGCGCGGCGTGGTGGGGGTGGATCTGCGCAACAGCCTGGCGATCGTCCTGCTGGCGCACGTCTTCTTCAACTTCGCCGTGGTGGCGCGCCTCGTGGGCAGCTTCCTCGAGGGCGCCGCGCCACGCCTCGAGGAGGCCGCCGCCACTCTGGGCGCCGGCCGCTGGCGCACCCTGCTGCGCGTGACCCTGCCGCTGGCCCTGCCCGCGACGCTCGCTTCGGCCGTGCTCGTGTTCATCTTCTGCTTCACGAGCTTCGGGGTCATCCTGATCCTGGCGCCCGCCGCGCGCTTCGCGACGCTCGAGATCGAGATCTACCACCTGATGTCGCGGCTGTTGGAGGTGGACACGGCGGCCGTGCTGGCGCTCGTGCAGCTGCTGCTGATAGGCCTGGCGTCTCTCGTCTACACGCGGCTGCAGGCGCGGCTGGCGGTCAGCGTGGCCGCGGGCGGGGCGCCGCGCGCGCCCACCGGCGGCGCCCGCGTTCTGCTGGGCGCCGACCTCCTGCTGGCCGGCGGGCTGATCCTCTCACCGCTTCTGGCGCTGCTGCTGCAGGCCCTGACGTCACCGGGCGGCGCCTTCCCTTCCTTCGCGAACTTCCGGGCCCTGCCACAGGCGTCGGCCAGCATCGGCTTCGCCTCGCTGGGGCAGGCGCTGTCGAACTCGCTGCTGTTCGCGTGCCTCAGCACCGCCGTCGCGCTGGTGGTGGGCTTCCTGTTCGCCTACGCCGTGACGCGCGGGGGCTGGCGCGTGCTGGACGGTAGCAGCCTGCTGCCGCTGGCCACGAGCCCGATCACGCTGGCCTTCGGCTACCTGCTGACGTACCCCGCGCTCGTGACGACCTTCTGGGGGATCCCGCTGGCGCACGCGCTGCTCGCGTTCCCCTTCGTCACGCGCACCCTGCTGCCCGCCATGCGCGCGTTGCCCCCAGAGCAGCTCGAGGCCGCCTCGCTTCTCGGGGCGGGCCCGACCCGCGCCCTGTGGCGTGTCGAGCTGCCGCAGCTGCGGCCCGCCCTGATAACGGCCACCGCCTTCGCGTTCGCCATCTCGATGGGCGAGTTCGGCGCCACGCTGCTGCTGGTGCGGCCCGAGTACGCCACGCTGCCCGTGGCGATCTATGACCGCCTCGGCCGGCCGGGCGCCTCGAACTACGGGCAGGCCCTGGCGCTGGCGGTGATCCTGATGCTGCTGACGGCGCTGGTGATGACCCTCCTGCAGCGCCGCGGGCGCAGCGAGTTCTGACGCCCAGGGCGCCAACTCGGCGCGGGTATGATGCCCCCGACATGGATCCAGCCGAAGCGCGGCCCAACGTCTTCCGTCCACACCCGGGCGCCAGGCACCCATGAGCCTGCGGCTGCGTGGCCTGACGAAGCGCTTCGGCCGCGTGGTGGCCGTGGACGACGTCAGCCTGACGATTGGCGAAGGCGAGACGCTCGCGCTTTTAGGCCCCAGCGGCTGTGGCAAGAGCACGCTGCTGCGGCTGATCGCGGGCCTCGAGAGGCCCGATGCGGGCCGGCTGGAGTTTGGCGGCCAAGACGTCACCGACGTGCCGCCGCAGCTGCGCGACGTCGGGATGGTCTTCCAGGCGTACGCCCTCTTCCCCCACCTGGACGTGGCGGCCAACGTCGCCTTCGGGCTCGTCGAGGACCGCGTGCCCGAGCGGGAACGCCGCAAGCGCACGGCGGAACTGCTGGCGCTGGTGGGCTTGTCCGGGCTCGAGAGCCGGCGCGTCGATCAGCTGTCCGGCGGCCAGCAGCAGCGGGTGGCACTGGCCCGCGCACTGGCGCCGGACCCCGCTTTGCTGCTGCTGGACGAGCCCCTCTCGAACCTCGACGAGCAGCTGCGCGAGGGCCTGAAGGACGAGCTGGGACGCCTGCTGGGTCAGCTGGGGAAGCGCGCCGTCTACGTCACCCACGACCAGACGGAGGCGTTCACCCTCGCCGACCGCGTGGCGCTGATGCGCGCCGGCCGCATCGTGCAGGTGGGCACGGGCGAGGAGCTGCTTGACCGCCCGGCCAGCGCGTGGGCGGCGCGTTTCCTGGGCCACGACAACGTATTCGAGGCCACCGTCGGCCTCCCAGGACAGGGCCTTCCCAGCGCCGATAGCGGTAGTTCAGGCCGCGGCACGTCCGGCGTACCGGATGTCGGAAGCGGCACGGACCTGCTGTTCCGCGCCGACCTCGCCCGCCTGCTGCCGCCTGCCGCGGACGTTCCCGCAGGCGCCGGGTCGCATGTCGAGGTCGTCGTCGCGGGCGCCAGCCGGGAAGGCCTCGAGTGGCGCCTCGACCTCGAGGCGCCGGCCTGGGGCGTGAACGTCGTGTGGCGCGGCTTCGACCGGGAGCTGGCCCAGGAGCCGGCGCCCGGGGCGCGCCTGCTGCTGGTTGCGCCCGCGGGGGCGTGGCGCGTCCTGCCCGGCGAGGGTACACAGGCCGAAGCGGCACAGGCGGACCCGCGAGCCTCCGAACGGAGCCCGGCGTGAGCGGCGCGGCCCTGGTGCTGGCCGCCGGGACGCTGCCGCTGCCGCGCCTGATACCCCGCATCGTCGAAGGCGCCGCGCACGTCATCGCCGCCGACGGCGGCCTGGCGCACGCCCGCACCCTGGGCCTCGTCCCCGACCTGCTGGTGGGCGACCTCGACAGCGTCAGCACCTCTACGCTGGCCGCGTTCCCGGACCTGAAGACCGAGCGCCACCCGCACGACAAGGACGAGCTCGACCTCGAGCTGGCCATCACCGCCGCGCTGCGCCGCGGCGCCGACGAGGTGCGGGTGCTGGGCGCCTTCGGCAGCCGGCTCGATCAGGGGCTCGCCGCGCTCATGATCGCCGCGCGGCACGCGGCGGCGGGCCCGAATGGGGGCCTGGTCATCTCCCTGTACGGCGGCCCGCACGAGGCCCACGTCGTGGCCGCGGGCAGCGAGGCCGTGCTCGCGCTGCCGGCCGGCACGACCGTGAGCCTCCTGGCCCTGTCCGACGCTTGCGTCGTCAGCGGCAGCGGCCTCGCCTACCCCCTGGAGCGCCGCGAGCTGCCGTACGGCGCTGGCCTGGGCGTCTCGAACGAGGCGGCCGGGCAGGGCGAGGTCGCCCAGGTCGTCGTGGAAGCGCACTCTGGCTCCGTCGCCCTGCTCGTGGAGCACGACCCACGCGCGGCCGACCCGAAGGCGGCCATCTGGGGTTCGCAGGCTGAGCGGGTCGCGGCGGCCATCGCGGCCGCCGATCCGGACCTGGCCGAGCTCATCACACGCGTCGCCTACGACGAGGTGTTCGCGCGCCCCGGCCTCGACCTGCGCACGCGCGAGCTGCTGGCGGTGGCCATCCTCACCGCGCTGGGTGAGGTCGACCAGCTGCCGACCCACCTGCGCGGCGCGCTGCTCGTGGGGGCCAGCGAGGAGGAGCTGCGCGAGACGCTGATCCACACGGCCATGTTCGCCGGCTTCCCGCGCTCCCTCGCCGCCATGCGCGCGCTGCAGCGCCTGCTGGAGAAGAGGCGTTAGGGCGACCGCAGGGGACATCCGCCCTCGCGGTCCGATGTCATAGTGGGGACAGACCCTCTCCGCCACGGCGGGAAGGGACCACCAAGGAACGCTGCAGAGGTCAGGACGAGCGAGAGCGCCGTGAACAAGACCGGCGCCGTAACGACTGCCATGGCTGCAGCCGAACCCGTTCACTGCAAGGGAGCCCGACCATAGCCAACGATACGAACAACCCGAACGATCCGAAGCGCCCGCTGACCACCGCCGCCGGCGCACCCATCGCCGACAACGACAACGCCGTCACCGCAGGCCCGCGCGGCCCGATGCTCCTGCAGGACGTCTGGTTCCTCGAGAAGCTGGCGCACTTCAGCCGCGAGGTCATCCCCGAGCGGCGCATGCACGCCAAGGG
>CAZVCT010000046.1:0-1714 GCA_964625655.1 uncultured bacterium
CCCGTCTGCGCGAACAGCTGGCCGAACGTGTAGAAGAGGTACCAGACGAGCGTCACCACCAGGCTCAGGCCGAACGCCACGCCGCGCGTGCGGGCGTACGTCAGGCTCAGCGGCACGGCCACCAGCAGCAGCGCGAGGTTCGTGAACGGCTCGGCGATCTTGCGCTGCAGCAGCACCTCCGACTGGCGCCGGTCGTCCGCCGACAGGCCCGGGCGGCGACTGTCCTCCATCAGGTCCGTGATGGAGCGCGCGTCCTCGAAGCCGCCCTGGCCGTAGCGCGTCACCAGCTCGAACATGTCGGTGGACGTCGTGATGGTCAGGGTCGCCTCGGAGTCTTCGGGAACGTTCGTCACGCGCACCAACTCGGCCAGGATCGCCGCCGCATCGGCGCTATCCGAGTCGAGGGCGCCGAGGTCGAGGCTGTCGATGCGGTAGCCGGTCAGCACGAGGTCGACGCCCTCGAAATGGGCCCTGTCGGCCCTCAGCAGCGTCAGGACGTTGCCGTCCCACTGCTCGATGCGCACGTCCCCCATCACCTCACCGCGCGCCTCGGCGCGGTCGAAGTGGAGGATGAAGTCGTCGACGGGCAACGCCTGCCGCGCCAGGCGGAACAGACCGGTCTGTCCGGCCGTTAGCTCCCAGTAGAGCTTCGTCACCTGCGTGTTCGCGTAGGGCAACACCCACTGGTTGAGGCTCAGAACGATCAGCGCACACGCGAAGCCCAGCGCCACGAACACGCCGGCCGTGCGCCGCAGCGGCACGCCGCCCGCCTGCAGGGCCAGCAGCTCGTTCTCGGTCGCCAGGCGGCCGAAGGCCAGCAGCACCGCCAGCACGAGCGCGATCGGGAACGTCTGCACCATCGCCTGCGGCAGCTGCAGCACCAGCCAGCCGGCCAGCTCTAGCACCGGCGTCCCCACGATCCACTGCATGCGCGGGATGGTGACGCTGACGACCGCCAGGCTCGAGTAGAGCAGCAGCCCGAACATCAGGGGCGGCAGGCTCTCGCGCAGCAGGTATCGGTCGATGATCCGGAACGGCTTCCTCATGGGTCGGCGGGCATGATAACCGGGTCGGCCTCGGTGCGGCCGTCGGTGTCGCCTTCGTCTGCTCCGCCATGTGAGCCGTCACGCGAGCCCCCACCTTCCGGCATCGGCGGCGGACGCCGCTCGAGGTCGATCGCCACCCCCGCGCTCCAGGCTCCCCTGTCGTTCAGTAGCCCCAGCGTCAGCGAGCCGCAGCAGGTGATGAAGGTGACATCCAGCCCATAGCCGCTCCAGCGCGGTGCCAACCCCGCGTTGATGGTGGGGGCGAAGTCGAACGCCAGGTACGGGCGCAGCTCGAAGGTGTCGAACGCCAGCGGCACCGCGCCGCTCAGCTCCAAGGCTTCTAGTCCGCCAGCGCCCGCAGAAAGCGAGTAGTTCGCCAGCAGGCCCAGCTGCAAGGTGCCGTGCGGCACGGCTCGCGGGGCGTCGGAAACGGTGGAACGCCGAGGCGCATGGGCAGCGGCCTCGCCTTCCGTCGACGTCCCGGAGGCTTCCCGCCCGTGGGCACCAGCCCGCGAACGAGAGTTCAGCACGGGCCACCCGCCGCGCGAAGCCGTCAGTTCCAACTCCACGTACGGGTCCCTGCCCACAGGCGCGATCAGACCCGACAGTTCGGAGCGCCCCTCGGCGCGGTAGGTCCAGGGGTCGGTGGCGTAGGTGACGGAAGCGTC
>CAZVCT010000046.1:1814-20029 GCA_964625655.1 uncultured bacterium
GGGGCACGAGGCGATCGACGTTCGTGCCGAACGGCGAGGCCGCGTTCGTGAAGAGTGCGTCGTACGAGAGCGCCAGGGTGATGGGACCGTTCTGGTAGCGCCAGGACGGCCTGACCCTGACGCCCCACTGCAGGGCCGAGCTTCCCGCGGTGACGGAGGCTCCCCAGGCCAGCGGGTAGTAGGTCGCTTCGGTGCCCGTGGTCAGCGAGAAGGCGCTCACCGGCGTCGCGTTCCAGCTGGCGCTCGCGGTGGCGGCGGCTCCGAGGCGGGCGCCGGCCACCTGTGGCTCTATGGCGCTGGCGGCGGCCGTCACGGCCGTCGCGGCGGCGAAGAGCCGCGCCGTGACGTTCGCGCTCAGGTTCGAACCTTCCGGCCCCGGCACGGCCGTGCCCGCGCTCAACGCCAGCACGCCCTCGTGCCGCGCGGTGCGGGCCGGCGCCGCGCCGCTCGTGACGCCGAAGGCGAGCCCTACGCCCGTTGCCACCTCGCGGGCGAGCGAGAAATCCAGGTACGGTGCGCCGGCCTCGACGCCGGTGACGAGGCTCACCTGGCTGACGCCGTCCGCCTCGGGCACCTCGGCCTCCAGCTCCAGCAGCGCCACGCCACGGGCCCTGTGGTCGGCGTCCAGGCCGGTGGCGCCCAGCACGAGGTTCACCCCGCGCGCCGCCGGGATGCCCACGACGCGCACCGTAAGGCCCGCACCCGCACGGTCGGGCGCGCCGGGCACGAACTCGACGCGCACGGGCAGTTCGAAATCGGCGAAGGAAGCCTCGCTTACCACGACCTCGTCGCGCAAGGGCACCGTCACGTTCCCCACGCGCAAAGACCCGCTTCGAACGCGCACCTCGCGCGACTGCAAGTCGACGTGGGCCACGGCGCCCTCGACCTCGTACGCTGCCACCTCCATGCCGATGCAGGTGGTTAGGCCGGCGCCCTCCACGCGCAGCGCCGTCCCCTCCAGCACCGCCAAGTCGCCCCGCACCGCGAAGGCGGCGCCCGCCAGGGTGAGCCCCTGCAGCGTCATCTGGCCCGTGGCGAGGTCGACCTCGAGGTGGTCGGCCTGGCCGCTGCCGTCCGGGCCGTCCAGCTCCACGTCCTCCAGCCGCAGCCCGCCCTCGTCCGCCCGCAGCAGGGCGGCGCGGATCTGCCATTCGCCCAGGTACAGCGCCGGCTCGGGCGCGCTCAGGCGGATCTCGCCCGACAGCTCGTCCAGCCGCACCTCGTCGGCCAGCACCGTCCACTCGCCGCCCACCGCCGTCACGCACACGCCGCCGTAGAACTCGGCAGCATCGGACGCCGCGAACGACCTGAACTGTTCGTAGTAGACCGCCAGGAACTCGGGCAGCGTCACCTGCGACGTGCCCGGCCCGCGCGTGCACTGCGCGGCGGCCGTCGCCGTTAGGGCGAGTACGACCGTAAGTATGCCGATGCGCCGCAGGATCACCGGGCCATCATGACCCACGCGCCGAGCCTGAGGAGCAGGGTCGGGGGCGCGCGGGTCGGTCGGGCTATGGGTCGGGGGCGCGAGGCCAAGCCGGCCTCAGGCTCGGGGGCGGGGCTAAGCCGGCCTCGGGCCCGGGGGCGCGGCCAAGCCGGCCTCAGGTCAGAGGTAGCCCTCGAAGCGCTTCAGCAGCTCGGGCCGCACCTCGGTGGCGGCGTCGTAGGTCGGGCCGCCCTCCGCCATCACGTAGCGCAGCTCCAGCTGGCCGCCGCCTTCCGGCGAGGTCATGGTGAACAGGTCGCCCTGGAAGACGTAACGCCCGTCCAGCAGGACGTCGCCGCTGATCACGTCCAGCAGCAGCCGGTCGGCCTGGAAGGCGGGATCGGTGGCGTGCACCCCGCCCGTGAACACCGCCACCTGGCTGCGCGAGTCGTAGCGGAGCGAGGCGGCCGTCACGGTCATGCCGTCGCGCGCCAGCGAGAGGTCGCCGGAGGCTTCGAGCACGCCCGCCTTCAGATCCACGTGCAGCTGAGCGGCGCTGACGCGCCCGAAGTCGCCGTCCACCGTCGCCAGCCGCGCCTTGACGTAGCTGCCGGCCAGGTACTCGACGTGCGCCGCCACCAGCGACACGCCCGTCGTCAGGTCGGTGATCGTGCCGCCGTCGGGCATGACGGTGACGCCGGTGGCGATGTCGTACTGCTGCCGCCCGTGCGCGGTGACGGTGAGCGCGGCGAACGGGTCGGCGGCGCGCGCCAGCCCCGAGGTGGGAACGAGCATCAGCAAGGCCAAGGTGGCGAACAGCAGCGCGAAGCCGGCGCGGATCCTGCGGGCGGTGTCGCCACGAGGGGCCTGCGAAGCGCGTACGGGAGCGGTACCGGCTGGGAAGGAACGGTGCGCGCCGCGCCCGGCCGCACCCGTCGAGGTCTCAAGCATGGGCAGAGTCTACCGGCGGACGCATGAGAAGGTCGCCGGCCAGGCTGACCGAGCGCCCTAACCGAACCTGAACCTTCGGCCGCCGACGCCGAGGCGTCGACCCGACCGGTTCCGGTGCCGTCGACCCGACAGGTTCCGGTGCCGTCAGGCCGGCCCCAGCCCCAGCACGAACGCGTCGTCGAACGGCCGCCGTTCCAGCAGGCGCGCGCCTTCGGACAGCGGAGTGCCCAGCACCTCGTCGACGACCTCGTTCACGGTCTTGTACTCGCCCAGCGACTGGTAGGTGGCCCCGAACGACATGAGACGGCCCAGCGGCGTCTCGGCGCGGAACGTGACGCCCGTGGCGATCTTGCGCTGCGCGCGGCGCCACTCCTCCTCGGTAAGCCCCTCGTCCTGCACACGCTTCAGCACGTCCAGGAAGCGGGCCAGCACGGCGTCGGCCTTGCCCGGTGCGGCTGAGAGGTAGCCCACGAACGCGCCCTCACCTTCGTTGGCCTCGTGCGCCAGCCAGGCGTTGTCCGACAGGCCCTTGTCGACCAGCTCCCAGTAGAGGCGGCTGCCGCTGCTGTCGCCGATGGCGTTCGCCAGGATGGCGGGGGCGTAGCGCTGCGGGCTCTCGATGCCCACACCGGGCGCGAACAGCGCCACGTGCCGGCGGTTCAGCTTCGCGTCCACCAGCTCGTCCTGGCCCTGGGCGGGCCGCGCCGGCGGACGCTGCCGCTCGACCTCGTAATCGCGCCAGCCGGCCGTCGCCTTCTCGGCCTGCGCCAGCAGCTCGTCCCAGTCGTAGTTGCCGGCCAGGGCCAGCACCACGTTGCTGGGCGCGTAGCGGCGGTCGAAGTACTCCTTCATGGCGTCGCGGGTCAGCGCGGTGACGCTCTCGGTGCTGCCCAGCACGCTGTTGCCCAGCGGGTGGCCGTTCCAGAAGCGCTCGTTGGCGGCCTCGAAGAGCCGCTGGGCCGGGCGGTCCTGGTACATGGCGATCTCTTCCAGGATCACCTTCTTCTCCATGTCGAAGTCGGCTTGGCGCAGGCTGGGCTCCAGCAGTTCGGTCAGCAGGCTCAACAGGCGCCCCGCCCGGTCGGCGGGCACGGCGCCGTAGTAGACGGTGCGCTCCTCGCTCGTGTAGGCGTTGTAGTCGGCGCCCAGCTCGTCGAAGGTGCGGTTGATGTCGTCGGCGCTGAAGCGCTCGTTGCCCTTGAAGCACATGTGCTCCAGGAAGTGCGACACGCCCGCCACGCCTTCGGTCTCGTCGCGCGAGCCCGCGTGCACCAGGTAGCCGACGGCGGCCGTCACCGCGCGCGGGTTGTGCTCGCCTATCACCGTCAGCCCGTTGGGCAGCACGGCCTTGTCGAACCTCAACTCCGTCCCCCGTTCCGTTCCGCGTTCCTTTCCGCGTTCCGTTCCGCGTTCCGTGCTCATGCCGGCTCCTCCTCTGCCGCCAGCGCCGCCGGCCCCAGCGTCACGACGGTCGGCTCGGGCACCGGGTTCGCCTCGAGGTAGCCGTTCACGTCCTCGAGCGTCGCCGCCTCGACCTTCGACCGGATCTCGTCCAAGGTGCGCGTCCTGCCCAGCAGGAACGCATCCGAGGCCAGCCGGCCGGCGGTGGCGCCGCTCGACTCGCCGCGCATCACGACCGACGAGAGGATGCCCGTGCGGGCGCGCTCCAGCTCGTCGGCGCTGATGCCTTCGGCCAGGCGCTGCAGCTCGGCCAGGAACACCTCGAGCGTCTCGGCGGCCCGCTCGGGCGTGGTGCCCGCGTAGCCGAGGGTGTAGCCGAAGCCGCGCAGGGCGCGCGAGCCCGCGCTTACCGAGTACACCAGGCCGCGCTTCTCGCGGATCTCGGTGAACAGGCGCGAGCCCATGCTGCCCGACAGCGCGTTCAGCGCCAGCGTGTAGAGGTAGCCCTCGTCGCTGCCCAGCAGCGCGCTGGGGTACGCCAGGCCCAGCTGCACCTGCGACGTCTCGGCGGGCACGTGGTGCCGGCCGGTGGCCGCCAGCTGAGGGGTCGGGATCGGCTCGGTGCGGCCGACCCAGCCACCGAAAGCGTCCTCGACGACGGCGTGTAGCGTCTCCCAGTCGGAACCGCCGGCCAACGCCAGGATGGAGCCGTCCGGGCCGACACGGCGCTCGGCGTCCTGCCGCACCCCGTCGGGCACGAGCGCGGCCAGCCCCTCCCGGTCGCCGTAGGCCGAGCGGCGCTGCGCACTGGCGAAGAAACGCGCGCTTAGGGCCTCGAAGAGACGCTGGGTGGGAGCGTCCTCGAGCGAGTCGAGCTCCTCCAGCGCCAGCTCGCGCGAAGGTTCGAACTCGGCCTCCTCGAAGCGCGGTTCGCGGACCATGCTGGCCAGCAGGGGCAGTGCGTCGGCGGCGTCCTTGGCCAGGAACGAGGCGCCCAGGGTGCTGGTCTCGCGGCTGGTGCCGCCGCCGCGTCGTACGCCCAGGTCTTCGAAGGCGTCGGAGAGCGCCCTGGAATCCAGGTCGCCGGCGCCACGCTGCGCCCACTCGAGCAGCACGTTGGAAGAGCCCTCGAAGCCCGAAGGATCGGTGGCGGAGCCGAAAGGCATCAGGAGCGTGGCGCTAAGGGTCGGCAGCCACGGCATCGGTTCGTACAGCACCCGCAGGCCGTTCGGCAGTGTCACGTCTACCGGGACCTGGCTGGGGATGGTGTTGGAAGGCATGCCGCGAAGTATAGCGCCGGTGCGGCGCTAAGCCCGGTCGCCGTCGCCGCCAAGGTCGGTAGCTATGCGAGTCGACAGAGCCGGGTCAGTGGCAGGTCAGTGGCGGCTCGGTCGCGGGTCGGAAGCGGGTCAGTAGACGTAGAAGCCCTGCAGCCCGCCGGCCTCGCCCCACTCGACCTCGATGTTCTCTACGTCGGCGTGGGTGGGTCCGTGCCGCATGCGCACAAGCAGCAGCTCGAGGTCGTCGCGGTACCCCTCGGCCACCACCTCGACGCGGCCGTCGGCCATGTTCTCGACGTGCCCGGCCAGGCGCATGTCGGTGGCGTGGCTGCGCACGAAGGCGCGGTAGCCCACGCCGTGCACGTGGCCGGAGACGATCGCGGTGAAGCGTACTGGTTCGGCGTTGGTGGTCTCCGTCGGCATCAGGGGGCCATGCTATCCCGGGGCTTCGGAAGCGGGTGCCGCGGAGGCGTGCCCAAGTGCCGCCCGTGGTACTCTGACACGCACGATAAGCGCGTAGGGAACGGGGTTCCTGCCGCCGGAAGCTGACACCCCGAACGCCTAGCCAAGAACGGAAACCCCACCCCCGAAGCGATGTCGCGTCGAGCCCTGATCACCTCAGCCCTGGTTGCCCTGTTCCTCGGGCTGGCGGCGTTGGCTCCTGGCCTGCCGCCGGTGCGGCGGGCGCTGCTGGACCGCGCCGCGCAGGTCGTGGAGGGTACGGGCATGCGGCTCGACTACCGCAGTTCCGAAGGCAACGCCTGGCGGCGCATAGCGCTCAACGACGTGACGCTCGAAGGGTTCGGCTCGAACGTCGAACTCGACCGCCTGGAGCTGCGCTACTTCCTCCCCTCGCTGCTGGGCGGCGAGCTGCCGCTGGACGTCACCGCTCGCGGCCTGCGCGGCGACGTCGACCTGAGCGACCTCGAAGAGCTGCTGCAGCAGGCGGGCGACGCCGGCGGTGGAGGCGGCATCGGTCCGCGCATAGTGCTGCGCGAGGTGGACGTCAGCGACATCAGCCTCCGCGCCCAGAACGTCCCGTTCACCCTCCCCGACGCCACCATCAGCGACCTGCGCCTGCTGCCCGAACCCGGCGGGCTGCTCGTGGGCGCGCGCGTCTCTACTGTCGACGGCGAGCTGCAGGCCGAGGGGCACCTGGCGCTGCCCTCGTTCGACTTCAACGGCGAGGTGACGAGCGCCGACGTCAGCATCGCGCAGCGCTGGTGGCCGGGCGCGGTGGCAGGCACGATCCGGGGACCCGTCAGCTTCCGGCGCGGCCAGCTGCAGGCCGACCTGCAGGTGCAGGACGGTGTCATCGAGCAGTCCGGGGTGCGCATCACGAACGTCACCGGCCAGGCCTCGATGCTCTACCCACGCATCACCGCCGAGCTGACCGGCGTGGGCTTAGGCGGACCGGTCAGCGCCGCGGGCACCGTCGACATCGCCGCCCAGCGCTACGACGTCACCGGCGAGGCTTCGCCCCAGTTGGCCGCGGCGGCCGCCTGGCTGGAGGAGTTCCTGGACCTGGACGAACTGCCCGTGGCGGTGGAGGGCAGCGCCGACGTGGAGGCGCGCGTCAGCGGCTGGCAGGCGCCGACGATCGTCGCCACCGCCACGGGCGCCGGCAGCGCGGGCGGGTTGGCGCTTCAGGACCTGAGCGCACGGCTCGACCTGGCAGTTGGCGGGCGCCTGCGGGCCGACCTCTCCGCCCAGCTCGGCGGCGGTGGCATCGAAGCGTCGATCGCGCCCGGACCCGCTGGCAACCGCCTGCAAGTGACCGCGACGGGCGTCCGCCTGGACGACCTGGAGGTGGCCGGCTTCGCACCGGGCGGCCTCGTGGAGCGTTTGCAGGGGCGCTTCGACCTGAGCGGCTCGCCCACCGGCACGCTCGTAGGCGCCTGGAGCGGCGAGCTGCTGGGGCGCCCCGCGTCGCTCGAGCTGGACGGCGACCTGAACGCCGACGGCCTGCAGGCTTTCTTCAGCGCGACGGCCGATCTGGGCACCGGCGGACCCTTGAGCGTCACGGGCGCCGCGGTGCTCGCCGACGAGCGGCTCGAGGCTGGCCTATCGGTCGCCGACCTCCTCGTGCCCGGCCTCAGCCGCCCGCTGCGTCTGGGGCTGTCGGCCAGCGGGCCGCTCTCCCGCCTCGCGCTGGGTGTGACGGTCGACAACGAGCGGCCGGTGCTGCTGGACCTCGCCCTCTTCGACCCCGACGGCCTGCTGGGCGCCACGGCCCCGATCGACCTGAGGGGCAGGGCCACGGGCCGCCTCGAAGGGGGCGCCGTTCGGGACGTGACGGGAAGCTTCGGGCCGATCACGCTGAACGGCGAGGTCGGGCTGCAGCCATTGGCCGCGGTGTTCGACGTGGCCATGAGCCCCATCGCGCTGCTAGTGGGTAGCGCGGAGGCAGAAGCGAGCACAGTAACCGACGCGGTAACAGACACAGAAGGCGACACAGAAGCCGACACAGAACTGAGTACCGGAGCGAACACCGGAGCCAACACAGGAGCGGACACCGAAGCGGACACCGGAGCGAACACTGAAGCGAGCTCGGAAACCGACATAGAAGACAGAACGGAAGAGAGCACGGAAGAGATCACGGCAGCCAACCCGGACGCGGCTTCGGTGGGCGCCGCCGTAGGCGCCACGCTCTCCATCCCCTCCGGCACGCTCACCTACTCGGACGGTCGACTCGCGCTCGACGCCCAGGCACAGGTAACGGACGCTCATGCGGGTCCGGTACTGGTGGATTTGGGAACCTTGAACCTGCAGGCCGGCGCGCAGCTCGGGGAGCCGGCAGCGACCGGTCCGGAAGACGCCCCGCCGCCGCCACCGGGCGCCACGCCTCAGTCGAGCACGGGCATCACTTGGTCGCTCGAGGTAACGGCCCCGGACGACCGGCTCGCCCTCAGCCTCGACTCGAACGGCGGGCCGTTCGCCGCCAGGTTCGCATCCGTGCCGGTGCGGCTCGGTGCCGGTGCCGAACCGACCCTCGTCAGCGGCACCCTCGTACAAGGCCCGGGCGGCACGTTCACGTTCGAGGCGACCCTCCCGCCCGGCAGCCGCGTGGCGGGCCTCCAACTGAGCGGCGGGGCCGACCTGGAGGGCGAGGTGCTTACCTCCGCCGAACGTGTCGACCTGCGAGGCACGGTCGGCGACCTGCCGGTTGTCGCCAGCGTCGGCTGGGCGGAGGAGGTGACAGTGACTGCCGAGACGGGCGGCCTGGACGCCTCGTTCACGCCGGGCACGGGCGCCTGGCGCCTGGCGGGCGACGCTCCCTTGGCACCGGTACTCGCCGAGCTGGGTTTGAACGGGGTGGAAGCGAACTTCGCCGGCGACGTGGGCTACGTAGCCTCCGAGGGTTACGTGGGCGCTGCAGCCGTGCAGCTGACGTCGCTCCTGCCCCTGGAGGTAACCCTGACCGGTTCCGGCGAGCAACTCGCCGTGGCCGTCGCCGGCGAGGTGGGTGGCGTGCCCGTTTCGGGCGAGGGCGCGCTGACGGATCCGCTGCTCGAGGCGCTGTCGTCGGCGTTCGCCCCGGCGGGCGAACCGGGAACCTCCGGCGCGCCTACCCTGCTCGTCGATCTGGGACCGTTGCGCGACCTGACCCTCGACTTGGACGGCATCCGCGGCGCAGGCGAGGTGCCAGCGCTCGATCTCGGGCCGGCCACCGCCGGACCCGTGCCCTGGTCGCTGGCGTTCGACTGGTCGGAAGCGGCAGGCTTCGTGGAGGCGTCCGGCAGCACGCTCCAGGTCGCGCTACGGGACGGCGCGCTCGAGGTGAGCGGCGAACTGGCCGCCGACCTGACGTACGGAGACGCCGCCTACCGCGTGACGGTGGGCCCGGACACCGCTCTCGGCGCGACAGGCGACACGTTGCGCGTCGGCAGCGTCGAAGAACTTGTCGTCAGCGGCGCGCTTCGCGCGGTGGACGACGGCAGCGTGCTGGCGACCTTCGGCGGTACTCCGTCGGACATGGCGGTCGAGCTCGCCGCTCCGCTGGAGCGCCTGGCCGCCCCCCTGCCCGCCGACGTCCGCCCGGCGGGCGAGCTCCGCGCGACGGCCCGGCTGGACCTGCTGGCGGGCCCCCGCTACTCCGGCGAGCTGAGCGTTACGGCGCCGGCGCCCCTGGGCGGCCTGACCGCCGGAGAAGCCACGGACGCACCCGCCGATTCCGAACTCGTCGCTTCCGAAACTGTCGAGGACGAACCCGAAGCGGTCGACATCGCCGCCACGTTCGCCGGCGTAGGCGCCTCGTTCGAGGTCGACGTGACGGGCGCGGGTCTAAGCCTCTCCCACACGCCGGGTGAGGGGCCCGGTGCGGGGCGCTTCACGCTCGTGGCCGACGACCTGTCGCTGGCACAGTTCCTGCCGCCCGACGTGGGGGCGACCGTGGACGGCGCCCTCAGCTACGCCGCCGAGGGCTGGAGCGGAAGCCTCACAGCCCACCTCACCGCCCTGCTGGCCGAGGGCGCGGCGGTCGTCCTGGACGCCAGCCTGGACGGCGCCGGCGACACGCTCGAACTGACCCTGGAAGGCACCGGCCCGGCGGCCACGCAACTGACTGCCTCGGGCCCGCTCCTGCCGCGGCCGTACCTGGAGGGCCGCCTGAGCGCCCTGGACGGCGCCGTCGAAGGCGACCTGACGTGGGACGACGGGCTCGACGCCACCTTGGTCACCACCCCGGTCGTCGTGGAAGGCGTCCTCGCGCTGCCCGCGCAGACCGTCTCCGTCGGGTTCGACCTCGAGAGCGGCGTGGTGACTGCGCGCGCAGCGGACGACCGGCTGGACCTGCGCCTCGCTGGTGGCGAGCTGAGCGGCACGCTAGCGGTCCCGCTGGACTTGCTGGGTGCCGGGACGCTCGTAGCGGCAGAGGTGACGGGCAGCCTTACCGATCCGCGCGTGCAGGCCGACATACAGCTGACCGACGGACCGGCCGCAGGGCGCATCGCCACTCTCCAGGGCTCCCTGGGTCAGGGCGCCTCCATCACGGCCACGCTGTCGCCCGAGCAGCTGACGCAGCTCGTGCCCGCCGCGACCGCGGCCATCCCCTACCTTGCGGGTCCCATCGACCTCGAGGCGGAGCTGTCGCCCGACCTGGCATGGTCGGCGCGCGCCACTGCCGACGTGGCACCAACCGACTCGGCCCGGATGACCGTCGTAGCGGACCTCACCGGCGAGGCGCTCGCCTACGAAGGTGTGGTGGCGCTGACGGAAGCGAGCGGACAATTGGCTTCGGTCACGCTGAGCGGCGAAGCAGCCGACGCCACCGCCCGGCTGGACCTGGCCGGCGTCGACTGGGAGGGCCTGGGCGAGCAGCTCGGGTTGCCCCTGCAGATCGACGGCCGGGGCGAAGTCGTGGCCTCCACCGCGCCGCTCGCGGTCACCGCCTCGCTCGACCTCACCGGCCGCGTCGGCGACGCCACCATCAACTTGCGCGGTGTGGCCCCCGACGACCTCACGCTGTCGCTCGTCTCCCCTGCCGCCTCGCTCGAAGGCCGCCTCGCGTGGGCCACCACCGCCGCCGGTGGCGGCACCATCACCCTGCTCGGCGACTACGGCGGCAAGCCGCTGAGGCTCGACCTGTTCGCAGACCCCGGCTTCGCTTCCGGACGCCTGGAGGTGGAAGCGGGTGACGCCCACCTGCAGGCGCGTCTCAGCAGCGACCGGTCCGGCGCCGCCCCTGAAGCGCAGACGACGCGCCGCGTGACCGTCACCGCTGACGTCCCGCCGGGCAGCTGGGCGGCGCCGGGCGGCACGGCCGAAGCCGAGCTGAGCATCGAAGGCGGCACAGAAGGCGGCACAGAAGGCAGCACCGTCACCCTCGAGACGCTTTCCGCCGACCTCGTCGGCCTGCTGGGTGCACCCGACGAACCCGGCACGGGTGCGCACCTCGAAATGCGCGGCTCGCTGACGCCAGCGCTCGACCTGCGAGGGATCGTGACGACGCCGTTGCTGGACGAGCCCGCCGCGCTGGCCCTTAACGACACCGAGGGCCTCAGCGCCCGACTCGCCTGGCGCGGCATCGAGGCGACCGTCGACCTGACCCCGGAGCTCGCCGTCACGCTCGACGGAAGCGCCAGCGACGACGACGTCGCAGCGCTCCTGGCCGCGCTGGCGCCGTTCGCGCCGCCCGAGCTGCTGCAGGAGGCCGAGCGCGTGACCGCGAACCTGGAGGTGGCGGGCCTCGGCTGGTCCGCCGCGCAAGGCTGGAGCGGCGGCGCCGTCGTCACGGCGGAGGCTCCGCACCTGCCATGGTTGGGCGCCATCACCGTGCGCGCCTTCGCCGAAGAGGGTCAGCTGAAGGCCACCGCGCTGGCGAGCACGCAAGACGGCGGGGCGTCGGCTTCACCTGCCACCGGTGCGGCTCCGACTGAACCCACAGCCCTCGGAACCGGGGTGCCAAACCTGTCGCTGCGGGCCGACGCGACGCTCGGCGGCAGCCTCGGCGCGCCGACGGTGACCGGTTCCCTCACGTTGGGCGGCGCCGTCGAGGCCGCGGGCACGCTCGAGTACGCCGGTGGCGTCGGCGGGCTGAGGCTCGAAGGTTCCGGGCTGACGCTGTCCGCCGACCTGGGCGCGAATGGCGTGAGCGTCGAGGCGCAGGCGCGCTCGGTGCCGCTCGACGAGTGGCTGCCGCAGCTGCCCGAGGGCCGCCTCTCGTTCGATGCCACCCTGGCCGGCTCGCAGGTCATCGTGGACGCGGTGCTGCTCGAAGCGCCGCGCTCGCGCCTGACCGGAGGCGCCACGCTGGAGCTGGCCCCCGCCAGCGGTGGCGGGCCGACGTTGAGGGCGGCGTTCGATGCCGACCTCGACCTGTCGGCCCTGGAAGTGGGCGACGTGGGACTGCAGGGCCGCGTGCGCGGGCCGCTGGTCGTGACGGCCTCCGACCTGGGGCAGCTGCAGGACGCTGAGGTCATCGCGAACCTGGCCATGATCCGCCTGGGGGTGGACGCGCTGGCCGGAGGAAGCGTCAGCGGGAACGTGTCGGTGGGCGGCAAGGTCGCCGACCCGGAAGTGACGATGCAGCTGGTCGGTGATGGCAGCGTGGGCGGCTCGCTGCTGGTCGACGCGCGGCCGCTGCAGGGCGAGGTGGAGGTGCGCAGCAGCCTCACGGCCTTCGACCTCGCCAGCGACCTGAGGTTGAACCTGGCGAACGGCGCGGTGCGCGCCAACGGCACCGTCAGCTACGGCGACGCCATCCTGCTCTTCTCCGAGGCGCCTGGCGCGGGAACGGCCAGCGAACTACGGGTGACGGGCGCCGGCAGGCTCGACGGCATCGAGGCCCGGGTAGCCGCCGACCTGAGCCGCGCGACTATCGGCGGCAACCTAGCCGGGTTGGGCGCCGGCCTAGCGGGCGAGGTGCACCTGGAACTGGGGGGGCAAACCCAGTGGCTAAGTGGACAGGTGAGCGGCGTCCAAGTAGCGGGCGTGCAGCTGGGCGACCTGAGCGTTACGTCGCAGGCTCCGGCCGACGCCGTCACCGTCTCCGGCGACGCGCTGACCGCCGTCGTAGACCCGCTGGGCGGCGCGTGGAGCGCTACGCTCCTCGGTCTGACTCTGGGCGAAGGACCTGGTGCCCCTACCCTCTCGGCCGAGGGCGAAGGCGTGCTCGCCTCGGGTTACCTGGACGCCCACCTCGAAGGGCCCGAGTTCGATCTGATCGTCCAGCTGCAGCACGGCGACGAGACCAGCGTGGCTGTGGAAGGGAGCGCCTACGGCGGCGAGGCGCTTCTGGTAGGTGCGCGCGGTGAGGGCGGCACCTGGCAGGGCAGCGGCTACTTCCAGGGCGGCAGCCTGGCGGGCTTCGAGCTGAGCGCCGAGATCGACCTGCTGGGCAGCGAGCTGCTGCCGCAGGCGGTGCTGCGCACGCGCGCGGCGAACGGTTTCGTCGTCCAGGGGAACGCGACCGCCGGACCCAGCGGCGTGACGCTCGACCAGTTCGTGCAGGGGGGCCCGCTGCAGCGCACCCTGCGGGTGCAGGGACGCCTGTTGCCCGGCACCGAGCTCACCATCAGCAGCCTGGACGTCCAGGGCGCCGGGCCCGTCTCGGCCGCCGAGGCCGCGCAGGCGACCGTCTCCAGCGTGCGCCTCGCTGGCGTCGGTCCCGACGCGACCAGCGCCCCCGGCCTGCGCGCCACCGGCGACCTGCAAGTGCCCATCGGCCCCGTCTCCGTGCGGCTCTCGGGGCAGAACGACACCCCGACGCTGGGCGTCGAGCTGCTGGGGCTGCCGCGCTGGCGCCTCGCCGCCGACCTGCCGGCCACCGACCTACTGGGTCTGGTCGGCACGCTCATGGACGAAGGCCTCACGCTGCACGGGCAGGACGCCCTGGCCGGCACGGCGAGGGTCGACCCGAGCGACATGAGCGTCACGCTCGAGGGGTTCGCACTCGACTTCGCTGGCCTGGCCGTGACGGCCGATGGCAGCGTCGGCCTGGCGGGCGCCGACCTGACGGGCGAGGTGGCCTTCGAGACGGACCTGCCCGTCGCAGGGCGTGAGGGCGGCTACCGGCTGCCCTGGCACCTGACCGGGGCTGACGGCGCTTGGCAGCTCGTTTCCGACGGGCCGGACGGTCACCTCGAGGCTCGTTACGCGCTGGACGGCGACCTGGCCGTCAGCGTCGACATGGTGTTCAGCGAAGGGCGCGTGGTGGGGCAGCTCGGCCTGCCTGAAGGGGGCCTCTCGGGCACCCTCAGCGTGGCCGGCGTGCGGCTGCTGTCCCCCGAACTGGGCGGCGTGAGCGTCGACGTCGAAGCGACCGTCGCCGAGGGGCGCGTGGGCGGCACCGCCACCCTGGCGAACGAAGCCGGACGCATCACCCTCAGCGGCAGCTGGGGCCTGGCTGGCATCGTGCCCGACGGGTTGGCGCCTGGGGCGCCCAGCGGCGGCCGCCTCGAGGCGCGGCTGCGGACCCTGGAGCTCTCCGAGGTGCCCGCCGTCGCACGCCTGGTGCCGCACCTGAGTGGCGAGATCAGCGGCGTCGCTCAGCTGCGCGACGGCTTCCTCTTCGGCCAGCTGGTGGCCCCCGAGATCGACGTCGCGGGCCTCACCACCCCGCTCGAGGTCGCCTTCAGCGGCCCGCCGAACGACCTGAACCTGACCCTGCAGGTGCGGGCCGGGCTCGGCAGCGCCACCCTGGCAGGCGGTCAGCTTAGCGGCATGATGCGCTTCGAGCGCTTCCCCCTGAACCTGCTGTCGGCCGCGGTCGTCGGCCCCACCGACTACACCGCCGACATGACGGGCGTCATGCGCGTCGACCTGCCCCTGGCCGACCCGCTCGAGGGTTACCTGCGCTTGGCGACGGAGGAGGTGCGCCTTGCGCGGATGGGCGTGCCCACCGTCGGCAACGTCACCGTCACGTACGAAGACAGGGCCCTGCTCGTGGAGCGGGCGGAGTTCACGGGCCGGGGCCGGTGGGAGGCGAGGGGCGTGCTCCGCTCCGACCTGTTCGACTTCCAGCTCGAGGCGAACGAGGCCGACTTCACGCCCCTCCTCGGCCTCGTGCCGGCACTGGCCCGCCTCGGCCTGGGCGCGGCCGGCAGCTTCGACCTGAGCGTGGGGGGCGACGCCGCCAACCCCAGCGTCAGCCTCACCAGCCCGGGGCTCGAGCTGGCGGTGGCGGGCAGCCGCTTCCGGCTCGAGAACACCGAGGTCGGCCTGGAAGGCGTGAGCCTGACCCTCGAGTCGACGCTCCGCGGCCTCAGGCCCGTCGCGGGCACCCTAGAGCTGAGCGGGGGCGCCTACCTGTCGCTCCTCCCGTTCGCGCTCCGCGACCTCGAGGTGGCGCTGGCGGGCGACGCCGACCTGGCGGGCTTCGGCACCGTCACCGGCATCACGGGCGCCCTGCACCAGGAAGGTGCCGGCGCCCCGACCCTCTCGTTGACGGGCATCATGGGCACGCAGCCCCTTACCGTCACCGGCACCCTCGACCCGCTGGAGCTGCGCGCCACGGGCAGCGGCCTCAACGTGGCGCTTCCGAGCCTGCTCGTCGCCGACGCCGTCGTCGACGCCGACCTGCGGCTGACGACGGAGGAAGGGGGCGTGGCCGTTGGCGGCACGGTGGTGGCGTCCGAGGTGATCCTCGACCCCGCAGCGCGCGCGCAGGCGCCGGCACCACAGACCGCCGAGGAGAGCGAGAGCCTGCTGCCGGACCAGCTGGTCGAAGGCGTCGAAGCGCCGCCCAGCACGGCGGACGCCCCCCAGCAGGCCGGCGGGCTGGCGGCGCTGCGCTTCGACGAGCTGTCGATCCGTGCACCCGGCCGCGTGATGCTGAGCACGAACCTCGGCTCGTTCGAGGCTGGGCTCGACCTCACCCTCACCGGCACCGGCGCCGACCCCCGCCTGTCGGGCAGCGCCAGCGCGCTGCGCGGCAACCTGCGCTTCTCGGGCCGGGAGTTCACCATCGAGCGCGCCGTGGCGAACTTCGCGCCGAACCGCGGCGTCTTCCCGGAGCTGGACGTGGCGGCCACCACCGAGTTCGACAAGTCGCGCGTGCTGTCGGCCGCGCCGTCCGTCTCGTTCGCGGCGCCTCGCGAAGGGAGCACCTTCGACGTGCGGCTGGCGTTCACGGGCCCCATCGAGCGTGCCGAGAGCGGCGGCATCCACTTCGACATCCGCCCCGCCCTCAGCTCGAACGCCATGATCGAGGTGCCGGGCGAGAACGCGGGCGGCACCGGAGTTCGGCCGTTCACGGAGGCCGAGCTGATGTCGCTCATCACGCTCGGGCGCTTCGAGCTGAACGCCGACCTGATCGGCGCGGGCGGGCTGGGCGAGGCGGTGGCGCAGGGCGCGATCGACACGGCCGTCGACCTGCTCGTGGTCTCGGGCCTCGAAGGCGCGCTGCGCGAAGCACTGGGCCTCGACGTCGTCGAGATCCGCACGAGCTCGGTGTCGTCGCTCCTCGAGGAGGGGGCGCAGCCGTTCGGTGTCTCGGTGCGGGTGGGCGGCTACCTGAACCCCGAGCTGTTCGCCTCGTACCGCATCGGCACCAACGACGACGGCGATCCCAGCTTCGGCCTTACCAACGAGGTGCTGCTGCGCTACGCGCTGGGCCCGCTGGACCTCGACATCATCGGCCGGGTCGACTTCCCCACCGCCGGCACACTCGGCTCGCCGCGGCCGGAGCTCGGGGTGCTGCTCGGCTACCAGTTCTCGTCCAACCTGGGCATCGATACGGGGGTGACGCTGGGAACGAACCGCAGCCGGCTCGAGTTCGGCGTCACGTTGCGCTGGTGAACGCGTCTGAGGCGTGCCGGCTGGCTGGCAGGCGTGTACGCGCTGCGCCCGGGGCGAAGCCGGCCGGAAGCGCAGGACTGGTATATGTGGGCGGTGCGCCCGCGGGGCGCTTGGGAGCGATCAACGGATGAACAGTGCCAGAAACCACGAGTCGACGGGAACCGACCTTCGCATGGACGGGCATGCCGTGAGGCTGTCCGGCGCCAAGGCGGAGGTGAACCTGGCGCCCGCGATGCTCGTCGAGCATGCCTTGAGGAACCGGGAAGGTCAGCTGGACGCTTCCGGCGCCCTCGTGGTCGACACGGGCCAGTTCACGGGCCGCTCGCCCAAGGACAAGTTCATCGTGCGCAACGCCGCCACGGACGACAAGGTCGACTGGGGCCCGAACAACCAGGCGATGGACCCCGAGGCGTTCGAGCGCCTGCGCGCCGACATGGAGGCGCACCTGGCCGGACGTAGCGTCTACGTGCAGGACGTGCACGGCGGCACCGACCCGCGCCACCGCCTCGACGTGCGCGTGGTGACGGAGTACGCGTGGCACTCGCTCTTCGCGCGCAACCTGTTCGTCGACGCGCAGGGCGCGCACGCGCAGCCCGACTGGCTGGTCGTCGACCTGCCCAGCTTCGAGGCCGACCCAAAGCGCCACGGCACGAACTCGACGACCGTCATCGCGCTCGACTTCGAGAAGCGCCTCGTGCTCATCGGCAACACCGAGTACGCCGGCGAGATCAAGAAGAGCATCTTCAGCGCGCTGAACATGGTGCTGCCGGACGACGACGTCTTCCCCATGCACTGCTCGGCCAACGAGGCGCCCGACGGGGGCACCGCCCTCTTCTTCGGCCTCTCGGGCACCGGCAAGACGACGCTGTCGGCCGACGGCCAGCGCCACCTCATCGGCGACGACGAGCACGGCTGGTCTTCTGATGGGATCTTCAACTTCGAAGGGGGCTGCTACGCCAAGGTCGTGAACCTGTCGGCCACAGCGGAGCCCCAGATCTACGCCGCCAGCCAGCGGTTCGGAGCGGTGCTCGAGAACGTGCAGCTGGACGCGCGGACGCGCGAACCCGACTTCACGGACGTCTCGAAGACCGAGAACACGCGCTCGGCCTACCCGATCGAGTTCGTGCCGAACGCCTCGGCCACCGGCACGGGCGGCCACCCCAAGGACATCGTCTTCCTGAGCGCCGACGCGTTCGGGGTGCTGCCGCCCATCGCGCGCCTGACGACCGAGCAGGCGATGTACCACTTCCTGAGCGGCTACACCGCCAAGGTCGCGGGCACAGAACGCGGCGTTACCGAGCCGAGCGCCACCTTCAGCGCCTGCTTCGGCGCCCCCTTCATGTCGCGCCCGCCCGTCGAGTACGCCGAGATGCTACGGCGCCGCCTGGAAGAGCACGGCACCCGCGTCTGGCTGCTGAACACGGGCTGGACGGGTGGCGGCTACGGCGTCGGCAGCCGCATCAAGCTCGCCTACAGCCGCGCGCTCGTGCGCGCCGCGCTGCACGGGGTGCTGGACGACATCGAGACCTACACGGATCCGGTCTTCGGCCTCGCCGTGCCCGTGCGCGCCCCGGCCGTGCCCGACGAGGTGCTGCGCCCCCGCGACACGTGGGCCGACCCCGAGGCGTTCGACGCCGCTGCCCGCAAGCTGGCCGGCATGTTCCGCGAGAACTTCCGCAAGTTCGAGGCGAACGCGGCGGCCGAGGTCGTGGCGGCGGGTCCGAAGGGCTGACACAGCCGTTCACGCCGGTGGGTAGTCACGGCGGTTCACACCAGTAGGTAGTCCTTTTTTCGCTCGTTTCCGAACTCACCAACGCGCAGGCGGACGTTGGTGAGTTCGGAAACCTACTGAATCTATAACCGTCGGCCGGGTCCAGCCCGCGCCGAAGAGAGCGACCTCAGTCCGCCGCCGCTCCCGCCGC
>CAZVCT010000047.1:0-9358 GCA_964625655.1 uncultured bacterium
ACCAGTGGTGGTGGAAGTTCGAGTACCCGCAGTACGGCATCACCACCGCCAACGAACTGCACATCCCCGAGGGCCGGCGCGTCATCCTGCAGCTCAACACCGCAGACGTCGTGCACGCCTTCTGGGTGCCGCGCCTGGCGGGCAAGGTCGACCTCATCCCCAACCAGAACAACCAGCTCTGGTTGGTGGCCGACGAGGCGGGCATCTACCCCGGCCAGTGCGCCGAGCTCTGCCTGGGCGCCCACGCCTACATGCGCTTCAACGTGATCGCCAGCTCCGACGCAGATTTCGATGCCTGGGTCGAGTCGTTCCAGCAGCCGCAGGTGGTCACCACCTCGTCGGACGCCCTCGTGTCGCAGGGCCGTCAGCTGATGGCCTCCAAGGGCTGCATCGGCTGCCACACCGTCGAGAACTACGCCGAAGGCGTCCGCGTCGGTCAGCCGATCTACCCCGACCTCACCAACTTCGGTCTTCGCACGAGCGTCGGAGCGAACGTCCTCGGCGCCACCCTCGAGAACGTAGCGGCCTGGATCGCCGATCCGCAGGCGATCAAGCCGGGCAACTACATGCCCACGCTCTGGCAGGAAGACGACCCGAACCGTGAACAGGAAGCGACGGCCATCGCCGCTTACCTGCTGAGCCTCGGCGTCGACGACGGCGCGACGGCCCAGGCCTCCGCCGGAGGGAACTGATGGCATCTCAATCCACCCTCGCTCCTAGCACCGACCGGCTCCTGCAGCGTCCCACCTGGTCGCGCGGGCTGCTCAGTTGGGTCACGACCGTAGACCACAAGCGTCTCGGCATCCTGTACATCCTCAGCTCGTTCGCGTTCATGGGCGCGGCTGCCATCGAGGCGTTCATCATCCGCCTGCAGCTGCTGACGCCCAACATGAACATCGTCAACCCCGACCAGTTCAACCAGCTCTTCACCATGCACGGCGTCACGATGGTCTTCCTCGCCATCATGCCGCTGGGGATCGGGCTGGCCAACTACTTCGTGCCGCTGCAGATCGGCGCGCGCGACCTCGCCTTCCCCCGCCTGAACGCGTTCGGCTACTGGGTCTACTCGTTCGGCGGGCTGATGATCTACTCGAGCTTCTTCCTGGGCGGCGCCCCCGACGTGGGCTGGGTGGCGTACGCGCCCCTCACCTCGCTGTCGCACAACCCCGGCCTGGGCGTCGACTTCTACATGTTCGGCCTGTTCATCAGCGGTATCGGCACCACCGCCACCGCCATGAACCTGATCGTCACCATCGTCAACATGCGCGCGCCCGGCATGACGATGATGCGGCTGCCCGTCTTCACCTGGATGATGATGATCACGTCGTTCATGATCATCTTCGCCTTCCCGCCCCTGACCATCGCCTTCCTCGAGGTGATCCTCGACCGCACCTTCGGCACGCTCTTCTTCGTGCAGGAGGCGGGCGCGCTGCCCATCCTGTGGCAGCACCTGTTCTGGATCTTCGGGCACCCCGAGGTGTACATCATCATCCTGCCGGCGTTCGGCGTGATCTCCGAGATCATCCCGACGTTCAGCCGCAAGCCGCTCTTCGGCTACCCGGTGATGATCCTCTCGGGCATCCTCATCGCCTTCATGGGCTTCGCCGTGTGGACGCACCACATGTTCACCACCGGCCTCGGCCCGGTCGTCAACACGGCCTTCTCGATCACCTCGTTCATCATCGGCATCCCCACCGGGGTGAAGATCTTCAACTGGGTGGGAACCCTGTGGGGCGGCAGCATCAAGTTCTCGGTGCCGCTCCTGTACGCGCTGGCCTTCCTCGTCACGTTCACGCTGGGCGGCATCACCGGCATCATGGTCGCCATGCCCACCTTCGACGCGCAGGTGCACGACACCTACTTCGTGGTGGCGCACTTCCACTACGTGATGGGCGGTGGCGCCCTGATGGCGTTCTTCGGGGCCCTTTACTACTGGTTCCCGAAGATGACCGGCCGCATCATGGACGAGCGCCTCGGCAAGGTCGCCTGGCTGTTCACGGTGGTCGGCTTCCACGTCCTCTTCTTCCCGCAGCACATCGCGGGCATGATGGGGATGCCGCGCCGCATCCAGACCTACCCGGAAGGTATCGGGCTCGAAGTCTGGAACATGATGTCGACGGTCGGCAGCTGGATCATGGGCGTCGGCCTCATCCTCATCCTCGTCAACGTCATCCAGGGCTTCCGCGCTCCGAGGAACGCTGGCAACGACCCGTGGGACGGCCGCACGCTCGAGTGGGCCATCTCCTCGCCGCCGCCGTACTACAACTTCGCGGTGCAGCCGGTCGTCAACTCGCTCGACGCGCACTGGGCCCGGAAGTACCCGGAGACGCTGCACGTCACGCCACCCGACCCGGCCGAAGGGAAGAAGTTCGACGCCGGCGGGATCCACATACCGGGCCAGTCGTGGTACCCGATGGTCGCGGCGCTCGCCATCACCATCGGCTGTTACGGGCTCATGTACGACAACATCGTCCTGGCGATCATCTCGGGCCTCGCCTTCATCATGTGCATCTTCGGGTGGGCTTTCGAGGGCGTCGGCGGGCATCACCTGCACTTCGACACCCCTGAGGAGGCCGTATGAGCGCCCAGCCAGCCGTGCCGGCCGCCAGCGAGCAGCCGGCCCCCTACCGCGCCACCAAGCTCCCCGACGTCAAGCTGTTGATGTGGGTGTTCCTGGCGTCCGACACGATGTTCTTCGGATCGCTCATCGGCACCTACCTCGCCTACAAGGATCGCAGCCTGGTAGGCCCGCTGCCGCTCGACGTCTTCGACATCCCCCTCACCACGGTCAGCACCTTCGTGCTGCTGATGTCGTCGTTCCTGATGGTGCTGGCGCTACACGCCATCCGCCAGAACGACATCCCGAAGTTCCGGCTCTGGACCGCCGGGGTGGCCTTCTTCGGCTCGATCTTCCTCGGGTTCCAGGTCTACGAGTTCGTGCACTTCACGAACATGGGCCTGAGCGTCCACCAGAACCTGTTCGGCACCACGTTCTTCATCCTCACGGGCACGCACGGGGTCCACGTGACGGTCGGGGTGATCTGGCTCGTCGCCCTGATCATGGACTCGTACATACGGCCCCTGAGCGCCAAGGACTCGGTCTACGTCGAGATTGCCGGCCTGTACTGGCACTTCGTCGACATCGTCTGGATCGTGATCTTCACGGTCATCTACCTCGTGGAATTCGTGTAGGCGGGCGGCGGACATGGCCAAGGACAGCAGCAAGCACTCCTCCGTAGCTAGCTACATCATCGTGGCGCTCATCCTGGGCGTCATCACGTACATCGAGTACGCCATCGTCGAGTTCCCCCAGGCGTGGCTCGGCCGCGACTGGACGATGTTCTGGCTGATCGCCCTGTCGGTCGTCAAGTTCATCATGGTGATCATGTTCTTCATGCACCTGAAGGACGACGACCGCACCTACACGGGCTTCTTCAGCAGCGGGATGTTCATCACCATGGCCACCTTCGTGGCCCTCACGGCGATGTTCATCCTGCCGCGCGCCGTCAGCAGCACCGCCCCCGAGAACGTCGCCGCTGGCAGAGCAGGCCACGAGGTGCCGGCCGACGTGATCGACCTGGTCGAGACGAACGGTAGGAGTCGGAGCGCAGCCGCGCAGGCCGACAGCCCGCGGCCCGCGGACCGCTCGGTGACCATCCAGGCGCCCCGCGCAGGCAACGACGGCTCCACCTACCAGGTGACCGTTCCGGGCGCGGCTGGTGCTGCAGCCGACGAGGTTGCCGGTGCAGCGGCCGACGAAGCCGCTGCAGACCAGACCGACGGAACGACGGCGCAGACCGACGAGGCCGCGGGCCAGACGGACGAAGCCGCGGGTGCTGAGGACGAAGCCGCAGCTGCTGCGGACGACGCCGAGGCCGAGCAGGCCGAGGACGCCACGGCCGCCGGCGAGGACGCCCAAGCTAGCGCGACCGACACCGAGGGCGACGAAGCCGAGGGCGCAACCGACGAAGCCACGGCCGCCGCTGCCGCCGGCTCCGACCAGACCCCCAACGAGGAGATCGCCACCGAGCAGGCCGCCGCAGGCCAGACGCCCGAGGACGCCGCTCCGGAGACGGAAGCCGGCGCTGCCGCGAGCTGGGACCCCGAAGCGGGCGCCAGGGTGTACGCCGCGAACTGCGTGGCGTGCCACCAGGGCAACGGGCAGGGCATCCCCTCGGCCTTCCCGCCGCTCGCCGACCACACCGTCCACGTCTACGAGGCCGGTGGCCGCGAGTTCCTGATGGACGTCGTGCTCTTCGGCATGCAGGGCCCCATCGACGTGAACGGCATGACCTACAACGGCCTGATGCCCGGCTGGAGCCACCTGTCCGACGACGACATCGCCAACGTCCTGAACCACATCGTCACCGCCTGGGACGACGAGCCGGCAGGCTTCGAGCCCTACCAGGCCTCCGAGGTCGCCGACCAGCGCGGGCTGGGCCTCAGCGCCGCCGACGTGCACGAGATGCGGGGCGAGCTGGGCCTCTAGCCGCCCACGTGGGCGGCGGCGCCGGAGAACGAGCGCTGCCGCCCGCCACCACAGGTCCTGACGCACCCGCGCCACGGGCCGATCGTTTGTTACGAGCGCGGACATCGGCCGCGCTCGTTTTCGGTTTAGCATGACGCCAGGCGCGGACCGCACGTCCGCAGAGAAGGACCCCGGATGCTCTACCTAAGCTGGCAACTCGAGCCCGTCCTGCTGGGGCTCATCGTCACCATCTCGGTGGCCTACTACCTGGCCGTAGGCCCGCTGCGCAAGCGCATCGCGCCCGACCAGCCCTACCCCACCCGGCACGCGCTCGTCTTCGGGTTCGGCCTGCTGCTCCTGTTCCTCAACGAGGGCTCGCCGCTGCACGACCTCGCCGAGCGCTACCTCCTGTCGGCCCACATGGTGCAGCACCTGGCGCTCAGCTACCTGATCGCGCCACTGCTGCTGGCAGGCGTGCCCGGCTGGCTGCTGCGCGCGGCGTTCGCCAACCGCACCATGCTGCCCACCATGCGCGTGCTGCTGAGCCCGCTCATGACGTTCGTCGCCTTCAGTCTCGTCATGGCGGTCTACCACCTGCCGGCCGTCTACGACCGCGCGCTCGTCAGCACCTCGCTGCACCACGGCGTGCACATCGTCATCCTCGTCGCCAGCCTGATGGTGTGGTGGCCGATCATGAGCCCGGTTACCGAGCTGCCGCGGCCGCCCCACATCGTGCGCATGGCCTACCTGTTCCTGCTGCCGGTGGCGCAGCTGCCCATCTTCGCGGGCATCACCTTCGCCCCCGAACCGCTCTACCAGGTCTACGCCCACATGCCCACGCGGGCGCTCGGCCTCTCGGTCATGGAAGACCAGGCGATCGGCGGCGTGATCATGAAGGTGGCGGGCGTCATCGCGTTCGGCGTGCCGTTCATCCTGACGTTCTTCGGCTGGTACCGCAGCGAGCTGGCCACCGGCAGCGGCGGACCGGGCGCGGGGCCTGCGGGCCAGGTGGCGCACCGATGAAGGACGACGGCCGCGTCGACTACGCCCCGCACCTCGGCGACGACCGCGAGCTGTGGGACGCCTCCGACAAGCCGCGCGCCATCAAGCTGATCCAGGGCTACGCCTGGCACCCGCGCGAGGTGAACTACGACCTACGCGAGCACGTGCCCGCCGAGCTGCCCGGCGACGTGCACGTCCTGCTGGACCCGATGCCCGCCGCGCCGTTCGCCTTCTTCGAGGACGGCACCCTGAGCGCCACGCAGACGGTCTACCAGTTGACGGTCGTCAAGATCGTGCCGCCCGGCGAGAACCCCGCCGCCTTGCTGGTGGGCGTCGCCGAGCAGCTGCAGGAGCACCTGAACCGCACGCCCGAAGGGGTCGGCTGGCAGCTGATGGAAGACCTGCGCGAGGTCGACTGACCGGAGCGGTCTTTGACCACATCCGGGAGTTCTCGTCCGCTGCCGTTACGTAGCGATCCTTACTCGCTCCGCTCGCACGCCCTCGTCCTCTGGACGAGGGCTCCCAGGACCTAGAGCGGGATGTTCCCGTGCTTCCGGAACGGCACGCTCTGGTCCTTGCCCTCCAGCATGCGCAGGTGGCGGATGAGCGCCAGGCGCGTGTGCTTCGGGTCGATCACGTCGTCGATGTAGCCCTTGGCCGCCGCCACGTACGGGTTGTCGAAGCGCTTCTTGTACTCGTCGATCTTCTGCGCGCGCGTGCCCGCCGGGTCGCTCGAGCGCTCGATCTCGCGGCGGTAGATGATGTTGGCCGCGCCCTCGGCGCCCATCACGGCCACGGCGGCGGTGGGCCAGGCCAGCACCACGTCGGCGCCCATGTCCTTCGAGTTCATCGCCAGGTAGGCGCCGCCGTAGCTCTTGCGGGTTATCAGGGTGATCTTGGGCACCGTGGCCTCGGCGTAGGCGTACAGCATCTTGGCGCCGTGCCGGATGATGCCGGCGTGCTCCTGCGCCACCCCGGGCAGGAAGCCCGTCACGTCTACGAACGTCACGATCGGAACGTTGAAGGCGTCGCAGGTGCGGATGAAGCGCGCCGCCTTGTCGGAGGCGTCGATGTTCAGGGTGCCGGCCAGGTGGCGCGGGTTGTTCGCCACGATCCCCACCGACTGCCCGCCCAGGTGCGCGAAGCCCACGATGATGTTCTTCGCGAAGCCTTCCTGCACCTCGAAGAAGCGCCGGTCGTCGACCAGCGTGCGGATCACGTCGTGCATCGGGTACGGCCGGCGCTGGTCGGGGTGCACGATCGACAGCAGCTCGGGCGTTTCGCGCCCCTCGGGGTCCTCGGTCTGCCTGCGCGGCGGCTGCTCCTTCGCCGACTGCGGCAGGTACGCCAGCAGCTCGCGGATCTGGCGCAGCACCTCCTGGTCGCCGTCGGCCTCGAGGTGAGCCACGCCCGACACGCGGCCGTGGACGTCGGCGCCCCCCAGCTGCTCGAAGGTCACCGTCTCCTTGGTGACGGACTTGATGACCTCGGGGCCGGTGATGAACATGTACGACGTGCCCTTCGCCATGATCACGAAGTCGGTCATGGCCGGGCTGTAGACGGCGCCGCCCGCGCACGGGCCGAGGATGGCCGAGATCTGCGGCACCACGCCCGAGTAGCGCGCGTTGCGGTAGAAGACGTCGCCGTAGCCCGACAGCGAGTCGACGCCCTCCTGGATGCGCGCGCCGGCCGAGTCGTTCAGCCCGATGATGGGCGCGCCCGTGCGCGCCGCCATGTCCATTACGTTGGCGATCTTCTCGCCGTGCATCTTGCCCAGGCTGCCGCCCAGCACGGTGAAGTCCTGGCTGAAGACGAACACCGTGCGGCCGTCGATGGTGCCGTAACCGGTCACCACGCCTTCGCCCGGCGCCTCGACGCCGCGCATCAGGTCGCCGCCCTGGTGCTCCACGAAGACGCCGAGCTCGACGAAGCTGCCCTCGTCGAGGAGGTTCGCGATGCGCTCGCGGGCCGTCAGCTTGCCCGCGTCGCGCTGCTTCTTCTGGCGCTCGGGGCCGCCGCCCGCGGCGATCCGCTTGCGCCGCTCCTCCATCTCGGCGGTCAGCTCGTTCATCCAGGTCAGGGTGTCGTCGCGCACGTGAGGTTCCTCCAGGTTCCGGTTGTCAAGGATACCGTGGGGGTACGCGGCCGGACCCGCGCCGACCATGGTGCCGGTGCTTCCACGCCTGCCTCGTCTCCGGCTTGAAGAGCTCTGCTTACGCCCGCGTCAGGGGCGCTGCGTCACCACGCGCAGTTCGTCTTCGTACATGAACCCCTGCTTGCGCGCCAGCTGCTCGCGGAACACCTCGTCGTGCGCCCGCTGCGCGACCTCTTCGAGGGCGGCGCGCTCGGCTTCCATGGCCGCCACCTCGCGCTCGAGGCGCGCCACCTCGCGCCGGTGCACGTACATCCGGTCGGCCTCCACGAAGTTCAGGTACAGCAGCTGCAGCGTGCCCACGGTGGCGATCAGCAGGATCACCCAGTGAGGCATGCGCCGCTGGGCGTCGTCGGCCTCCGCGCTCACCGCATGACCTCCTGCAGCGCCACCGCCTGCCGCAGGAAGCGCGCGGCGTCCTCGGGCAGGGTGGGGTTGACGAAGAAGCCGGACCCCCAGTCGAAGCCAGCCTGCTTGGTGAGGCGCGGCAGGATCTCGATGTGCCAATGGAAGTCGGGGCGACCCTCCTGCACGGAGGTGTGCAGCGTGAGGTTGTAAGGCGGGTTGTCTAGCGCGTCGACGAGGCCGCGCACCAGCGCCTGCAGCAGCTCGGCAAGATGGGGCACGACGTTGGAGGGCAGGTTCGTGAACGAGCTGGCGTGCTGGCGCGGCAGCACCCACGTCTCGAAGGGCGTCTTGCCCGCGAAGGGGGCGAAGGCCACGAACGCTTCGTTCTCGGTGACGATCCGCTCGCGCGCCGTCAGCTCTTGCGCCATGACGTCGCAGAAGACGCAGCTGCCATGCTCCTTGTGGTGCTCGGCGGCGACCTGCGCCTCTTCCTCCAGCCACCTGTTCGTGACGGGCACCGCCAGCAGCTGGCCGTGCGGGTGTTCGAAGAGCGCGCCGGCCGCGCGGCCCACGCTGCGCGTCACCTGCGCATGCCTTATGCCGGGGCGCGAGGCGGCCAGGGCGAGCCGGTCGCGGTAGAAGCGCAGCACCTCGACGAGGTGGCCCGGGCTCATGGTCTCGAGGCGCTCGCGGGCGTCCGGGTGCTCGACGATCAGCTCGTGGTAGCCCAGCGCCGGCGCCTGGCGGAAGAGGGCACTGCCCTCGTCGACGCCGCCCGGCTGCGTGCTCACCATATCGGCGGGGTGGTTCAGCGCGCGGATGCGCCAGTCGGGGTCTCCGACCGCCGAACTGGCGGGCCGCACCGCGGCGATCTCGGCCCCGACACGGGGCTCGGAGCCGGGCGACAGGGGTGAAACAGGGGGCTCCAGCGGCACGCTGCCGAAGTCCGACGGCTCGAGACCGCGCTCCGGCGAGAGCAGTACCCATGCGCGTCCGAAGGGGTCTTTGCGGAAGAGCGGCATCGTCGAGCAAGTCTACATTGGGCCGGTTGGCGCCAACGTACGCGACTTCATGAACGAACTATGAGGAGGCCGTCGGGTTCCCGCGCGGCGCGTCGGCCTGCTCCACCAGGCGCGCGAGGCGCTGCTCGGTGCCCGCCAACCACTCGGCGCTCGAGCGCCCGAACAGCTCGTGCAGCCAGGCCGCCACGCGCTCGCGGGCGTAGTCGACCGCGGCTTCGCCTGCCGGTGTCAGGGCCAGCAGCGCGCGCCGCTGATCGGCCGGGTCGGTGCTGCGCACCAGCAGGCCCAGGTCCTCGACGTTCCTCAGGGCGCGGCTGACGGTCGCCGGCGGCAGGTTCAGCTCGCGCGCCAGCGCGCCCGGGGTGC
>CAZVCT010000047.1:9458-11153 GCA_964625655.1 uncultured bacterium
GCCGCCAGCACGCCGCGCACCTCGCAGTCGCCCACCACCGAGCGCACGCTGTTCACGTAGCGGCTCAGCTGATGCACCGCCTCGTGGGTGGCCTTGCCCCTCTTCAGCTCGACGACCACGAGGCGACCCGCGAGGTCGCGCGCCAGCAGGTCTATGCCGCCGACGTCGGTGGGCAGCTCCATCTCGAGCAGCTGCAGGCCCGGCTCGATCACCTCGGGGTGACGGGCGAGGGCGCGCTGCATCTCGGCCTCGCTGCCCATCAGCACGAAGTTGCCGTTCGCGCCCAGTTGCAGCGCCTGGGCCAGCGCCGGCAGGTGGAACGCCACGCGCACGAACTCGGCCGGGGTGAAGCGCTCGGCCGTCAGCACCGCCACGCCGTCCTCGAGCGCCACGCTCAGGCGGTCGGTCTGGGGCTGCCAGTTGACGGGCTTCACGCCCCTGGGCCCCTGCACCTGCACGCTGCCGTCGGCCTTCACCATCACGAGGTAGTCGCCCGCCTCGGCCACGCTGGCGGCGCGGCCCGAGTAGAGCACCTCGCACTCGCTGGCCACCTGTACCAGCGCCCCGCCCTGGCGCAGCTGCTCGTCGAGGAACGCGACCAGCTCTTCGGGGCTGGGGTCTGTAAGCATGCCGCGGATCACGCTGTGCAGGATACCAGGGGCCCGGCGGGGCCCACGCGGGGACCGACGGGGCCGAGGGCGGGCCGCTGTTAGACTCGTGCTCATGGCAACACTCGGAGCGCACGTCTCGACCGCCGGGGGCGCCGCCAAGGCGTTCGGCCGCGGCAGCGAGATCGGCTGCAACTCGCTGCAGATATTCGTCAAGAGCCCCAACCAGTGGCGCGCCAAGGCCCTGGACGCCGCCGACGTGGACGCCTTCCGGGAGGCGCGCCTGGCCGCGCCGCAGCCCGTCGTGGCGCACGCCGCCTACCTGATCAACCTGGCCAGCCCCAAGCCCGAGGTGCAGGGGCGCTCGAAGGAGGCGCTGCTCGACGAGCTGCAGCGCTGCACCGCCCTGGGGGTGGACGGCCTCGTGCTGCACCCGGGCGCGCACCTGGGCGAGGGCGAGGACGCCGGCATCGAGAGCATCGCCCGCGCGCTCGACGAGGTGCTGGCCGCCGACCCCACCATCACCACCAAGGTGCTGCTCGAGAACACCGCCGGTCAGGGCAGCACCCTGGGCGCGTCGTTCGACGAGCTGAAGCGCGTGCTGGCCCTGGTCGACCAGGAAGATAAGATCGGCGTCTGCCTCGACACCTGCCACGCCTTCGCCGCCGGCTACGACCTGTCGTCCGAAGCGGGCTACCGCGCGACCTTCGACGAGTTCTTCGAGCTGCTGGGCCCGGGGCGCTTGGCCTGCATCCACCTGAACGACTCCAAGCACCCGCTGGGCTCGCGCAAGGACCGCCACGACAACGTCGGCGCCGGCATGATCGGGCTCGACTTCTTCGCGCGCATCGTCCACGACCCCGCGCTGAGCCACCTGCCGAAGGTGCTCGAGACGCCCATGGGCGACGACGACCTGGGCCACAAACGCGACCTCGAGACGTTGCGGGCCCTGGCGCCTCTGGCGCTGGCCACAGAAGCGGGAGCGAGCGCATGAACCGGCTGCTGGTGGAGGTAGCGAAGCGCAACCACGGCCTGCTTGGCAGGATCGTGGACGGCGTGAGCGAGGAGGCCGCGTTCGAGCCGCTGT
>CAZVCT010000047.1:11253-19732 GCA_964625655.1 uncultured bacterium
CTGCTTGGCAGGATCGTGGACGGCGTGAGCGAGGAGGCCGCGTTCGAGCCGCTGTACGAGGGCGGCAGCAACCTCGCCTGGCTGGTGGCCCACCTGGTGGCGTCGCGCGACGCGATCCTCGAATCGCTGGGCCGGCCGACGGTGCGCGACGCCGACGTCGACAAACGCTACGACTACGGCTTCAAAGCACCGAAGCTGGGTGAAGAGGAGCCGTTCTCGGCGCACGTGGCCGACTACGAGACGGCCCACGCGCGGGTCCTCGAGGCCCTGGAGGCGCTGACGCCCGAGCAGCTGGAGGAGCAGAGCGGGAAGTCGACCCTGCGCGAGAAGCTCGAGTTCCGCCTGTGGCACGAGACCTACCACCTGGGGCAGGCGATGCTCTACCGGCGGGCGGCGGGGCTCGAGAGCCCGATAGGCTGACCCGGGAGCCGGAACCCGAAACCCAACGATGGATCAGCGCGCCGAACTCCAGATCCGGCGCGCTGAACTGTGCCTATCTTTCGATCGGAGCGAGGCCCATGGGCCCAGCCGCTCAGTTCCCCAAGCTCCAGGTGCCGTCCTGCACCTCGACGATGACCCAGGCCCGTTCGTCGAGGCCCGTGTGGTCGGAACCGGTGTAGTCGAACACGCCGCCGGCGCCGACGTACGGCCCCATCTGCTCGAGCGCCGAGCGGATGGCCATCCGCGTGGCGGGAACGTTCGAGGGGTCCAGCTCGCCGTTCTCCTGGGCGAAGGCTATCGCCTGCATCAGCAGCCCCACGGCGTCGTGCACGTGGGCGCCGAACGACGTAACGCGGCCCGCGCCGAACGCCTCGTCGTAGGCGTCACGGTAGGCGAGCGCGACGTCGCGCACGGGGTGGTTGGACGCCAGCTGGTCGGCCACGACGGCCGGGCCGATGGGCAGCCGCACGCCCTCGGCGGCCTCGCCCGCCATCTCGAGGAAGGAGGGGGCGCCCACGCCGTGGCTCAGGTAGATGTCGCCACCGAAGCCGCGCTCGCGCAGGGTACGCACCATGCGGGCGCTGTCCTCGGCGATGCCCCAGACCACCACGGCCTGCGGGCGGTCGAGGAGGGCAGCCAGGGCCGGGGCGTTGAACGACTCGGCGTCGCGGTCGTAGCGCACGATGCGGCCGACGCGGATGTTGCTCGCGTCGAAGGCCGTCTGCAGCTCGACGTTGCCGCTCTCGCCGTACTCGTCCGAGAGCGAGAGGATGCTGACGTCTGTGACGCCGCGATCTGCCATGTCGGCGACGATGGCGTTGGCCATCAGGGCGTCGGACTGCGCCACCTGGAAGACCCAGAAGCGCATGCCGGCGGGCCGCGCGATGGGCGCGGCGGCCGCGAGGCTGATGGTGGGGAGGCCGTCGCTCATGACGGGCGACACGATCGCCTGGGTGGAGGACGAAAGCGTGCAGCAGAGCAGCGCGTGGATGCCGCCGTCCTCGATCAGCCGCTCGACGGCGTCTATGGCCTCACCAACGTCCGAGTTGGAGTCGATGTAGACGAACTCGACGGGGACGCCGCCGACGCCACCCTGCTCCTCGAGCATGCGCTGCATCAGTTCGAGCGTGTTCGCCTCGCCCTCACCCAGGGCGGAGGCTGGGCCGGAGGCGTCCAGCACGACGCCGATGCGGATGGCGTCGTCGCTGGTGGAAGCGCGCTCCTGCGCCAGCGCGAAGGCGCCGAACAGGGCGGCGCCCAGGACTAGAGCGGCGAGTGGCAGGTACGCGACGTTACGGTTGGAACGGCGTTGCATGGGCTCTCCTTTCGAGAGGGGAGAACGAATCTACTTATCCCGATAGTGTCACGTTACTGCGTTTCGCTCAGCGGCCGACGCCCAGAAGAACCGAGCGCAGCCGCGCGCCTTCGGGTCTGCCGGGCGCTCGGCCCTTAAGGCGCCAGCGCGTTGGACCCGCGCTCCGCGATCGGCTCAGCGGGCGACCATCGGCCGCGCCGGCAGCAGCGGCTCCTTCGGTTCCAGCCCTTCGAAGGGGCTCCCCTCGTCGAACCACGAGCGGGGCGCCGGGTGGCCCCACAGCGTCTGCCGTTGCGGGTCGTCGAGCTTCCAGCCGATCGGCTCGAAGTCGGGGTCGCAGGTCAGGTAGTCGCCGGTGAAGAGCTCGATGCGGTGCCCGTCGGGGTCGCGCAGGTAGAGGAAGAAGGCGTTCGAGATGCCGTGCCGCCCGGGCCCGCGCTCGAGCGACTCGCGCCAGCCGGTGGTGGCCAGGATGTCGCAGGTGCGGATGATGTCCATCTCGCCCCGCACCCAGAGGCCCACGTGGTGCAGCCGCGGGCCCACGCCGTTCGTGAGGGCCACGTCGTGCACGTTCCCCTTGCGGTGCATCCACACGGCCCAGAGGCGCGGGTCGGCCTCGTCGGTGTCGGTGTACTCGCTCGTGGCGAAGCCGAGCTCGCCGGCCAGGAAGTCGTGCGTGGCCTGCAGCTCGGCGGCGAAGAGGTTGACGTGGTCGAGGCGCTGGATGGCGGCGCCGCGGTACTCGCCGTACTTCTGCAGCTGCCTGGGCACGCGCTCCTGCCGGGCGTAGAAGGCGAGCGGGTGGCCGAACGGGTCTCGGGCGTGCAGGGTGCGGCCCTGGCCGGCCATCTCGACCCACTCGGCCCCCAGGTCGCGCTCCGCGAAGTAGTCGTGCGCCTTGTCGAGGTCGTCCTCGGAACGCACCCGGAAGCCGAGGCGCAGGCAGCGCCCCGCCTTCTCACGGCGCAGCACGAGGGAATGATGCGAGCCCTCCTCAAGGCCGCGCAGGAAGAGGGCGTCGTCCGTCTCGTCGGTGACGACCAAGCCGAGCGCCGCCTCGTAGAACTCGCGCGAGCGCGCCAGGTCGGAAACGCCCAGCTCGACGTGCGAGACGCGCACGACCGAGAAGGGCGGCGCCTGGTTGGCGGGCGTGATGGGGCTCATGCCCCCTCGGCCCCTCCGGCTGCCGCGCCGGCCCGCACGGGCTCGGGGCCGCCCTCACCCTTCGGCGTGCGCGACGCCTCGAGGAACTCGGCCACGCGCTCGACGTACGGCTCCATGTCGTAGCTCTGGTAGAAGGCGCCCTGCGTGCGGACGGGGTCGCCGAAGAAGTACTTCTCGTAGAGGTTCTGCCGGCCCCCGAAGCTCGAGATCGTCATGTCCCACGCGAGGCGGAAGAGGCGGATGCGCTCGTCTGCGCCCACGGTCTTCGCCTGCAGGAACTTGTCGATGGCGTCGGCCATGGGCCCGTGGCGCTCGGCCTCGGTGGGGGTCATGATCAGGCCGCTGGCGGCCAGCAGCTGCAGGATCTCGACCATGCGCGGGTAGACCTGCGGGAAGAAGTTGCGCGCCGTGTCGAGCGCCGCGCGGCCCGGCGTCATGGTGCCGAACTCGTCCAGCTCGGCGGTGGCCTCGGCCTGCGTCTTGAGCGCCTTCAGCGTTTCCAGCACGATGATCAGCTCGGACATCTTCTGCTGCACGTGCTGGAACTGCCCACTGCCGATGGCGCGCACGATCGACTCGGCCACGCCCACGAACGCCTCGGCCTTGGCGATCTTCACGTTGATGACCTGGTGAGCCATCTGGTAGACGGCGCCCGTGGCGGGGTAGGCGCGGTTCGCCAGCGCCACGTCGCCATGCAGGAAGACGCGGTCCCAGGGAACGAGCACGTCGTCGAACACGACCAATGCGTCCATCTCGTCGAACCTCGAGCCCAGCGGGTGGTCTTCGCGGCTGCGGCCCTGGTCGAGCGGCTCGCGCCCCACGAACGTCAGGCCGGGCGTGCTGCAGGGGAGCGCGAAGGCGAGCGCGTAGCGCGCCATCTCGGGCTCCTCCTTCAGCACGGTGGAGGGGAAGATCAGGATCTCGTCGGCTATCGGCAGCGTGGCCAGCATGCGGGCGCCCCGCACGATGAGCCCCTCGTCGGTCTCGCGCACCACGCCCAGGGCGATGTACGGGTCGGGCAGCTGGTCGGCGCGCGCCGAGCGGTTCACCTGCGGGTTCGTCAGCGCGTGCGTGAGGCAGAGGTCGTTCTCGCGCACGTACTCGTAGTAGCGGCGCATGTTCTCGCCGAAGCGCGGGTCGGCGCGCTCGAAGTAGCTGGCGGCGCGCGCGGCGGCCATCAGGTTCACGTTCAGGTAGTCGGGGCTGCGGCCTATGAAGCCCAGGCTGTGGTCGGCCCACGCCTTGTGCATCACGGCGCGCCGCTCGAGGTCTTCCCGCGTGGTCGTCTCCAGGAAGCTGAGGCCCACGCGCTCGCCGCTCGTTGGGCTCTCGTAGGTCATGACGTCCACCATGTCGGGCCGGTGCTGCAGGTCGTACAGCTCGGCGATCGAGCGCGCGACGTTGGCGGTGGCGGGATGGGTGGTGGGGTCCTCGACGCGCTCGCCATCGATGTAGATGTTGGGCGGGTTGCGCTTGAGCCCCTCGAGGAACTGGCTGCCGTTGCGTGCGGGCACTCTTAGCCTCCTAGCTTGGGGATCTGGTGCTCCCCCAAGGCGATCGCGACGTTCTGGGTCTCCATGTAGAAGTCGAAGCTGTAGTCGCCGCCGTCGCGGCCGATGCCACTGGCCTTCATGCCGCCGAACGGGGTGGGCAGGTAGCGCACGTTGTGCGAGTTCACCCACACCATGCCAACCTCGAGGCCGTGCGCGAAGCGGTGGGCGCGCTCCAGGTCCTTCGTCCAGACGTAGCCGGCCAGGCCGTAGCGCACGTCGTTGGCGATGCGCAGCGCGTCGGCCTCGTCGTCGAAGGGGATGGCGGTCAGGACGGGCCCGAAGATCTCTTCCTGGGCGATGCGCATGTCGGGCCGCGCGTCGACGAAGAGGGTTGGCGCCAGGTAGTTGCCGCTGCGTCCTTCCGGGTGACCGCCGCCAGCTGCGATGCGCGCCCCCTCCTTGGAACCCAGCTCGAGGTAGCTCTTCACCTTCGCGGCGTGCACGGGGTGGATGAGCGGGCCGATCTCGGTGGCCGGGTCGAACGGGTCGCCCACGACGATGCGCTTGGCGCGCACGGCCAGCCGCTGCGTGAACTCGTCGTAGACGCCGCGCTCCACAAGGAGCCGGCTGGAGGAGGTGCAGCGCTCGCCGTTGAGGCTGTAGATCATGAAGAGCGAAGCGTCGAGGGCGCGCTCCAGGTCGGCATCCGCGAACACCACGACGGGGTTCTTGCCGCCCAGCTCGAAGTGCACGCGCTTCAGGGTGGGGGCGCCCTGCGCCATGATGGCGCTGCCCGTGGTGGTCTCGCCCACGAACGCCACCGCGCGGATGCCGGGGTGCTCGGTGAGCGTCTTGCCCGCCGACTCGCCCAGGCCGTGCACCAGGTTCCACACCCCGTCCGGCACGCCCGCCTCCTTCGCCAGAGCCGCGAGCAGCGTGGCCGTCAGGGGGCTCCACTCGGCCGGCTTGTGCACCACCGTGCAGCCGCTGGCGAGCGCCGGCGCGATCTTCCAGGTGGACAGCATGAACGGCGTGTTCCAGGGCGTGATGACGGCCACGGGCCCGATCGGCTGCCGGCGCGTGTAGTTCAGGAAGCCCGGGGTGGGCAGGGCATCGCCGTCGGCGGCCCCCTCGGCGCGGTCGGCGAAGAAGCGGAAGTTGGCGGCGCCGCGGTTCGCGGCCTGCCGCATGTACCGCAGCGGCTGGCCCGTGTCGAGCACCTCGAGCAGCGCGATGCGCTCGGCGTTCTCCTCGATAAGGGCCGCCAGGCGGTAGAGGATGCGCCGTCGCTCGGTGCCGCTGACGTGGCGCCAGCTCTCGAACGCTTCGGCGGCGGCGTTGGCCGCAGCGTCGACCTCGGCGCGGCCCCCGCTGGCCACGTCGGCCAGATGCGACGCGTCGTCGGGCGAGCTCGTGCCGAAGGTGGCGCCGTCTTCCGACAGGCGCCAGCTGCCGCCTATGAGGTGGCCGAAGGCGGCGGTGCGGTCGTCGCCGCGCGATACCCCCACACGTGCGTGCAGCTCGTGCAGCACGGTGTGGGCGGCGCGGCGGTTGTCGGCGGCGGTGGCGCCGGAGGTGCCCTTGGCGGGCGCCCCGTCCGTTCGCGGTTCCCGTCCGGGCTCTGCCACGCTGCCTTCGGGCGGCGCCTTCTCGGTGGCGTTCGAATCGAGTGGGCTTGCCAAGCGGATCCCTCCAAGGTCGGGCACGTCGGGGCGGCCGGAGGTACCGGGTTGCGCCTGGTCTCTCAGGCGAACCGGAACGCGGGCGCGGTCAACGACGGCGTGCGGGGGCGCGAGAGGCGCAGGTGGCGCCACGTCGGACTTGGCCGGCCGCAGCTGTCGGCGCCCTCTCGCTCATGTGTTTCACTCCCCTGACGATAGCGGGCGGGCGGTAGCAGGGCAATCGTGCGAAAGCACAATCGGCGCCTCGGAACTGTGCCTAGGAACCAAGAAGCCGCGCTGGAGCCGGTCGGTCACGCGCCGCCTTGCTCCCCCTTCAGCCTCTTCCCCTCCTGCTTGTTGGCGTACATGCGCGTGTCCGCGATCCGAAGGAGCTCGTCGGTCGTGTCCGCGTCACTTAAGAAGGTGGCCGTGCCGATGTCGACTCCCAGGCTGAGGCCCCCGGTCCGCAGTTCGCCCACGACGCGCTCGAACCTGTGGCAGATAGCCTCCGCGTCCTGGGCGGCAGTGCGTGGCAGGAGGGCGACGAACTCGTCACCGCCCCAGCGGCTGACGGAGTCGCCGGGCCGCGACGCCGCTTCGAGGGAGCGCGCGACGCTCTGCAGTGCGGCATCGCCGGCAGCGTGCCCAAGCGTGTCGTTGATCTGCTTGAAGCCCGTCAGGTCCATCGACAGCACCGTGTACGGCTCGCCCGTGTGGGCGCTGCGTTCGTGCTGTCGCTCGAGCAGGCGCGTGAAGCCGTCGCGATTCATCAGGCCGGTCAGAGGGTCGGTGCGGTTGGCGCGCAGGATCTCGTCGCGGAAGTGGGCACCGGCGAGCATGGCCGCGACCGGCGCCCCGATCGCCGCCAGCGTGCGCAGCGAGTACCCCTCGAACGCGTCCGGGCGCGTGAAGTTGTCCAGGTTCAGTAGCGCCAGCACCTGGCCCTGATAGGCGATGGGCACGCAGGCGTTGCTCTTCAGGCCCTCCAGGGCGCCTGTATGGGCTGGCCCCTCGGCCCCGCTGGTCGAGCGGCTGAAGTCGACCATGTCGCGCGTCTCGCTGGTGAGGACACGGGGGCGCCCCTGCCGCCAGCCTTCGTCACCGGCCTCGTACCAGGCGCGCATCTGCTTCTCGGTGAAGGTCGTACGCCTCAGTTCGGCCAGGTCGAAGCCGACGGCCCCCTCGTAGCGGAACAGCTCGCCGACGCTGCGGCGCACTATGAGGCTGCCGGCCTCGGCGCCCGGGGCGTGGGCGACGGCGGTCTCGACGGCCAGCTGGTACAGGTCGCTGGTGCCGTCCTCGAGCGCGCGCGCATAGAGGGTCATGAGGTCGGCCTGGAGGGCCGCGGCGTGCCCGGCCTCGAGCACCATCGTCAGGTACTCGGCGACACTGGCCAGGAGCTCGATGTCGGCAGCGCTGACGTGCGCTTCGTCGGGGAAGTGGAGGCTCATGGCTCCGGTACGGCCGATGGGAAGCGTCAGCACCACGTCCGGGACGTGGGTACGCAGCCGCTCGAGGCTCCGTGGGTCGTTACGGTAGTCACGGCTGAACTGGGGCTCGTCGTTCAAGCTGGCGCTCCACGCGAACCCTTGGGGGTACGGCGTGCCGTCGCCGAGGGCGTCCCGTAAAGAGTCGTCGCCGTAGAGCGCGATCGGGAGCAGCGCGCTCCCGTGTTCGTAGAGCAACGAGCCCGAGTTGGCGCCCACCGCTGGCGCGATCACCTGAAGCGCGATGGAGGCGGCCTCCGCCATGGAGGTTACGGTCGCCAGCCGCTTGCTCAGCGTCGCGTTCAGCCGTGCCTCCAGGCTGTACGACGCCTGCGTCAGCTGGCGGCTCACCCCAGCGGTGAACAGCTCGAGGACGTTGCGCTCGGCCCGGCTGTACGGCTCGAAGCGTTCGATGTTCAGCACCGCCGCCACCTGCTCGCGCTCGAAGATGGGCAGGGCCAGCTCGACGGGGTACCCCTTCCCGCCAGCCGTGCGGTAGTTCGGATGCGACGAGGCGTCAGTCAGGTAGATGACCCGGCCCTCGCGGGCAGCCATCGCGACGATGCCGTCGGCCGGCAGGGCAGCGCCGACCTCTATGCGGGGGTCGATACTTCCCGCCAGGGTGAGGCTGTTGTCTGGATGCCGGAAGGAGACCGTCGCGTAGCCCTCGCCGTGCCGCACCAGCACCTGGGGCAGGGTGGTGAGGGCCTCCGCCCGCTCCGCAGGGAGTTCCGCGAGCACGGCGAGGAACCTATCGCGGTCGACGCCTTGGAACATCAGTCGTCTCGGCCGCTCACGCGCCCGCCAGCTCTTCCTCCGCCACCACCTCGTTGACCAGCTCGCCGATCCCCTCCACCTGGCAACGCACCTCGTCGCCGACGCGCAGGTGGCTGATCCCCTTGGGCGTGCCCGTCAGCA
>CAZVCT010000048.1:0-1534 GCA_964625655.1 uncultured bacterium
GAGAGCGCGGCCCTCCCCCGACACTGGGGCGAGGGCCGCACATGTATAGGCAGTCGCCGGAAAGCGAAGGAAACGGGGCCGCCCGCGAGCGCGACGCGCCGAGGCGGGGTCCCTCGCCCAGCCCCTACCAGCAAAGGGTGCTGGAGTTCGTCGAACATTCCAGCGGGCATGGCGTGGTCGAGGCAACGGCCGGCAGCGGCAAGACCACCACGCTCGTGCAGGTGGCGCGTCTGCTTCCGGCCGACATGCCCGCCGGCCAAACCGGCCAACCGGCCTGCTTCCTCGCGTTCAACCGGGCAACCGCCGCCGAGCTGCGCGCCCGCCTCCCACCTCACGTCGAGGCCACCACCATCCACGCTCTCGGCCGCGCCACACTCGCCGGGGCCGTGACGGCGGCGCGGCGCACGCAGCCGGACGAGGGGAAGTACCGCTCGCTGGCCCTCGAACTGGTGATGGAGCACGGAGCCGACCGCGCCGAGGCGCCCACGCTCGCCGACTACATGGCGCGCCTCGCGCGCTTCACGCGGCTGGAGCTGACGGACGTCACGCGGCCGAAAGACGTGAGCCAGGTAGCCGCGCGCTACGGCCTCGAGAGCCCCGTCACGGCGGCCCGCACGCCCGAACTGCACGCCTTGCTGCCCGAGCTCCGCCTGCGCGGCGTCGCAGCGGCGCGCGAAGGGGTCGTCGACTTCACCGACATGCTGTTCGTGCCCCTCGAGCTGGGGCTGGAGCCGCCTCGTTTCGGCTTCGTCTGCGTCGATGAAGCGCAGGACCTCAGCCCGCTGACGCTGGCGCTCGTCATGCGCCTCGTCGAAGGTGGCGCCCGCGCGCTCTTCGTCGGCGACCCGCGCCAGGCGATCTACGGTTTCGCGGGCGCCGACCGGCGCTCGCTGCAGCGCGTCGCCCAGCGCACCGGCGCGACCGTGCTGCCCCTGTCGGTCAGTTTCCGCTGCCCTACGCGCCACGTGACGCTCGCCCGGCGCTTCTCACCCGACATGCAACCAGCACCCGGCGCCGCGACTGGCGCCGTGCGCGTGCTCCCCTTGGCCCGCCTCGCCAGGGCAGCCCGCCCGGGCGACCTGATCATGTGCCGCGTCAACGCCCCGCTCGTCGAGCTGTGCCTGAGGCTCACGGAGGTGGGAACGCCGGCACGCGTGCTGGGAACGGACCTGGCTGGGCCGCTTCTGGAACTCGCGGGGCGCCTCTTCCCCGGACCGCTGCCGCTTGACGCGCCGTCGGTGGTGGCGCGCCACGCACGGAGCGAGGCGCGCCGGCTGGAGCGGGAGCTGCTCACCAGCGCGTCTCTCGGAGGCGCCCTCGACACGAGCGCCGAGCTTCACGAGGCGCTCGGCTTGCTGCTCAGGCGGCTCGGGGCCGGCGTCCGCAACCTGTCCGAGCTGGAGCGCTTGACGCGCGAGCTGTTCGTGAGCGACGACGATGCCGGAGGTGCCACGACGACCAGGGAAGCTACCGGGGAAACCACCAGAGCAGCCACCAGGGAAGCCGTGGTCCTGAGCACGATCCACAAGGCGAA
>CAZVCT010000048.1:1634-9265 GCA_964625655.1 uncultured bacterium
CCACCAGAGCAGCCACCAGGGAAGCCGTGGTCCTGAGCACGATCCACAAGGCGAAGGGGCGCGAGGCGCGGCGCGTGTTCCTTCTCTTCCCAGAGGAACTGGCGCCGCCACCCGCAGCGGCCCACGTGCCGGTGCAACCGTACGAGGACACCGGCTCCGAAGCCCGCACCGCCGCTCCTTCCGGCGTCCCCGACCCCGACCCGTCGCCGGCTCCTACCTTGGACGACGAGGCCGAGGCCAACGTGCTCTTCGTTGCCCTGACGCGCGCCAAAGAGGAGCTCGTCCTCGTCGAGCGCACGCCGGGCGCGCTAGCAGGGCGCCTGGCGGAGCACAGGGCGCGTCGGCGCGCCGGCTCTTCCGGCACCGGATCCCAAGGTCCAGGGTCGCTCGCCTCGCGGTGGAGCGAGGCGCTCTCGCTGGCGCAGTTGATGGCGCGGCGCACACCCCACGCCTGGCGGCGCCTGGGGCCCGGCCGCCGCGGCGGGCAGCGCGCCGGACGGAAAGGCGACCCGGGCGGTGACAGCAAAGGTGGCAAAGGATGAGCCTTCGCGTCGCCGGCGGAGCGGACCTGCGCCGCGGCCGGGCGCTATCATCGAGCCATGGCATCCCACGGCGAGTACAAGACCCCCGGAGGCAAGCTCGTGGTCGTGGACCTGGTGGTCGACGACGGCCGCCTCACCAACGTCGAGGTCAGCGGCGACTTCTTCCTCGAGCCGCCCGAGGCGCTCGAGCAGATCGTAGGGGCGCTCGACGGCGCCCCCGCCGCGGCCGACGAGGCGGAACTGGCGCGCCGCATCGAGGACGCGCTGCCCGAAGGCGCCGCCCTCATCGGCTTCGACGCCACGGCCGTCGCGGTGGCCGTCCGCCGCGCCGTCACCGACGGCAGCCCCCGGGAGCGCGCATGAGCGACCGCACGTACGAGCCGAGCGCCTGGGAGCTGAACCCCCGCGCCGACGAGTTCCGGCGCCGCTGGCACGACCACGACTGGCAGCTGGTACGCGAGGGCCCGCGCCCGCCCGCCATGCACATGGCGCTCGACGAGGTGCTGACGTACGCCGTCGGCCGCGGCGAGCGGCCCCCCACCCTGCGCATCTGGGAGTGGGACCGCAGCGCCGTGATCCTCGGACGCTTCCAATCGGTGCGCAACGAGGTCGACCCGGAAGGCGCGAAGAAGCACGGCGTGCAGGTCGTCCGGCGCATCACGGGCGGCGGGGCGATGTTCACCGAGCCGCAGAACGCCATCACCTACTCGCTCTACGCCCCCGAGTCGCTCGTGAAGGGGCTGTCCTTCGTCGACTCGTACGCCTTCATGGACGACTGGGTGCTGCAGGCGCTGCGCTCGATGGGCGTCGAGGCCGTCTACAAGCCGATCAACGACATCTCGTCGGCGCAGGGGAAGATCGGCGGCGCCGCCCAGACGCGCCGCGGCGGGGCCGTGCTGCACCACATCATGGCCGCTTACGACATGAACCCCGCCACCATGCTCGAGGTGCTGCGCATCGGCCGCGAGAAGCTCTCCGACAAGGGGAGCGTCAGCGCCAACAAGCGCGTCACCCCGCTCGCCCAGCAGACGCAGATGTCGCGCAGCGCCGTCCTGGACCGGCTGGTCGAGACGTTCGACGAGCTGTACGGCTTGAGGAAGGACGCCCTGACCCAACAGGAGGTGGCGGCCGCCGAGCGCCTGGCCGAGGAGAAGTTCCTGACCGACGATTGGCTCTACCTGCTGCCCTGAGTTCGTCGGCCGTGCCGGCGCCGTAGGTAGACTCTCCGGGTGGCCTCCCCCGACAGCAGCCGCACCCGCGCCATCCTGCAGGCGCTCTTCGTCACGATCCTCTGGTCGTCGTCGTGGGTGCTCATCAAGACGGGCCTGGACGAGATCCCCGCGCTCTTCTTCGCCGGCGCGCGCTACTTCCTCGCCTTCCTCGTGCTGCTGCCCTTCGCCTTCGCGCAGCGGGGCAAGGGCGGGGTGAAGGTCGCCCTGTCGCGCCAGTACCTGCCGAAGCTCGTGGTGCTGGGCCTGATCCTCTACGGCCTGGCGCAGGGCGCGCAGTTCCTGGCGCTCAGCTACCTGCCCGCCCAGACGACCAGCCTGCTGCTCAGCTTCTCGCCCGTCCTCGTCGCGTTCCTGGGGGCGGCGCTGCTGGCCGAGCGCCCCACGGGTCAGCAGTGGGTGGGAGTAGGGCTGTACCTGATAGGCGCGGCCATCTTCCTCTACCCTGCCTCGTTCCCGGCCGGCCAGGTGCTGGGCGTCGTCATCGCGCTCGTGTGCCTGGCGGCCAACGCCACCGCTTCGGTCCTCGGACGCGAGGTCAACCGCACGGGTGCTCTGAGCGCCATGAGCGTCACCGTCGTCAGCATGGGTGTCGGCGCGGTGGCGCTGCTGGCGGTGGGCCTGATCACGCAGGGGTTCCCCGAGCTGAGCCTGCGCAGCTGGGCGATCATCCTCTGGCTGGCGGTGGTGAACACAGCGCTGGCGTTCACCCTCTGGAACATGAGCCTGCGCACCCTGTCGGCCATCGAATCGAGCGTCATCAACAACACCATGCTCGTCCAGATCGCCATCCTCGCCTGGATTTTCCTGGGCGAGTCGCTGGGCGTGAAGGAGATACTGGGCTTGAGCCTGGCGGCGTTCGGAACGCTGGTGGTGCAGCTGCGCCTCAGGGCGGTTCGCCTCCGCCCGAGGTAGCCTTGGCGGATGGACACGAGCACGAACGTCGCGCCTGCCGCGAACACGACGACCAACGACGACCCGCATGCCTGGCTCGAAGAGGTCGAGGGCGAAGAGCAGCTGAACTGGGTGAAGGAGCGCAACGCCCACGCTTTCGAGGCCCTGGGCACCGAGCGCCTGGAACGGTTGAAGGCGGCGACCCTGGAGGTGCTCGATTCCGACGAGCGCATCCCCGAGGTCACGAAGCACGGCGAGTACCTGTACGACTTCTGGAAGGACGCCCAACACGAGCGCGGCGTGTGGCGCCGCTGCACCCCAGAGTCGTTCGCCGGCGGCGACCCCGAATGGGAGGTACTGCTCGACCTGGACGCCCTGGCCGAGGAAGAGGGCGTGAACTGGGTGTGGCACGCCCCCAGGCTGCTGCCGCCCGAGCACACGCGCGCCCTCCTGAGCCTCTCGCGTGGTGGCGCCGACGCCGACATCACGCGCGAGTTCGACCTGGAGAGCCGCAGCTTCGTGGAGGACGGCTTCTACTACCCCGAATCGAAGGGGTCGGTGGGGTGGGCCGACCGGAGCGGCGACCGGGTGCTGATAGCCAAGGACTTCGGCCCTGGCTCGATGACCAGCTCCGGCTACCCGCGGACGGTGCGCCTCTGGCAGCGCGGCACGCCCGTCGAGGAGGCGCCCGAGGTCTTCGCGGCCTCCGAGACGGACATGGGCGTGTGGGCGTTCCACGACTTCACCGAGGGCTTCGAGCGCACCGTGATCATGCGGTCCGTACGCTTCTACGAGGCGGAGTTCCACCTGCTGACGGACGAAGGCCTCGTGCGCCTCGAGGTGCCGCGCAGCAGCGAGCCACGGCTCCACCGCCAGTGGCTGGCCGTAGAGCTGCGCGAGCCGTGGGCGACGGGCGGAACGGTGCACGCGGCCGGCTCGCTGATCGTCATCGAGCTAGGGCGCTTCCTGGCCGGCGAGCGCGACTTCGAGGCGCTCTTCAGGCCCACCGATTCGACGTCGCTGACTCAAGTGGCAGCCACCCGCGGTCACGTGGTCCTGAACGTGCTGGACGACGTGAAGAGCCGGCTCGAGGTCCACACGCCCACGAACAAGGGCTGGCGACGGCGCGAGCTGGAACTGGAGCTTCCGGGGGGAGACGCCCCCGAGCCTCTGCAGCTGGAGGTTCGCCCCGTCGACGCGGAGCACGAAGACTCCCTGTGGCTGACGGCGCAGGGCTTCCTGACCCCCACCACGTTGGCGCGCCTCGACCTGAGCGAGGGGGCCGAAGCTACGGTGACGCCCATGAGGTCGCTACCCAGCTTCTTCGACACGAGCGGGCTGCGCGTCTCCCAGCACTTCGCGCTGTCCGACGACGGCACCCGCGTGCCGTACTTCCAGGTGGGCGGGCAGGAGGCCGGCACAGGCTCCGCCCCCACCCTCCTGTACGGCTACGGCGGCTTCGAGATCCCCATGCTGCCCGCCTACAACGGCGCCATAGGGCGAGCGTGGCTCGAACGCGGGGGCGTCTTCGTCGTCGCGAACATCCGTGGCGGGGGCGAGTACGGTCCGCGCTGGCACCAGGCGGCCCTGAAGGAGAAGCGCCACCGGGCCTACGAGGACATGGCGGCCGTGGCGGAAGACCTGATCGCGCGCGGCGTCACCGATAGCGCGCATCTCGGCGTGCAGGGCGGCTCCAACGGCGGTCTGCTGGTGGGCAACATGCTGACGCGCTACCCCGAACTGTTCGCCGCGGTCGTCTGCCAGGTGCCACTGCTGGATATGCGGCGCTACTCCAAGCTGCTGGCCGGCGCGTCTTGGATGGCGGAGTACGGCGACCCCGACGACCCGGCGCAGTGGGAGTACATCCGCACCTTCTCGCCCTACCACCTGCACGAACCTGAGCGCCGTTACCCGCCCGTTCTGTTCACGACGTCCACGCGCGACGATCGTGTCCACCCCGGCCACGCGCGCAAGATGGCGGCGCGGATGCTGGACGCCGGTAACGACGTGACGTACTACGAGAACCTCGAAGGCGGCCACGGCGGGGCGGCCACGAACGCGCAGGCGGCTCAGATGCGGGCCCTGGCCTACGAGTTCCTGTGGCAGCGGCTGGCCGAGTGAAGGGACGAGCGCGCGCGTTGGCCCTCGGGTGCTGCATCGTCGGCAAGATAGTGAGCCGCGGACGCTATCCTGTGAGCGTGCCCTGGGACCACACCCGCGCATCCGGTCCGTCCGGCCGTTCGACGGTCGTCGGCCTGGGCGAGGGCGGTGCCGCGGCGTCACTCGGCAGGCGGCTACTTCGCCACATGACCCTGGAGGTAAGTTCATGAGACGATCCCCGATCCTGGCCTTGGCCACGCTGATGTTCCTGTCGGGCGCCCTGGCTCAGACGAACATCGTGATGTTCCTCGACCCGCGCGAGCCTATGGAGCTGTTCCAGCGCTACGCCGAGGCGTACACGGCCGAGAACCCCGACGTCACGATCAGCTTCGAGGCGGGCGGCGCCACCAGCGACCAGCAGCAGCAGTACCTCAACACAGTCCTGAGCGGCCAGTCGGGCGACATCGACATCTTCCAGATCGACGTCATCCGCCCGGCCACCTTCGCCGCCGCGGGCTGGGCCGAACCGCTCGACCCGCTCTTCGAGAGCGAGGCCGCGCGCGACGAGTACCTGGGCGAGTTCCTCGACGGCCCGGTGGCCGCCGACACGGTCGACGGCACGCTGTACGCCCTGCCGGCGTACACCGACTCGATGTTCCTCTACTACCGCGCCGACCTGCTCGAGAAGTACGGCTTCGAGCCACCCACCACGCTCGAAGAGATGCAGCAGCAGGCGCTGACCATCATGGAAGGCGAGGGCGACCCGAACCTGCAGGGCTTCAACTACCAGGGCGCCGCCATCGAAGGCACGGTCTGCACCTTCCTGCAGCCGTTCTGGAGCGCGGGCGGCGACTGGCAGGACGAGAGCGGCGCCATCACCATCGACACGGACGCGGGCCGCAAGGCCCTCGAGTGGTACCAGGAGACGCTCGACTCCGGCATAACGAAGCCGAACATCGCCGAGACCGCCACCGACAACTCGCGCCAGGAGTTCCAGGCCGGCCACGTGGTCTTCATGATCAACTGGGGCTACGCCTGGGGTCACTTCCAGAACGACGACGACTCGACCGTGAAGGGCAACGTGGGCGTGGCGCCCATCCCGGCCTTCGAGGGCGGCGAGAGCTACACCTGCGTCGGCGGCTGGCAGTGGGCGCTGAACCCGTACGGCGAGAACAAGGAGATCGCCTTCGACGTCATCCAGCACTACTCCAGCCCCGAGTTCCAGCGCGACCTGGCCGTCGAGTCGGGCCGCGCGCCCGTGCGCAGCGCCCTCTACCAGGACGAGGCCGTCCTCGAGGCCAACCCGCACTTCGGCGCCTTCTACGACGTGATCGTCAACGCGCGCCCGCGCCCGGTGACGCCCTACTACTCCGACGTTTCCGAGGTCATCCGTAGCGCCATGAACGCCTTCCTGGCGGGCACCCTCAACGTCGACGAAGCGCTCGAGGAGATGCAGATCGGACTCGAAGACGCCGTCGAATGAGGCCGACGACCGGTGGGCTCCACTCAGGTGGGGCCCACCGCCCACCGGACGCATCCAGCTACCGTAAGCCGGGCTTCTGGCAGCGGCTGAGGAGCGGCAACCCGAGCGAGGGACAGCTCGCCTGGCTGCTGCTCCTTCCCGCGCTGATCACCCTGGCCGCGGTGATGCTCTACCCCGTGCTGACGGTGCTGTGGCAGAGCGTCCACTTCGAGCGCCTCAACCAGCCGCAGCGCGGCACGCCGTTCATCGGCCTCGACAACTTCGTGCGCATGCTCTGGGGCCGCGGCGACATGGCCTGGAGCCTCGAGAGGCTCTGGGTGTGGCGCGCGCTGCTGCTGTCCGCCCTCTTGCCGATCTGGTACGGGGTAAGGCGCGGCGCCCTCAAGAGCGGCATGGCGCTCTTCTGGACCGTGCTCATCGTGGCGGTGGCGGGCTGGCTGATGGGCTACCACCCCGCCGAGGGCACGCGCTGGGGCGACGCGCGCTTCTGGAACAGCTTCTCGATCACGCTGCTGCTGATAGTCGTCACCGTGTCGGGCGCCTTCGTCGTCGGGCTGCCGTTGGCTTTGCTGGCCAACGTGAAGCACCCCCTGAAGTGGCTCGTGCGCCTGGGGCTGCTGCTGCCATGGGCCATGCCGCGCGTCTTCAGCGGGCTGGCGTTCGCGTGGCTCTTCCAGAGCGACTACGGCGTGGTGAACGACCTGCTGGGGCGGATGGGGATCAACGACCTTCTGCGCGTGGTGCTGCCCGAGCAGTGGATCGGGGGCCGCGGCGTCTACTGGCTGGCGCGCGACGTGCCCGCCATCGTGGCGGTGTCGATCGCCATCATCTGGAAGACCTCGTCGTTCGTGGGCCTGATCCTGCTGGCTGGCCTGCAGTCGATCGACGAGAGCCTGTACGAGGCCGCGCGCATCGACGGCGCCAACGCCTGGCAGCGCTTCTGGCGCGTCACCCTGCCGCTGCTGCGCCCCGCCATCATGGTGGCGCTGATCTTCCGAACCCTGACGGCCATACAGACGTTCGACGAGCCGTTCGCCATGACCGGCGGTGGGCCTGGCCGCACGCTGGAAACGCTGGGGATCTATATCTACAAGACCGTCAACGGACTTGACATCGGCTACGCCGCCGCGCTGGCGGTGGCCCTCTTCGGTATCTCGCTGATCATCACCGTCTTCTACCTGCGCTGGATCTACACGGACCGCTGAGCCTATGACGCACCCGAACCCTCCCACACCCAGCCACGCTCGTGCACGCTGCACGAGCCCCGGCCTTGCACGCGTGGCGAACCAAGGCGCCCCGGCACGCCGCGAGCGGAGCCGCACATGACCGGCCCCCGCAACCCTGCCAGCCGCAACCCAGCCAGCCGCAACCCAGCCAGCCGCA
>CAZVCT010000048.1:9365-13778 GCA_964625655.1 uncultured bacterium
GCCGCATCTTCCTGCTGATCGCGCTGCTGCTCGTGGTCGTCAACGGCTTCTTCCCGTCGGTCTGGCTGCTGCTGACGTCACTGAAGCACGACGGCGAGCTGACGCAGCTGCCCATCAGCTACCTGCCGCGCGACCCGACGCTCGACAACTACGTCGCGGTGTTCGAACGCAACCCGTTCGCGCTCTTCCTGCGCAACTCGCTCGTGGTCTCGGTCGTGGCCACCCTCGTCTGCGTGCTCTTCGCGGGCCTGGCCGGCTACGCGCTGGGACGCCTGAAGCTGCGTGGCAGCCGCGCCATCCTCACCGGCATCGTCATGACCAGCATGTTCCCGGCGCTCGTGCTGCTGGTGCCCCTCTACCGGCTCTTCCGCGGGGGCGAGATCGGCTGGCTGAGCGGCTTCCTCTTCTTCCCCGACGTGGTGGCCACCCCCAACCTGCTGAACACCTACTGGGCGCTGATCATCCCGTACGTCGCGCTCAGCCTGCCCATCGCCACGATGATCCTGACGAGCTTCTTCCAGCTCATCCCCGACGACCTGGAGGCGGCCGCCACGGTCGACGGCGCCAGCCGGCTGGGGGCGCTCTTCCGCGTGATCATGCCCCTCTCGGCGCCCGGCATGGTGACGGCGGCGATCATCGTGTTCGTCAACTCGTGGAACGAGTTCCTGCTGGCCCTGACCTTCAACACCGCGGTCGAGATGCGCACCGTGCCCGTGGGCATCACCTTCTACCAGGGGCAGTTCTCGTTCCCGTGGGCTGTCATCTCGGCCGCCGTGACGCTGGGCGTCATCCCGCTCGTGCTGCTCATCGTCTTCTTCCAGCAGCGCATCATCAGCGGCCTCACGGCCGGCGGGGTGAAGGGGTGAAACGTCACGGAACGGCCGCGGGGGGTAGTATCGGCCGCAGCCGCCGGCCAGCAGCGCCGGCCCCTACTGGAGCCCCCTGGATGGAACCGACGCCCAACAACCGCCCCCGCCACGACCTGAACGACGGACCCCTCGGAGTGGTGGTCATCGGAGCAGGAGACCTCGGCTCGCGCCACGCCCAGCATTGGCACGAGGCCGGCGCCAAGGTCATCGCCGTCTGCGACCCGTGGCTCGAACGCGCCCGCGAGGTGGCGGCGACGGTGGGCGCCGAAGGCGTCACCCATCCCGGCGAGCTGCTGGCGAGGGGCGACGTGCACGTAGTGTCGGTCTGCACCCCCACCTTCCTGCACGAGAGCTACACGGTCGCCGCCATCGAGGCCGGCAAGCACGTGCTGTGCGAGAAACCCGCGTCGCTCACGGTCAGCGCGGCAGAGCGCATGAAGTCGGCCGCCGCGCTCTACGACCGCGAGCTGCGCATCGGCCTCATGCGCCGCTTCGACCCCGCCCATCACGAGATCCTCCACCGCCACGCCCTGCTGGGCGGCCCCACGCTGGCGCAGGCGACGATCGTGGCGGGCCTGCGTCCCAAGCGGATGATGCACGACGCGCGCGGCAACGGCGGCCCCGTCATCGACATGTGCTGCCACCTCTTCGACCTGTGGCGCGAGATCTTCGGGGGCCAGCCCGAGAGCGTGTCGGCGCACGGCTACACCTTCGCCGAGGGGCGCTCGGAGCTCGCGAGCATCGAGCAGAAGGCGCTCGACAGCGCGCTGTTCACCCTCACCTACCCGAACGGGCGCGTGGGGCAGGTGCAGATCTCGTGGGGTCTGCCCAGCGGCGTGCAGTACATCGAGCGCCACAGCTACGTCGGCCCCGAGGGGCTGCTGGTGGTGAACTGGAACAGCGGCATGACGCTCTACCGCAGCGAGGAGCCCGAGCGCTGGGACGCGCCCGACTTCAACGCCTGGCGCGCCCAGACGGCGCAGTTCTACCGCGAGCTCACGGAAGGCGCCCCCAGGCAGGTGGCGACGATCGACGACGGCATCGACGCCCTGCGCATCTCGCTCGCGGTGCTCCGGTCGGTGGCCGAGCGCCGCACCGTGCATCTCTCCGAGGAGCTCGAGCACATGCCCAGCATCGAACCCGAGGTGCTCGGTTGAGGATCGGCCGCGCGAGGTGAAGGTCGCCCTCGTCGGCGGCGGACGCTGGGCGGGCGTGCACCGCGAAGCGCTGGCCGCGGTAGGGGCCGAGCTGAGCGCCGTGCTCGTCTCCAGCCGCGCGTCCGCCGAGCGCATCGAGCGCGAGTGGGGCGTGTCCGCCTTCACCGACATAGGGCGCTTCCTGGACGTGCCCTTCGAGGCAGCCATCGTCGCCAGCCCCAACTACCTGCACGCTTCGCACGGGGTGGCGTGCCTGGAGGCGGGCAGGCACGTACTCGTCGAGAAGCCGCTGGCGACCGACCTGGAGGGCTGCGACCGCATTGTCGCCGCGGCACGGCGGAGCGGGAAGGTGGTGGCGGTCGGGCTCGAGATGCGCGTCTTCGGACTGTTCGAGACCGTGAAGCGCCTGCTCGACGACGGCGCGGTGGGCCGCCCCCTGCACCTGCGGCTCGACCTCTGGCGCCGCCCCTACCGCAGCGGCGCGGGCGGCTGGAAGAGCGACCCCGCGAAGCTGGGCAGCAGCATCCTGGAAGAGCCCATCCACTACCTCGACCTGGCGCGCTGGTACCTGTCCGGGGCGCACGGCGAGCCGCGCGCCGTGGAGGCGTGGGCCACGGGCCGCCCGGACGCGCCGGCCGCCTGGGAGAACCTGGACGCCCGCCTGGATTTCGGTGAAGCGCAGGCGCTGGTGACGCGTTCCATCGCCGCGTGGGGGCATCACGTCTCGCTCCAGCTCGTGGGCGACGAGGGCGCCCTGCGCGCCGCGTGGGAGGGCCGGATGGACCTGGACCCAGAACCCCGCCAGCGCCTGACGCTGAAGCGCGGGCACGAGCAGGACGTCCCAGCGCAGGAGCTGGAAGTGTCCCCCAGCGGCCACGCCTTCGACCTGCCCAAACAGACGGAAGCGTTCCTGGCGGCCATCCGCACGGGCAGCGCTCCGGCCGCCACCGCGGCCGACGGTCGCGCCTCGGTGGCGCTCTGCCTGGCAGTCGAGCGGGCGCTGGAGAGCGGCGGGCGCGTCGAGCTCTGAGGCGCGGGCGCGGGCCGAGCTCCGAGGCTCGGGCGCGGGTGGAACTCCGAGGCACGAGCACCCGGTTCGGCGGCTGGCTTCAGACCGGCGTCGGCCCACCCTCTGCCAGGCGCCTGACGACGCGCGCCGGGTTGCCCACCGCCAGGGTGCCAGGCGGAACGTCGCGCGTCACCACGGCGCCGGCGCCGACCACCGCGTCGCGCCCGATCGTCACGCCCGCCAGCACGATCACCCCTCCCCCGAGCCACACGTTGTCCTCGATCGTTATCGGCTTCGCCGCCTCCCACTTCGCGCGCCTGGCCGCCGCCTCCAACGGGTGGGTGGGTGTCAGGAGCTGCACGTTGGGGCCGATCTGAACGTCGTCGCCGATAGTTATCGGGGCCACGTCCAGCGCTACCAGGCCGTAGTTCGCGAAGGTGCGGGCGCCGACGCGTACGTGGCTGCCGTAGTCGAAGTAGACGGGCGGCTTGAGGAACGTGCCCTCGCCGAGGCTGCCCAGCAGTTCGGCGAGCACGGCGGCCGCGCCCTCGGGGTCTTCGGGCCAGAGCGCCGCGTAGCGCTTCTGCAGCAGCGCGGCGCGCAGGCTCGCGGCCTGCAGCTCGGGGTCGTCGGCGATGTAGGGCTCGCCGGCCAGCATGCGCTGGCGCTGGCTGCGCTCGTCCGCGCTCACCTCACCCCTCGTCTCCCACCCGCGGCTTGACGTCGTAGACGCCGTCGGGCGTCATCACCTCCATGCGCGCCGCGTCGAAGCCGTACCCGTCGGTCAGCACGTGCAGGCTCACGGACGAGATCGCCATGGGGTGCTCGTCGTCGACGAGCGGGGCACTCGAGAACTGCACGCGTCCGTCGAAGATCAGGACCACGCCACTGCCGTGAACCCGATACTCGTCACCTACGGTGATGTCGACGGCCGTGTCCTCGTCGAGGCCCAGCCCCAGCACCTGCGAGTTCTGCGCGAAGACGGTAAGGAGCCGCGACGTGCGCCCGCGGGCGTTGAAGTGCGTGTCGACGACGGAGTTCGGCAGGAAGCCCAGGCCCGGCCCCAGGTCGACGTCGGCGCGCCTGACGGTGCCGTCCGGCGGCCCCCCCAGCACCATCACGCTTCCCATGACAGCCGCGCCGGCGCTGGTGCCTCCGACCACGTAGCCGTTCGAGTGGCGCCTCTCCTCCAGCGCCTCGGCGAAGCGTGTGCCCGCCATGAAGGCGGTGATCCGCAACTGGTCTCCGCCCGTGAAGAAGATCGCCGTCGACTCCTTCACCTTCTCGACGAGCTTCTCGTCGTTCGCCTCGTAGCGGTGAGCGAGCGCCACGGTCTGCGCCTTCCCGGCGCCCAGCTTCACGAAGATCTTCTTGTAGT
>CAZVCT010000048.1:13878-18776 GCA_964625655.1 uncultured bacterium
GCCGATGAGGAAGAGCCTCGAGCCGTTGCGCTTCTCGGACATGGGTACCACCTCTCCTGGACGTAATGGGGCCGGCTGGCGCCGGCTGCGGGTGACCCCGGTCTTCGGAGAATGTTGGCGCGCGGCACGATGTGAAACCGTGCAGGCGGGTGAGAAGGGGTTGACGGCGGAACGTGCCTCTGCTAACGTTCTCGCCTTGGGAGCCGAGCTCCCCCGCCAGGCGGTGTGCGCCGGCGACAGTCGAGGAGGTGAACGATGAACCAGATCAGCTTCGGAACAGCTTCGGTACGGTGCCGGTTCGTCGTCGCGCCGAGCCTCGGCCTCGGGCTACCCGCCTGACCTGAACCCTCACAACCTACTTTCCACTACCTGACCTACCCAGCCGTCTCATGCCGTCACCCCGGCAGCCGCGTCACGCGTCTGCCTTCCCCTGGCCCCTCTATGCCAGCTTTCGTCCCATGGAAGGAGGTCGACATGTTCCTGATCCCGTTCGGGCAGATCGTCCTGCCGCGCCACCCGCGCGTCAACCGCGACGAGCGTCTCCGCCGCACCGGCTACGCCGACGGCGAACGCAAGCCCCGCCAACCCCGTCACTGGGCCAACCGCTGACCCTAACGGCGCGGGCGGCCACCAACCCGAAGCATCACCTCCCGGAGGAACGCAACATGAACTTCCAGAGCCAGTCCCTGTACCTCCTCGCCGGTGACCGTGTGAACGACCTCCACCGTCAGGCCGACGCCGACGCCATGCTCAGGGCCGCGCGCGCCGAGCGCCGCCGCGCAGCCCGTGAAGCCGCCCTCGAGGCCCTGAAGGCCGAAGTGGCAGAGCTGGAACGCCGCGCGACCTACGCTTGGCAGAGCCGTCACGAGCGCCACGCCACCGGCCGGCTACGCAGCGCACGGTGAGCCACCGTCCACGTCCGGCCGACGCCCTTCCAGACCGAACGCCCCTGGCCACGCAGCAGCGTGAACCAGGGGCGTTCCAGTTGGAGTCACTCGTTGGCGCAGCCTCTAGGCGCCGGTGAGCCACGCCAGCGCAGCGGCGTGGTCGGGAAAGAAGCGCACCGCACCACCGCTGTTGCTCTCGCGCATGAAGGACTTGAGCGCCTCACTCGCCGCCCGTGGCGGTGGCCCCACGACCGCTAAGCGCACCCGGTAGTTGATGAACTTCTGAAGGACGTCGCCCGCGAAGCCCGAGCTGAGGTCGAAGAACTCCGGCGGCAGCTGACCGCTCTCGAGCACCACCCCATCGGCCTCCTGGAACGAGGCGTTGCCCACCAGGTCGATGGCGTCCTGCAGCGTGACCACCGCCACGCCGTCCCCTTCGACGTACACGATGCGCTTCCCGTCCGTTTCCTCGAACCTCAGCTCGCCCAGTGACATGCCGAACGGTACTACGGACGCGTGCCGCACCGGTTACCTTGTCGCATGGCCAAGCGAAGCGCGCAGCACCCGGCACCCCCGAAGGCCCTCACCCTGCTCGAAGCGGCGGAGCGGATCGGCATGCCGCCCGCAGAGCTGGCGGAGGTCATCCGCGAGGCGGGCATCGCTCCGAAGGGTCCGGAAGCGGAGTGGCGCCTGGAGGCGCGCGACGTCGACGCCCTGCAGGCCGAGCGCACCAAGCGCGACCAGCAGAACCGGCGCGAGCTCGAGAAGCTCGGTGACGTGCTCTGACGCCGGTGTAACCTTCGCGCATGGACCTCGAGTTCAAGGGCTCAGTCTGGCAGTGGCGCGGGCCCGCACCCCACTACTTCGTGTCGGTGCCCTCCGAGGCGTGCGACGGTCTTCGAGCCGCCGCCAAGCTCGTCAGTTACGGCTGGGGGATGATCCCCGTGCGGGTGCGCCTGGGCGACAGCGAGTGGCGCACCGCCCTCTGGCCCAAGGACGGCGGTTACATCGTGCCCCTCAAGCTGGCCGTGCGCCGCGCCGAGAACGTCGAAGAGGGCGACGAGGTGACGGTGGGCCTGGACATCGGTCCCTGACGCCAAGGCCGAAGCACACGCTCCTGGAAGCCTCCTATGATGGCCGCAACTACGGCCAGGAGGTTTTGCATGGATCTTCGACGTCGCGCTTCGCCCCGTTCCCGCTTCCCGTGGCGCCCCTTCGCCCTGCCGCTGACCCTGCTGCTTACCCTGCTGGCGCCCATGGTGGCGCAGGCGCAGGAGCCCATCCCCGAGAACTCGGCCCGCATCCACTACCAGCGCCCCGACGGCGACTACGCAGGCTGGGTGCTGCACGTGTGGGAAGACACCACCGAAGAGGTCACCTGGGCGCAGGGGCTGCCGCAGACCGGCAGCGACGACTTCGGCGCCTACTGGGACGTGGGCCTGCAGGAGGGCGCCTCGCGCCTCGGCTTCATCGTCCACCTGGGCGACACCAAGGACCCGGGCCCCGACATGTTCCTGAACCTGCCGCAGCACGGCAACGAGGTGTGGCTCGTGTCGGGCTCGGACACCATCCATACCGCGCCGCCCCTGGCGCCGCCGGGCGCCGACGTGGCGCGCGTGCACTACCTGAACCCCTCGGGCGACCTCGAGGGCTGGGTGCTGCACGTATGGGAAGACACGGCCGAAGAGGTTACGTGGGAGAACGGCCTGCCGCCCACCGGTACCATCCCCGGCGGCCTCTACTGGGACGTGCGCCTGGCGCCGGAAGCCGCGCAGCTGGGCTTCATCGTCCACCGCGGTGACGAGAAGGACCCGGGCCCCGACATGTTCCTGGACGTCAGCGAGGGCCGCAACGAGCAGGGCGGCGTGGAGGTGTGGCTGGTGACGGGCTCGACCGAGCTGCACGCGCAGCGCCCCGACCTGGCCACCACCGGCGGCGGCGACCTGCGCGCCGCCCGCGCGCACTGGGTGCAGCCCGACCTGATCCTGTGGCGGACGGGCGTGGCGCTGCCGGGCGACGCCTACGAGTTGATGTACGCACCTGAGGGCGGCTTGACTCTGGAGGAAGGGGCGCTCAGCGGCGGCGAGGCGTTCGAACTGACCTTGGACGAGGCCGGCCCGCCTGAGGCGGTGCTGGCGAAGTTCCCTCACCTGGAGGGCTACACGGCGCTGCGCCTGAGCGCCGAAGCGGCCGAGCGCGCGCCCGAGCTGCTGCGCGGCCAGGTGGCGGTGGCGCGGACGAACGAAGGCTCCGTCACCGACGCCACCGGCGTCCAGCTGCCGGGGGTGCTGGACGAGCTGTACGCCACCGACGCGCCGCTCGGGGTCACCTGGACGGAGGACGGTGCCCCGACCGTGGCCGTGTGGGCACCCACGGCGCGCTCGGTAGCGCTGCTGCACTATCCGGGCGCCGCAGAAGGGGAAGCCGAGCGCGTGACGATGCAGCGCGACGACGCCACGGGCGTCTGGAGCGCCACGGGAACGCCAGATTGGCGCTGGCAGTACTACCTCTTCGAGGTCGAGGTCGTCGCGCCCAGCGTGGGCGAGGTCGTGACGAACCTCGTCACCGACCCGTACTCGGTCAGCCTGAGCATGAACTCGAGCCGCAGCCAGTTCGTCGACCTGGACGACCCCAAGCTGAAGCCCGCCGGCTGGGACGAGCTGGTGAAGCCGGCCATCGACGACCCCGTCGACATCGTGGTCTACGAGCTGCACGTGCGCGACTTCTCGGCCGCCGACGCAAGCGTGCCCGCCGAGCTGGTGGGCACCTACCTCGCCTTCACCCTGCCCGACTCGCAGGGCGTGAACCACCTGCGCGAGCTGGCCGACGCGGGCCTCACCCACCTCCACCTGCTGCCCACCTTCGACATCGCCACCATCGACGAGGACAAGAGCACCTGGCTTACGCCCGACATCGACGTCGAGCTGCCGTACGGCGGCTCGGGCGCGCAGGCGGCGATCTCCGAAGTGAAGGACCGGGACGCCTTCAACTGGGGCTACGACCCGTACCACTACAACGTCCCCGAGGGCAGCTACGCCACCGACCCCGAGGGCGCGGCGCGCATCCTCGAGTACCGCGAGATGGTGATGGCCCTGTGGGACATGGGCCTGCGCGTCGTGTCGGACGTCGTCTACAACCACACGAACGCCGCCGGCCAAGCCGAGCGCTCGGTGCTCGACCGCATCGTGCCCGGCTACTACCACCGCCTCGACGAGGCCGGAAACGTCTTCACCAGCACCTGCTGCCAGAACACGGCCACCGAACACGACATGATGCGGCGCCTGATGACCGACTCGGTGGCGCTGTGGGCCGAGCAATACAAGATCGACGCCTTCCGTTTCGACCTGATGGGCCACCACATGTTGGACGACATGCTGGAAGTGCGCGCGGCACTCGACGCGCTGACGTCCGAAGCGAACGGCGTGCACGGTGCGGGCGTGTACGTCTACGGCGAGGGGTGGGACTTCGGCGAGGTGGCGCTGAACGCGCGCGGCGCGAACGCCACGCAGCCGAACATGGCCGGCACCGGCATCGGCACCTTCAACGACCGTCTGCGCGACGCGGTGCGGGGCGGCGGCCCGTTCGACGGCCCCGCCGACATCGTGGCCAACCAGGGGTTCGCCTCCGGCCGCTACGTGCTGCCCAACGCCGAGACGGCAGACCGGGACCGCGAGGCCGAGCGCCAGGGGATGCTGCACGCCGCCGACCAGGTGCGCGTCGGGCTGGCAGGTAACCTCGCGGGGTTCACCTTCGAGGGAGCCGCCGGCGAAACGGTGAGCGGCGCAGACGTCGACTACAACGGCTCGCCGGCCGGCTACGGCCAGGTGCCGCAGGACCACATCGCGTACGTCAGCAAGCACGACAACCAGACGCTGTGGGACATCCTGCAGTACAAGCTGCCGGAGGAACTGCCGACCGCCGACCGCGTGCGGCTGCAGAACCTCGCCCTGAGCACGGTGGCGTTCGCGCAGGGCGTGCCGTTCTTCCACGCCGGCTCCGACCTGCTGCGCT
>CAZVCT010000049.1:0-3580 GCA_964625655.1 uncultured bacterium
CCTTCTCCTTCACGGCCCTCAACCCGGGCGTGTACATCTACCACTGCGCCACCGCCCCCGTCGGCATGCACATCGCCAACGGCATGTACGGCCTGATCGTCGTCGAACCCAAGGGTGGCTACGAGCCCGTCGACCACGAGTTCTACGTAGTCCAGGGCGACTTCTACACCAAGGGCGACTTCGGCCAGAAGGGCCTCCAGGAGTTCGACATGCAGCGCGCCATCGACGAGGACGCCGCCTACGTGGTCTTCAACGGCTCGGCCAACTCGCTCGTCGGCGACAACGCCCTCTTCGTCGAAGCCGGCGACTCCGTCCGCCTCTTCCTCGGCAACGGCGGCCCCAACCTCTCCAGCAGCTTCCACGTCATCGGCGAGATCTTCGACACCGTCTGGGTGGAAGCCGGCGACCTGAGGAACTACAACGTCCAGACCACCAACATCCCAGCCGGCGGCGCCTCGGTAGCCGAGTTCGTGGTCGACGTCCCCGGCACCTACAACATGGTCGACCACGCCATCTTCCGAGCCTTCAACAAGGGCGCCATCGGGCAGATCGTGGCGACGGGCGAAGAGAACCACGCGATCTTCACCGAGCGCACCAACATCGCCCCCTACAACCCCGACGACTCCACGACCGGCAGTCGCTGAGACCCACCGGGAACCCGTAGGCGAACCTCCTAACTGACAAGGCCGGCCCGAGCACCGACCGCTCAGGCCGGCCCTTCCACTAGAGTCAGGCAACCCGCCTGCAACCTCCCGCCCGCTAGCCCCAAGGAGAAGAGCATGACCCCACTCCGCTTCGCTCTCACCCTGACGCTCGGCCTCGCGGCGGCGCAACTGGCAGCTGCCTCCGCGCAGGCGGACGCCGCTCAGGCGGATGTCGCCGCCCAGCACGTCGCCTACAGCCCAGCCGAGATGGTCGAGATCCAGGGCGGCGTGGTCGAGCTCCTCTTCCCCATCGAAGGCGAGGAGGCCACCCCGGTCGAACCGTTCCGCATCGACCGCCTGCCCGTGACGAACGCCCAGTTCCTCGAGTTCGTGCAGCAGCACCCCGAGTGGGCGCGCTCCACCGTTCCAGAGGTCTTCGCCGCCCGCGGCTACCTGGCAGGCTGGGCGGGCGACCACGACCTGGGCGCCCTGGACCCCAACGCCCCCGCCACGCACGTCTCCTGGTTCGCGGCCGCCGCCTACTGCGACGCGCGCGGCGCCCGCCTGCCGACCGAGGCGGAGTGGGAGTTCGTGGCGCAGGCCGGCCAGCTCGGCCCGCGGGGCAGCGACGAGCCCGGCTTCAACGAACGTATCCTGGCCCTCAGCTCCACCCGCACCTCGCAGCCCGGCCCCGTGGGCCAGCGCGAGGCCAACTTCTACGGCGTCCACGACATGCACGGCCTCGTGTGGGAGTGGGTGTTCGACGTCGGTTCGAGCATGGCTACGGGCGACAGCCGCAGCGAAGGCGACCGCCGGCTGCAGCTGGTGTGCGGAGGCGGCAGCGCCGGAGCGACCGACAAGAGCGACTACGCGGCCTTCCTCCGTTACGCCTTCCGTAACGGCCTCGAGGGCGGCTACAGCAGCGGCGGCCTGGGCTTCCGCTGCGCGGGATAGGCGAGGAGGCCTAGCAGCCATGAACACGACAGCTACGGAACGACGCACCGGACGCCAACACCGCACCCTGCGCCAGAACCTGCGCCAGAACCTGCGCCGCACCCTGCCGGCCCTCCTGGCAGCCGTCCTGCTGACCTTGGCCCTGGCCGCCTGCGGCGGGCGCAGCGGCGAGGGCGGTTCGGCGCCCGCCTCGAGCGGCGCCGCCGGCACTACCGCAGCTGCCGAGCACGCGACACACGACGCCCACGCCGAGCACGACGCCGACGCCGACACCGAGCACGTGGCCCACGCCGAGCAAGACTCCGACGCCCAGCACGCCGCCCACGCCCAGCATGCTGCCGACGACGCTCATGACGCACACGCCGAGCACCCCGCCGACGACCCGCACGCGAACCACGCCGCCCACGCCGACGCGCTCGCGGCGGCCCCCCTGCCGGGCACGTCCGTCTACCACCTCACGTCGCCCTTCATAGATCAGGACGGCGAGGAGCTGCTCCTGAGCGAACTGCGCGGCGGCCCCGCCGTGTTCGTGATGTTCTACGGCGACTGCACCACGGCCTGCCCGCTGTTGGTGCGCTCGGCGGAAGAGATCGAGGCGGCCCTGCCCGACGACCTGAAGGACGACACGCGCTTCGTGATGGTCTCGTTCGACACCGACCGCGACACCCCCGAGAAGCTGAAGGCCTACGCCCAGGAGAAGGGCCTGACCAACGACAACTGGCACTGGCTGGTGGGCAGCCCCTTGCTCACGCGCCAGCTGGCCACCCTGCTGGGCGTGCAGTACCGCGACGCCGGCAACGGCGTGTTCGCGCACAGCAACCTCGTGACCGTCCTCGACGCCGACGGCGTGCCGAGCGCCCGCCTGGAAGGCCTGGGCGTGAAGCTCGAGCCGGCCGTGGCGGCGGTCAGGGCGGCGGCGCGCTAAGCGAGCTGCGCCGGTTCCCTACCCGGGCACTTCCGCTTGGGCGACCTGGAACAGCATCCGGTACCGGTCGCTGCGCACCGCGCCGAGCACGTACTCGATCGGTCGTTCGTCCAGCCCCAGCGTCAGGCGCTCCTTCGAGAGCACCGGAACGTCGCGCGTCAGGCGCAGGTAGCGGCTCTCGCGCGGCGTGGCCAGGCGCGCGCCCACCCACTGGCTGCTCCTCAGGGGCCGCACGCCGTACTGCGTGTCGAGCGTGTCGTAGAGGCTGCCCTTGTGGGTCAGCTCGACGATCGACAGGTCCAGGAAGCGCGGCGGCAGGTAGACGTCCTGCAGCTCGAGCGGCTCGCCGTCGGCCGTGCGCAGGCGCAGCAGGTGCAACACCTGCGTGCCCACCTCGATCCTCAGCGCCCGCGCCACCGCGTCGGAGGCCGGCACCTGCTCTACCGTGATCAGCTCGCTGCCCGGCTCGAAGCCGGCCAGGCGCACCGCCTCGGAGTACGAGACGAGCGACTCGAGGGGCTGCTCGAGCGACAGGCCGCGCACGAAGGTGCCCGAACCATGCCGCTGCTCTACTATGCCGGCCTCGGCCAGCGCCTCGAAGGAGCGCCGCACCGTCATGCGCGACAGTTCCAGGCTGGCGGCCAGTGCGCGCTCGGACGGCAGCGCCGCGCCCGGCGCCAGGCGCCCCTCGCGGATGGCGCATTCCAGTTGTCGCTTGAGTTGGAGGTACGCAGGCACACCCGTGGCCTTGTCGACGACCAGCTCGAGGCCCGCGTCGTCGGTGGGGCAGGGCGGGAGTGGGTGGGTGGGGTTCATGAGCGCAACTGATCCCTTCGGCTCGGCCAACTCGCCTCCCCTCCCCAGACGCCAGTTGTGATGCCGTCTCTTCTTACCCCCACGCTACCCGGTCGGCCCGGGAACCGGCGAACCGAAAGTTCACATCGGTGCCGACCGATTCTCGCATGTCCGGCCCTGCGGCGCACCACGCGCCGGGCAGGTTGCGACCGCAGGTGTCAGGCGGGCGGCGTCAGGTAGCAGGTGTCAGGTGTCAGGCGGG
>CAZVCT010000049.1:3680-11269 GCA_964625655.1 uncultured bacterium
GACCGCAGGTGTCAGGCGGGCGGCGTCAGGTAGCAGGTGTCAGGTGTCAGGCGGGAGACGTCAGGCACCAGGCGTCAGGCAGCGCGCGCCCGGCGCCACTGCGCCACCGACAGCATCAGCAACCCCAGCACCATCGATACCGCCACCGCCGGCAGCAGCACGACGTTCCCCACCACGTCCATCGCCCACCCCACCGCGGCGGGCGACAGGATGGCCGCCACCGCACCGAAGAGGTAGTACATGCCGGTGTAGAAGCCGACCTGCTCCTCGCCGCCCTGGTTCACCACCACGGGGTAGGCGGGCACGAGCACGAACGCCCACGAGGCGCCGCTCAGCAGCAGGTAGACGGCCAGCACCCACGGGTCCGTCACGAACGAGGCGATGGTGAGCCACACCGCCAGCAGCAGCGTGCCGACGCGCATGGTGTTCAGCTCGCCCAGGCTGCGCACCATCCGGCCGGCGGGCAGCGCCATCAGCACGAAGCCCGTCACGGTGGCGCCCATGACGAGGGCCGAGCGGCCGCCCGTCAGGCCGAACTCCTCGGTGGCGAAGGTGCTGAACTGCGCCTCGAGAGCCGAGTAGCCGAAGAAGACGAAGAAGACGGCCAGCAGCAGGTAGAGGATGTGGCCGCGGCGGGCGTCGAAGATGCGCCGCGACTCGCGCAGCAGCGCGCCCACCATGGGCGTCTCCTCGGTTACGGCGCCTTCGGCGACGTAGGGCGGGTGCGTCTTGGTGGCCGCCCGCACCGCCACGAGCGCGAAGGCCGTCACCCCGCCGGCGACGGCGAACGGGATCCAGAGCGCCTCGTCGGACAGGGGCGCCACCAGCACGAGCGCCAGCGCGCCGCCGATGGCGCCGAGCATGGTGATGACCGCGTTCGCCCAGGGGCGGTGCCTGGGCGCCACGTGGTCGGGCATCAGGGCCGCCAGGGGCGCGCGGAAGGCCGTCATGGCCAGCAGGAACACGATGTCGACCGCCAGCAGCGCCCACAGCGAGGTGCGCGCGAACGGCAGGGCCGCGAAGAAGAGCGCCGCCAGGGGCATGCTCACCATCAGGAACGGCAGGCGCTTGCCCATGGGTCCGTCGAGCCGGTCGGACACGGCGCCGATGATGGGCACGAAGATGAGCCCCAGGACGTTGTCGATGCCCATGATGGCGCCGCGCACGCCGCTCGAGGAGATGAACTCGCGCAGCAGCAGCGGCATGAAGATGTTGTAGAGCCCCCACGTGATCGCCAGGCTGGCAGCGCCGATCCCCAACCCCAGCAGGCCCAGGTTCGACAGCGTTATGTCGCCCGACGGCGTCCGCCTCAACCGGGCGGCTCCGGGTCGGGCTCTGCGGGCGGCGAGGGACGCCGGGCGGCTTCCTCCTCCGCCTCGGCCAGCTCGTCGGCGGCCCGCTGCGAGGAGGCGAGCTCCTCTTCGTAGCCGCGGCTGCGGTCGCGGAAGATGGCGGCGCGCGCCAGCAGCATCATCGTTATGGGCGTCACCAGCGTCACCATGACGATCAGGAGGATCTCGTGCACCGACGCGCGCTGCTTGGTGACCGAGAAGTAGACGAGCGAGCCGAAGAGGATGCCGCTCATGCCCAACGACGTGACGATGGTGGGCGGGTGGGCGCGGTCGTAGAAGGTCTGGCCGCGCACCAGGCCCAGGGCGCCCAGCAGGCCCAGCAGCCCGCCGCCCACCACCAGCAGCGCCACCAGGACGGCGGCCCAGAGCGGGATCTCGGGGATCATGCGGTCACCGTTACGCGCGCCCGGGTCACTCGATCACCTCGCCGCGCATCAGGAACTTGGCCAGCGCCGCGCTGCTCACGAAGCCGACGAGCGCCATGACGAGCGCCGCCTCGAAGAAGACCTCGGTGCCCGCGCGCATGCCGATCAGGATCGTCTGGAGCATGGCGTTGATGTAGATGGCGTCGATGGCCAGCACGCGGTCCTGCGCGCGCGGGCCGCGGAAGAGGCGGAACGCCGCCAACAGCAGCCCCACGGCCAGCATGGCGTGCGCGGCCAGCAGCGCCCAGCTGACGATGGTGGCGCTCATTCGAATATCTCCCGGAGCGGGCGCTCGTAGCGGTTCTTGATGGTCTCGCGTGACGTCGCCTCGTCCTTCAGGTCGACGACGTGGATGATCACGACGTGCGTGCGCCGGTTGTACGACGCCCAGAACGTGCCGGGCGTCGAGGTGATGATGGTGGCCAGCACGGCAAGGCCGTTGCGGTCGCGCAGCTCGAGGGGGATGGTGACGAAGCCGCTGACCGTCTGCAGCTGCTGGCCCGTGACGATGAGGCGCGCCACCTCGATGTTCGAGAGGGCGATGTCGTAGAGCACGGTGAAGAACAGCCGCAGCGCGACCAGCGGGCGCTTGGCGCCCGAGGGCGGCTCCTCGAGGCGCGTCAGGACGCGCGGCAGGAGCAGGGCCAGGGCGGCGCCCGTCAGCAGGTCGAGGAGCGCCACCGACTGCCACAGCAGCAGCCACACGACGAGCAGCGCCGCCGAGACGAACGGGTAGGGCACGAGCCTGCTCATGGCAGCCCCAGCCGCAGGCCGGCCACGTCGTCGGGAGTCGCGTCGGGGGTCAGCTCGATGCCGCCCAGCACGGCGCGGATGTAGGTCTCGGGCTCCGTCAGGTAGGCGCTCGTGGCGTCCATGTAGCCGATGGCCGGCCCCGCGAAGAGCGACAGCCCCGCCGCCATCAGCACGAGCAGCAGCACGGCCACCGCCTCGGAGGGCCCCAGCGCCATGCCCGCCGCCTGCTCGTGGCGCACCCAGAAGACGTCTATGCCCGTGCGGATCAGGGCGAGCAGCGTGGTGAAGCCCGAGAAGACGATCAGGCCGATCAGGAACCAGGCGGCCGTCTGCGTGCCCGAGAGCGGGACGGGCCCCACGTCGATCCAGGCCTCGAGCAGCCCCGAGAGCATGGCGAACTTGGCGATGAAGCCCGAGATGGGTGGCAGGCCCACGAGCAGCACCGTCACCAGCAGGAACGACCCGGCGATCAGCGCGGTGCCCCTCGGCAGCTCCTCGCCGAGCTCGACGCCTTCGAACTCGTTGCGCAGCGCCGTCTCGTAGTCGTCGGAGAAGACCGGCCCCACGTCCTGGGCGGCGGCCTCGAGCCGCTCCGTGCGCGTCACCTGGTCGGCCAGCAGGAAGAGCGCCCCCAGCCCCAGGGTCGAGCCCACCAGGTAGTAGAGGGCGCCGCTGATGACGGTCTCGCTGCCGCTGCCGATGACCGCCAGCACCGTGCCCGACGAGATGATCGTGGCGTAGCCGGCGATGCGCGGCAGGTGGCGCGTGCTGAGGATGCCCAGGGCAGCGTAGAGGATGGTGGCGATGCCGCCGTACAGCAGCCACGAGGCGCCGAACAGCTCGAAGTTCCCGTCGGTGGCCGTCATCAGCGTCGTGAGGCGCAGGATGACGTAGACGCCCACCTTCGTCATGACCGAGAAGATGGCCGCCACGGGCGCCGCCGCGGCGGCGTAGGTGGTGGGCAGCCAGAAGTTGAGCGGCCAGGCGCCGGCCTTCACGAGGAAAGCCACGCCCAGGATGGCGGCGCCCGCTTTGAGCAGGGGCACCTGTTCCGCCGGCAGCTGCGCCAGGCGCATCGCCAGGTCGGCCATGTTCAGCGTGCCCGTCAGCGCGTAGATGAACCCCACCCCGACGAGGATGAAGAACGAGCCCACGAGGTTGACGGCCACGTAGTGCAGCCCGGCCTTCACGCGCCGCTTGCCCGACGCGTGCAGCAGCAGCCCGTACGAGGCGGCCAGCAGCACCTCGAAGAAGACGTAGAGGTTGAAGAGGTCGCCCGTCAGGAAGGCGCCGCACAGCCCCATCAGCAGGAAGAGGTAGAGCGAGTGGAAGCGCGGCCCCAGCACGGCCCAGCGCGACAGCGAGTAGATGAGCCCCGCAGCGCCGAGCAGCGCCGTCACCAGCACCATCAGCGCCGACAGCCTGTCGGCCACGAGGACGATGCCGAACGGCGCCGACCAGTTGGCCAGCTTGTAGACGAACGCCTGGGGCGTGCCCGGGTCCTCGACCTGCAGCAGGAGCCAGATGGCCGAGGCGGCGATGGCGAGCGCCGCGCCGATGCTGACCTGGTTCTTGAGGGTGCGCATGCGCTCGTCGAGCAGCAGCATCGCGGCCCCGGCGAGCAGCGGCAATATCACCGGCAGGATGATGACGTGTTGCGCCAGGCCGTTCATCGTTCGCCCTCCTCGCCGTCGACGTGGTCGGTGCCCGTCAGGCCGCGCGCGGCCAGCAGGAGGACGAGGAACAGCGCGGTCATGGAGAAGGAGATGACGATCGACGTCAGCACCAGCGCCTGCGGCACGGGGTCGGCGTAGGCGCTGACGTCGACGATCGTCGAGTCGTTGACGAGCGGCGGCGCCCCCAGCCTGAGGCGGCCGGTGCTGAAGAGGAAGGTGTTGACGGCGTACGTGATCAGGGACAGCCCGATGATCACCTGGAAGGTGCGGGGCCTGAGGACCAGGTAGACCCCGGCCGTTGCCACGACGCCGATACCTATGGCCAGGAGAAGTTCCATCAGCGCTCCTCGTCCTCGTCCAGGTCTTCGGGCTCTTCGTCTACGGTGCCGGCCAGCGCGTCGGCCGCCTGCAGCGCCGGGCTGGGAACGGGCTCGTCGCCCACGTCGCGCGGCTTCCTTATCGACTGGTGGGCCAGCGCGATCAGCATCAGCACGGTGGCGCCGATGACGAGCAGGAACACACCCAGGTCGAAGAAGAGGGCCGATACGAGGTGCACCTCGCCGATCAGCGGCAACGTGACGTACCGGTGCGCGGACGTAAGGAACGGCATGCCGAAGAGCCACGAGCCGATGCCGGTGGCGGCCGCCACGAGCAGCCCCGCGCCCACCCAGCGCAGGGGCAGGATGCGCAGGCGCTCCTCCACCCAGCGCGTGCCGCTGGCCATGTACTGCAGGATGAAGGCGATGGCCATGGTGACGCCCCCGGCGAAGCCGCCGCCCGGCTCGTTGTGGCCGCGCATCAGCAGGAAGATCGCGAACAGGGTTATCAGCGGGAACAGCAGGTGCATCGCGACGCGCGGCACGTACAGGTAGTCGGCGGCGGTGTCGCCCACCTCGCGCCCCTCGAGCGCGCGGTCGAGCTCGGTCTGGCGCACCTGCTGCTTGGGCTTGCCCAGCACCTCGCGGGCCGGCCTGAAGCGCCTCAGCAGCGCGAAGACCGTCATGCCCACGATGGCCAGCACCGTGATCTCGCCCATGGTGTCGAAGCCGCGGAAGTCGACGAGCAGCACGTTCACGACGTTGGTGCCGCCGCCGCCCTCGTACGAGTTGCGCAGGAAGAAGCTCGAGATGCCGTCGACGGTGGGGTGCGTCATGGCCGAGTACGAGAGGGTGGCCAGCCCGCCGCCCGCGGCGACGGCCACGATCAGGTCGCGGCTGCGGCGCAGGCGCGCGCGCACGATCGTGCCGCGCGAGCGTACGCCCTCGAAGTGCTGCGGCAGCCAGCGCAGGCCCAGCAGCAGCAGCACGGTGGTGACGATCTCGACCACCAGCTGCGTGACGGCCAGGTCGGGGGCCGAGAGCCACACGAACGTGAGGCAGACGACCAGCCCGACGCCGCTCGTGAGGATCAGCGCCGCCAGGCGGTGGAACTTGACGAGGAAGGCGGCCCCGATGGCCGACGCGATCCCGAACGCCCACAGCGCCACGAAGGCCGGGTCCAGCTCCGTCAGCGGCAGGCTGCCGATCAGGGGCACGCCGGGGCGCCCCAGCGCGCGCTCGAGGACGAAGGGCGAGACCCCCGCCAGCACCACGACGGCCATCAGCAGCAGCAGCTGCGGCTGCAGCCGCCGCGTGCCGAAGAAGCGCGTGAAGGCGGTGGCGACGGAGAAGAGCGTGTTCATGGCCACGTCGAACAGCTGGCGCGCGCGCACGCGGCCCGCCCAGGGAACGGTGCTGTAGTCGCGGTTGCCCAGGTAGCGGTAGAGCAGCATGTAGCCCACCACGCCGCCCACCAGCGCCAGCGTGCTCAGCAGCAGCGCGGGCGTGAAGCCGTGCCAGACGGCGAGGTCCAGGTCGAGGGCGAGGCCGCCGAGCAGCGGCGCGACCGCCGTGTTCAGCAGCGGCCCCACGACGATCCCGGGGATGATGCCCACGATCAGGCAGATGGCCACCAGGAACTCGATGGGCAGGCGCATCCAGATGACGGGCTCGTGCGGTTCGCGCGGCAGGTCCTTGGGCGGTGGGCCGAAGAAGACCTGGTGGATGAAGCGCACCGAGTAGAGGACGCTGAAGGCGCTGCCGATGGTGGCGAGAAGAGGCAGCGCCCGGTCGAACCACGAGCCCGTGTGGAACTCGAGCGTCTCGGTGAGGAACATCTCCTTCGAGATGAAGCCGTTCAGCAGCGGCACGCCCGCCATGGCGCCCGCGGCGATGATCGCCAGCGTGCCCGTGAACGGCATGTACCGCATCAGGCCCGACAACCTTCGCACGTCGCGCGTGCCCGTCTCGTGGTCGATGACCCCCGCGGCCATGAAGAGCGACGCCTTGAAGGTGGCGTGGTTGAAGACGTGGAATATGGCGGCGGCCAACGCCGCAGGCGTGCTGAGGCCGATGAGCAGCGTGATCAGGCCCAGGTGGCTGATGGTCGAGTAGGCCAGGATCCCCTTCAGGTCGTTCTGCATGACGGCGAAGATGCCGCCGATCAGGAAGGTCAGGAGCCCGGCCAGCGAGACGACGTAGTACCAGCTCTCGGAGCCCGACATCACGGGCCAGAGGCGGATCATGAGGTAGATGCCCGCCTTCACCATGGTGGCCGAGTGCAGGTAGGCCGACACCGGCGTGGGCGCGGCCATGGCGTGCGGCAGCCAGAAGTGGAAGGGGAACTGCGCGCTCTTGGTGAACGCGCCCAGCAGCATCAGCACCAGCGCCGGCACGAACAGCGCGTGGTCGCGCAGCACGTCGAACGAGGCCAGCAGGACGTCGATGTCGTACGAGCCGACGATGTGCCCCAGCACGAGCACCCCGACGAGCATGCAGAAGCCGCCCAGCACGGTGACGACCAGCGCCATCCTGGCCCCCTCGCGGGCATTGGCGTTGTGGTACCAGTAGCCGATCAGCAGGAACGACGTCAGGCTCGTCATCTCCCAGAAGAAGACGAGCTGGATCAGGTTGCCCGACAGCACCACGCCCAGCATCGAACCCGCGAAGCCGAGCAGGTAGGCGTAGAAGCGCGGCACCGGGTCTTCGACCGACATGTAGTAGTGCGCGTACAGCACGATGAGCGCGCCGATGCCGGTGATGAGCAGCGCGAAGAGCCACGAGATGCCGTCCATGCGCCACGCCAGGTCGAAGCCGAGCTGCGGCAGCCAGGTGATGTGCTCGCGGATGACGGCGCCCTCGGTCACCTGCGGGTAGAGCATCACGGTGGCCACCAGCGTGATGAGCGCGACGGCCCCCGCGAGCGCCGCGGCGGCGTTGCGGGCGTTGCTGGGCAGGAAGAGGGCGAGGCCGCTGGCGATGAACGGCAGCAGCACGAGATAGGGGAGGAAAGACGCGTCGATGTTCATCAGCGGCTACACGGGCCCGCTCCTGCACGGTGTCCTG
>CAZVCT010000049.1:11369-14432 GCA_964625655.1 uncultured bacterium
AGGCCATTGTACGTTCACGTCCGCCTGAAACGCGTGAACCCAAGCCTTGAAAGAAGTCGGGGCGGGCTGCTAAGCCCGCCCCGCCCCTTCAGGAACGCGTCGCCTTACTCGAAGAGGCTCTCGTCGATCTCGCCGTCGATGACGACGTTCTGCACCTCGACCGTGGAGAAGAGCTGCCACGCACCGTCCGTCAGCATGTACATGCTCATGTCCATGGCGGGCGCGAACGCGTCGCCCGATACGGGCTCGGCGAAGACCATCAGCATCTCGCCGTCGCCGGTCTCCATGTGGGCGCCGAGCATGGCGCCGTTCGCGTCGAAGACGTAGTGCATCACCGTGGCTTCTGGGGTGTTCATGAGGCTGGCGTCGCCGACGTACGTGACCTGGTCGCCCACCAGCAGGCCGCCGTAGTCGACGGGGCCGTCGAAGGTGGCGCTCTCGGCGGCGTCGAGGAAGTTGGTGTTGGTGCCCTGGTCGAACATCGCCTCGAAGTCGTCGGCGGTTCCCGGAGGGGCGGGCATCTCCATGCCCATCACCAGCATGGTGGCCTCGCCGTCGGCGATGCGGATGGTGCTCTCGAAGCCCATCGCCTCCGAGATGACCACCATGCGGCGGTTCTCGTAGTCGATGACCATCCGGGAGCCGGAGGAGATGGTCTGGCCCTCGACGGTGATGGTGGTGAGGGTCGTGACGTCCATGTTGCGGATCTCGTCCGTGGGCGCGCCGCCGACGCCCTCGAGAAGCTCGCGGGCGCGCGGGTCGATCTCCTGTGCCGTCGCGAACGCTGTGGCTGCTACGAGTAGCAGGGCTGCGAGCAGCCGGGCGGATGCCTTCTTCGGGTGGCTTGTCATGCCGTACACGGTAGCGCACCGAGGGCCCAATAGTGACCTCGTACACCCAGGTTCGAGGTGTCAGGAACGGGCGAACGAGGGGCGAAGGGGTTGTTTACCGAGGGTTGTACCAGTTGTGAGAACTGCGACATTACGTGTCGCAACGAAGTGAGAGGATGATGAAACCGCGCGGCGTGGGCTGGGTTCGGGGGAACCGGCACCAGCCGCGCGGTACTCTGCTCTGGTAAGCCCGACCCGACGCCGTGGCGCGAAGGCCGCGGCAACCCGCTTAGATCCGGCTGCAACCAAGGCCGGACGCGTAATCACCAGAGGCACCCCATGAAGCTCCTATGCGTCGCAGACGTGCACCTCGGACGGTCGCCCGCCCGCCTGCACCCGGACCTCGCCACCCGCGCCGCCCACCTGGGCCCGGCGGCGGCCTGGCGAAGGGCCGTCGACGTGGCGCTGGACGAACGCGTGAACGCGGTGCTGCTGGCCGGCGACCTGGTGGACGGCGGGAACGACTTCTTCGAGGCGTTCTCCGACCTGCGGCAGGGCGTGGCGCGCCTGGCCGAGGCGGGCATCGAGGTGGTGGCCGTGTCGGGCAACCACGACGTGGAGGTGCTGCCACGTCTGGTGGCGGCCGTGCCGCAGGTGCGGCTGCTGGGCGCGGGTGGGCGCTGGCAGGCGTACGACCTCGAGGCGGACGGCGCCGCGGTCCGCGTGGTGGGCTGGTCGTTCCCGAGCCGCTGGGTCGATCGCTCGCCCCTCGCCGCAGGTGGGCTGAAGGAGCTCGTGGAGGGGCAGGACGTCGTGATCGGCCTGCTACACGCCGACCGCGACCACAGCCTCAGCCGCTACGCGCCCGTCGGCAGCGCCGAGCTGGCCGACGTGCCGGTTCGTGCCTGGCTGCTGGGCCACGTGCACGCCCCCGACCTGGCGCACCGAGCGGGCACCCAGCTGAGTGGCTACCTGGGCTCGCTGACCAGCAACGACCCCGGTGAGGCGGGCGCCCGCGGGGCCTGGCTGCTGGAGGTGGGCCCCGCGGACGCCATCGCCGCCCGGCACGTGCCGCTGGCGCCGCTGCGCTGGGAGCGCGTCGAGGTGGACGTCACCGCGCTCGGCGCGCCCGACGAGCTGCCCAACCTGATCGTCTCGAGCCTGGCCAGGCTCGACGAACGCCTGGTGGCCCAGGGCGCGAACCCGGTGGCGGTGGGCTGCCGCCTGGTGCTCACCGGCCGCACCAGCCTGCGGGCGGGCATCGAGCAGCAGCTGGCCGACGCCGCCCCCACGCGCCGCACGATCGAGATCGGGAACATCACCTACTTCGTCGACCGCGTGCGCGTGGAGGCGCTCCCGGCTCTGGACCTGCGCGAACTGGCGCGCGGCGAGGACCCGGTAGGCCTGCTGGCCGCCCGCATCGTGGCGCTGCGCCAGCCCGGCTCGGCTCTGCGGGAACGGCTGCTCGCCGAGGCGCGCCCCCGGCTCGACGCCGTGCGCGGGCACCGGGCGTTCTCGGGCCTCGAGGCGCCGGCGCTCGAGGAGAACGAGGTGGTCGAGCTGCTGGAGGAGGCGGCGCTGCGCGCCCTCGACGCCCTGCTGCAGCAGCACGGCGGCGCCTTCCAGGGCGGTTCGGCGTGAGGCTTCTGGAACTAGAGGTCCTGGCGCTGCCCGGCGTCGACTCGCCGTACGCGCTGACGGGCGTGTCGGCGGGCGTGACGGTGGTGGTGGGCCCCAACGCCTCGGGGAAGAGCAGCCTGGTGCGCGCGCTGCGCGCCCTGTGGCAGGTGAAGGAGCACGAGCGCGACCACGTGCACGTGGTGGGGCAGTTCGAGCAGCGGACCGAGGCAGGCACCACCGTGCGCTGGCGCGCCGAGCGCCGCGGCCCCCAGGTGACGTGGGAACGGGACGGCGAGCGCGCCGACCCGCCGCCTCCGCCGCCCGAGCACCTGCTGCACAGCTACCTGATCTCGATCGAGGCGCTGATGGAAGGCGGGCGCACCGACGCCGCCATCGGCGACAGGCTGCACCGCGAGATGAGCGGCGGCTACGACCTGCCCGCTGCCCGCAGCGCCGTGGAGCTGAGCCGCGAGGGCTACCAGCGTGACGCCGCGCAACTGGAGGCGGCGCGCCACAAGTTGGAGGAGCTGCAGCGCTCGCGGGCCGCGCTGTGGAGCCGCCTCCAGGAGCGCGGCGAGCTGCGCGAGCAGCAGGCGCGCGCCGCCGCGCACGC
>CAZVCT010000049.1:14532-16468 GCA_964625655.1 uncultured bacterium
TTCGAGCGAGCCCCTGTGGCTGGCCAGCGCGGGCGCCGGAGCGCTCCTCCTGCTGATCGGCCTCGTGGCCACCCTCGTCACGACATTCGCCGCGCGCTCCAGGCGCGGTTCCGAGCAGGAACTGCTGCTGGGACCCGAGGCCGACGCTGCGCGATCCGCCTTCGGGCGGACCGGCGCCCGCCCACCCGTCGTGTGGGAGCACGACGCCGTCGCCCAACGGCTGGGGGAGCTGCAGGCCAACGCTTCCGAGCGGCGCGTCCTGACCCGCCGCGCCACCCTGCTGGGCCAGCAGGCGCAGGACACGCTGCGCCAGCAGTCGGCCGCCGAGAGCGCCATCGACAGCGCGAACCAGAAGCTGCGGACGCTGGCGGCAACCACCGGCTACGACGCCGGCGCCGGCGAGGCAGCGCGCACCAACGCCGGCTTCGCGGCGTGGCTGCGGGCCGCCAGGCAGGTGAACGACCTCACCGACAGGCTGCACGGGCTGCTGGGCGAACGCCGCCAGCTGGAGCAGCAGGCCGACACGCTGTGCGCCCAGGTCGAGGCGGCGCTGCGCGACACGCCGTTCGCCCTCCGGGGCGTGCCGACGAAGCCCGCGCGCTGGCACCAGGGCGCCTGGCACGACTCGAAGCTGCCGCACGCCGCCGCCGCGCGCACCGCCTGCGAGGAGCTGGTGGCCGCCGTGAAGCGCCGCGACGCCGCGCGGCAGGCGGAGGAGCGCGCCCAAGCCGAGCTGGAGCGCGCGCGGCGCGAACTGCGCAGCGCCACCGCGGCGCGCGTCGCCCTGCTGGAGCGGCTGGAGCTGGACGCAGGCGCCGGCGACTCCGAGGCGCGCCTGCACGCTCTCGTGGCCGAACTGCCAGCCTGGCGCGAGGCCGAGGCGCGCGTCCGGCAGCTCGAGGCCGTTACGGCCGAGCTGCAGGACGGGCTGGCGGAGAATCCCCAGATCCAGGAGGCGGCGCTGGCCGGCGACGTCGCCGCGCTGCAGCTGGGCTTGGCCGAAGCGCAAGGCGCCGCCACGGAGCAGGACGAGCTGTCCGAACGGATCGGCGCGCTGGACGCCGAGGTGCGCGCCGCCGAGCGCGACCGCCAGCTGGAGCACGCCCGCGCCCAGGTGCAGCAGCGCCAGGACGCCGTCGAGGACCACCGCCGCCGCGCGCAGCTGAACGCCGCCGCGGCCCTGCTGTTCGACGACGTCGAGCAGGAGCACCAGGCGAAGCGCCAACCCGAGGTGCTGAAGCGCGCCCGCGCCTGGTTCGAGCGCTTCACCCACCACGCCTTCGAGCTCGTGTTCGACCCGAACGCCCCCCGCGACACGCGGCTGCGGGCGCGCGACGTCTCCAGTGGGCGCCTGCTGGCGCCGGCGCAGCTGTCGACCGGCACGCGCGCCCAGCTGCTGCTGGCGCTGCGGGTGGCGCACGCCAGCCACGCCGAGGAGGGGCACGCGCGGCTGCCGTTCTTCCTCGACGAGGCCCTGACCACCGCCGACTCGGGCCGCTTCGCGCAGGTTGCCACGAGCCTGCTCGAGCTGGCGCACGACGACGGCCGCCAGGTGATCTACCTGAGCGCGCGCAGCGAGGACGCTGCCACGTGGCAACGCGTCGCGCAGCGCTTCTACGACCGCGCGGCGGCGCTCGACGACGGTCGCGGGCCGTCGCTCGAGGTCGTCGACCTGGCCGAGGTGCGCCGCCTGGGCAGCGCCGGAAGCTGGGCGGGCGCGCCGTACGTGGCACGCGAGCGCACCGTGCCCGATCCGAACGAGGTGCCCGTCGACGAGTTCGCAAGGGCGCTCGGGGTTCTGCCCATCGATCCTTGGCAGCAGCCCAGCGCCGTGCATCTCTTCCACCTCTTCCTGGACGACTACACGCCGCTCAGGCGCCTGGCGCAGGCGCACATCCTGACCGCCGGCCAGGCGAAGAGCCTGCTGCGCTCGAGC
>CAZVCT010000049.1:16568-18689 GCA_964625655.1 uncultured bacterium
GCGCTGCTGCGGCGGCGCATCGCGGGCCTCGAGGCGTGGCACCACGCGTGGCGCCAGGGCCGGAACCTGCCCGTCGACGCGGCCGCCTTGCGCGCCTCGGGCGCCGTCAGCGGCAAGTTCATGGCCGACGTGTTGGAGCTGCTGCGCGAGGTGAAGAGCGACCCGCGCGCGCTGCTGGACGCCCTGCGCGAGGGGCGGGTGGCGTACTTCCGCGCCGCCGCCGTCGACGCGCTCGAGGCGTGGCTCGACGAGCACGGCTTCTTCGACACGCGACCCCAACTGGACGAGAGCCAGCGTATGGTCATGACCGCTGAAGCGCTGGCCGAGGCCTCGGAGGAGGATGCCGACTTCCTCCTGGAGGCGCGCCAGCTGGTCGAGCGGCTGGAAGCCGCGCTACTGAGCGAGAGGGAGCACGTGTGAGAGCAACGAACGACGGCGGCGACGTAAGCCGCCTGTTGGTGACGATCAGGCCCACCGCCGAGGTGACGATCAAGGCGCCGCGCACCCGCGACACCTTCCTGCGCAAGCTGCGCCTGGCCGTGAAGGACGCGCTGCAGCGCGCCGGCTTCGAGGCGCGCGTGCGCGCCCGCGCGAACCGCGTGATGGCCGAGATAACTCCGAAGGCCGACGGCGACCAGGGGGTCGAGGAGGCGCGCGCCGCGCTGGGGCGCGTCTTCGGCGTCGGCAGCTTCTCGTTCCTGGAGGCCACCTCGCGCCCCGAGCTGGACGAGATAGTCGCCACCGGCACCGAGCTCTTCGCAGAGCGCGTGAAGGGCCGCCGCTACGCCGTGCGGTGCAAGCGGGCGGGGCGGCATCCGTTCAGCTCGATGGACGTCGAGCGCAAGCTGGGCGCCGCCCTCAACCCGGGCGCGACGGTCGACCTGACGAACCCCGAGATCACGGTGGAGGTGGAGGTCGGCGAGCGCCAGGCCCTCTTCTTCAGCGAGCGCGACCCGGGCCCCGGTGGGCTGCCCATGGGAACGGGTGGTCACGCGCTGGCGCTGCTGTCGGGCGGCTACGACTCGGTCGTGGCGGCGTGGCAGCTGATGCGCCGCGGGGTGGAGGTCGACTTCGTCCACTTCCGCCTGGGCGACATCGTTTCCGAGCGGACGGCGCTGGACGTCGCCAAGCTGGTGAGCGACGGCTGGGGTGCCGGTTCGCGCCCCGAGGCGCACGTGATCGACCTGCGCGGCGCCATGGACGAGATGCGCGGCAGCGTGACGCCCAACCTGTGGCAGGTGAGCCTGAAGCGCCTGATGGTGCGCGCCGCCGACGGCGTGGCCGACGCGATGGAGGCGCACGCCGCCGCCGAGGCGCCGGCCGACGAGAAGGGCCCGCGCGAGCGGGGCCGCCGCCGCGCCCGCAGGCGCGTGGACGCGCTCGTGACGGGCGAGGCGGTAGGGCAGGTGTCGTCGCAGACGCTCTCCAACCTCAGAACCATCGACGACGCCGCGCAGCGCCCCGTGCTGCGCCCCCTGATCGGCTTCGACAAGCTGGACATCATCGCGCTGGCCGAGCGCATCGGCACCGCCGAGCTGTCGGCGAAGTCGATCGAGGAGTGCAACATCACCCCCGTCAGGCCCGCCACCTCGAGCCGCGCCGAGCGCCTGGCGCGCGAGGAGGAGGGGATGGCCGCCGGCGCCCTCGAGGCCGAGCTGGAGCGGGTGGCGCGGGGTGGAACGCGGCTGCCGCTGCGCTCGCGGCGCATGGGCGAGGGGCTGCTGGAGCTGCGGAACGCTGTAGCGGAGCTCGACGCCGGCGCGCTTTATACCGCTGCGCGGGACGGTGCCGCGCGTGACGCCGCCTCCGAGTTCGGCGAAGTGATGGTCACCGAGGTCCCGGACGGCGCCGTGCTGCTGGACTGCCGCAGCGAGGCGATGCGCCGCTGGCAGCCCGAGTGGGAGCGCGTGACGCCCGTGCCGCTGGGGGTGGTGAACCCGGCCGATTACGCGGATGACGCCGTCTACGTGGCGTTCTGCCCCCAGGGGCAGCGCAGCGCCGCCGTGGCGGAGAAGCTGCGCGAGGGCGGCGTGCGGGCGTACTCGTTCGCCGGGGGCGAAGGGGCGTTGAAGAAGTACCTGGACGGGCGCTGAGGCGCAGCGGCAGGGGGTTGCGGCACCG
>CAZVCT010000050.1:0-18237 GCA_964625655.1 uncultured bacterium
GACACCCAGTGGCCCCGCTGGGAGGTCCTGAAGCAGGACAACGAGCGCAAGCAGCACCAAGCGGTCGGCTCGGTCCACGCGGCCGACCCCGAGCACGCGCTGCTGATGGCGCGCACGGTCTTCGCCCGCCGCCCCTCGGCAGTGAGCATGTGGGTGGCGCCCGTCAGCGCCATCGCATCGTGGACGGCGGAGGAGCTCGAGCGCCGCGCCTCCGTTGCCGGGAAGGCGCAGGCCGAGCAGCAGTCCGGCCCGCAGGTGAACGAGCACGAAGCGGCCCCCGCCGAAGGACAGCCGCGGCGCTACCTGGTGGTGCGCAAGTCCAGCAACCGCCGCTCGATGACGTTCGGCGAACTCGTAGGCGAGGTCGAGGGGGCGAACCTCGACGCCGCGCTCGACGCCGCCCTGGAACGCTTCTCCGACGAGCCCGTGCTCGCCCTCTGGCTCGTCGACACGGAGGCCGTCGTCCGCTCCGACCCCGAGGAGGCCGACCCATGGTTCGGCCCCGCCCTCGACAAGACCTACAAGCAGCAGTCGGTCTACTCGAGCCGTGCCACCGCCAGCAAGGACGCCTCCAAGGGGGTGCCGCGATGAGCGACGCCGTCAGCGACGCACGCGCCTCCATTACCCTCAGCCCCGAGCTGACGAACGCGCTACGCGAGCGCCTGACAGCGCTGGGCGACGACGAGCTCATCCTCGGCCACCGCGACTCCGAGTGGACGGGCCACGCGCCCATCCTCGAGGAGGACATCGCCATCGCCAACGTGGCGCAGGACGAGATCGGCCACGCGGTCCTTTGGTACGGCCTGGTGGAGCAGCTGGGCGGTCCCGACCCCGACCGTCTCGCGTTCTTCCGCAGCGAAGGCGAGTTCCGGAGCGCCCCGTTCGTCGACCGGCCGCGCGGCGACTGGGCGTTCACCATGGCGCGCCAGTTCCTCTTCGACGCCCACGAGGCCGAGCTCCTCCCCCGCCTCGAGCGCTCGGCGTTCGAGCCCATGGCGGAGGTCGCGGCGAAGGTGAGGCGTGAAGAGCTGTTCCACCTGCGGCACAGCGCCCTGTGGCTCGAGCGCCTGGCGCACGGCACTGACGAGTCGCGCCGGCGCCTGGAGGCCGCCCTCGACGAGCTGCTGCCCCTGCTGCCCGGCCTGCTCGAACCACTGCCCGGCGACGCCGCGTTGGCCGCCGCCGGCATCTACCCGGACCCGGCGGAACTGGAGGCGGCCGTCAGGTCGCGTATCGCCGCAGCGCTGCAGAAGCTCGACCTCGACCTGCCCGGCGCCTCGCGGGCCGCGCCGTCTTCCGGGCAGCCGGGCGCGGCCCGCAGCCAGCGCGACGACGGCGTGCTGGCCGAGCTCCTGGAGGAGATGCAGGCGGTCGCCCGCTCGGACCCAGAGGCGGAGAGCTGGTGAGCATGCAGGCCATCCCGAGTTCCGAACGCACGCTCGACCCCCTGCTGGCGCGCGTGTGGGACGCGCTGGAGACGGTTCACGACCCCGAGCTGCCCGTCCTGAACATCGTCGAGATGGGCCTCGTGCGCGAGGTCGAGGCGGGCCCCGGCCCGGGCGCCGTGCGCGTGACCATCACCCCCACCTTCTCGGGCTGCCCCGCCATAGCGGTCATCGAGGCGGACGTCGCCAACGCCGTCAGGGGCGCCGGCGTGGCGGAGGTCGAGGTCAACACCCGCCTCTCGCCACCCTGGAGCACCGACGAGATGACCGAAGGGGCGCGCGAGAAGCTCGAGCGGTTCGGCATCGCGCCGCCCCAGCCGCACGGCGGCCTCCTCGAGATCGCCCTCGAGGCGCCGGTGCGCTGCCCGCGCTGCGGCCATCCCGACACGCGGGTGCGCAACCCGTTCGGGTCGGCGCTGTGCCGCGAGATCCGTACCTGCCGGGCCTGTGAGGAGACGTTCGAGCGGTTCAAGCCGCTCTGAGGTCTGCGTTCGGGCATGCGTCTTTGGCGGCACCTGCGTGGGTGGGGTTGGGCGGGTGTGTCTCAGCCCTGGGCACGGGGGCCGTGAAACGGGCTGAGATACACCCGCCCAACCCCTTTCGCCGATCGCGGCGCAGCGAGGCAGGGGTGGCGGCAGAGCTCGTAGGGTCGCGGTGAACGCAGTGCTGCCGTCTTAAGTCCTGCAGGTCTCGTTTACGTTGCAGTGGCGGCCGTCCAGGGAGAGCGTCCTGCTCGCCGCTACCTTCCTGTAGAGGGTCGGGCCCAGACCCACGCGGTCCATCAGCAGCAGCACCGGCACCGTCGGCCAGAGCCAGGGCACCTTCTTAGCTATCTCGACCAGCGCCTCGAAGCCGCGGAACACCTTCTCGCCCACGACCAGGTGGATCTCTTCGTGAAGGGCAGCCAGCTGCAGCCCATGCAGCTCGTACGAGTCGTCATGCCTGAACGAAACGACGCGGATCCGCCGGAACGAATCGAGCGCCGCGACGAAGCGCCCGGTCCTGACGCAGAAAGCGCAGTATCCGTCGATGAACAAGAGGCTCGACTGTCGAGGATCCATGGCACTCCCGTCCGATCGCGATCGAGGTCCTCAGCCGCTCTGGGCACGAGACGACCGAGACCCATCCCCAGCTTACAGAGCCCCGTCACGAGACCAGGTCCGCTGGTCGCTCCCGCCAAGAGAGCAGGTCCGCTATCCACAAGTAAGGGTCAGTAGCGAAGTCGGTGGTCGAAACCGCCACCCGAGTTGCCCTGCCAAGCTCTGTCACGACCCCAGCCTCACCGAGATCCAAGCCGACGTGTGGAAGGGGAAGGGGTTCCAGCGGACCGTTTAACGGCTGCCGCCGTTCTTAGGTCCGCTGGAACCCCTTCCCCTTCCACCACCCGCATTCACCGCCGAGTGCCGGGCCCGAACAGTTCTGTCACCCCAGTGGATACCCATCCGCTTCGAACACAGCCTGAGCCGCCTCGCGGCGTAGGGCGATCAAGTCCACCCCATGATCCGGCAGGTACGCCTGCAGCCGCGGCATCGCTTCCTTGCCGCGCGGGATGCGCCTGAGGGCCTCGACCCCCAGCTCGCGCGCCCGGTCGACGGCGCGCAGGGCGTAGATACGCGCCAGCAGAGCAGCGTGGCCGGCTCCGCGCGTTCCTGCCAGGCGTTCGGCGCGCAGCAAGCCGCTCTCGGCGAAGTAGACGAGGCCCACCATGTCGGCGGCGCGCGCCATCAGCTCCTGCTCTTCCTCGAGTCCCTGCATGTAGGCCATGGCGCCCATGCCGGCCACCATCAGCGCGGCCAGCTTGAGGTTCGCGACGGCAAGGTTGGCGTCCGCCAGCTCCTCGGGGCCCTCGGCTTCCGTGACGGGCTTGCCCATCATGGCGTCCTGCGCCGGCCCCAGCAGGTCGAGCTGGCCGCGCATGGCGCGCTTCAGCAGCTGCTCGACGGTCAGCATCCGGTTGATCTCGTTGGTGCCTTCGAAGATGCGGTTGATGCGGCTGTTGCGGTACGGCAGCTCGATGGGGTACTCGGCCGAGAAGCCGTAGCCGCCGTAGATCTGCAGCGCCTCGTCGACTACGAAGTCGAGGATCTCGGAGCCGAACACCTTGATGAAGGAGAACTCGACGGCGTACTCGCTCAGTGCCTGCAGCTCCTGGAGGCTCGTCTCCTTGCCGGCGCTGGCGGCGTCCATCGTGCCGGCCAGGCGGTAGGCGGCGCTCTCCAGCGCGTAGCCTTCGGCGGCCATGGCGCCGATCTTCTCCTGCATGAGGCCGAACTCGGCGATCGGCTTGCCGAACTGCTGGCGCTCCTTGGCGTAGCCCTGCGCGAGCTCGAGAAGGTTCTTGACGCCGCCCGAGGCGCCCATGGCCAGCTTGAAGCGGCCGATGTTCAGGATCCCGAAGGCGATGTGGTGGCCCTTGCCGATCTCGCCCAGCAGGTTCTCCTTGGGGATGCGTGCGCCCTCCAGGATCACCTGGCGCGTCGACGAGCCCTTGATGCCCATCTTCTTCTCTTCGGCGCCGAGGCTGAGGCCGGGAGTGTCCTTCTCGACGATGAAGCACGAGAACTTGTCGCCGTCGACCTGCGCGAAGACGGTGAACACGTCCGCGAAGCCGGCGTTCGAGATCCACATCTTCGTGCCGTCCAGCACCCACTCGTCGCCGTCCAGCACGGCGCGCGCCTTGGCGGCCAGCGAGTCGGAGCCCGAGCCGGGCTCGGTGAGGCAGTAGGCGGCGATCCACTCGCCCGTGGCGAGCTTCGGCAGGTACTTCGCCTTCTGCTCCTCGGTGCCGAAGTAGACGATCGGCAGCGTGCCGATGCCCGAGTGCGCGCTGAAGGTGACGTTGAACGAACCCGAGGCGGCGATGGCCTCGGTGATTACGGCCGCCGCGGCCTTGCCCGCGCCCAGCCCCCCGTACTCCTCGGGGATCTCCACCCCCAGCAGGCCCAACTCGCCGGCCTTCGCCATCTTGGCCCGCGACAGCTCGTAGTCGAGCGACTCCAGCTGTTCGAAGTCAGGCAGGATCTCGCGCTCGACGAACGTCTCTGCGGTGCTCGCGAACATCTTCAGCTCTTCGTCGAACGCCTCGGGGATCAGGACGCCGGCGGGGTCCTGCCGCTCGACGAGGAACGCGCCGCCCGTGGGCGCAGTCGCGCTATCCGTCGGCCTATCCGTCGGCCTATCCGTCGGCTTGTCGCTGATGGCCATCTCTCTCCTCCGGTCGTTTGAACGCAGTATTTGGACGCAGTATAGCGAGGGTCAGCATAGCGAGAACTTGTACTCGGTACAAGTTAACGGTGGAGGCGCCTCGCCAGCGGGGCGACGGCCCTGGCGGCTTCGCCGTCGCCTGACACCGACCACCGATCTTCCAGGCCAATCCGTACCTCGTCATCCTTCTCACCAACCATATGCTCGGACGGTGCGAACGCGATCCGCTTCCTCGACCGGCCGTCCTGCCATCAGGCGCCGAAGCCGCAGCCGCGCGCCTAGGCAGACCGCCGCTACGCCGCTGGCCCTGCTGCTGGCATCGGTGCTGACGGTGCTGCTCTCGGCCTGCACGTTCGAGTCGCCGCGCTTGGGCACGAGCGCCGACACGCTCTCGGGAGCGGCGCTCTCCGAGCTGTCGCTGACCCTCCGCAACGACGGCGGCGGCACCCTGGAGTGGTCGGCCGAGACGGACAATCCCTACGTCACGCTCCGGCGTGGATCCCGGGCGAACCCCGCAGGCCAGAACTTCCCCAGTGGCAGCCTCGGCGCGGGCGCAAGCGAGACCCTCAACATCGTCGTCTCCGGCACCATCGCCAACCCCGACGTGCCTCTCGGCGCGACGCTCCTCATCACCTCGAACGGTGGCAACAAGAGCATCCCTCTGAGCTACGGCGCTACCGCCACCTGCGGCCACTTCGGCGTCGGCTCCGCCTCGCGTGGGCAGGGGCCGCAACCCGTGGGGAACGAGATCCTCGTCGCCTACCGTCAGCCCAGCGGGCTCAGCCCCCAGTCGCTTCAGCTGCACGCCATGCAGACCCGCACCGACCTGAGCTCCGAGCAGGGCCTCAGGCCCCTCTCCGTGGGTGACGGGCTCCTGCCCGACGTCTTCGACGCCCCGGCCGAAGCCGACGTCGACGCTCTCGTGGCCCAGCTGGCGGCGGACCCCCGGGTCGCGTACGCCCAACGCAACTACTACGTCGAGCTGCAGCAGGCGCCCAACGACGCCGCCTACGACTCGCAGTGGGCGCTCTCGGGCTTCGGGCTCGAGGAGGCGTGGCAGGTGCAGAGCGGCGAAGGCGGACGCGTGGTCGTCGCGATCATCGACTCGGGCGTCGACCGGCTCCATCAGGACCTCGACGGCAGGTTGCTGGAGGGTTACGACTTCTTCAAGAACGCGCCCGGCGCCGACCCCTATCCTGTGTCTCAGGGCAACCTCTTCTTCGAGAAGGTCTCGCATGGCACCCACGTGGCGGGCATCGCCGCGGCGCGCGGCAACGACGAGTACGGCGTTGCCGGCGTCGCCCACGGTCCGAACGTCGTCATCCTTCCCATAAAGCTGTTCGACGATTGCGGCCACCAAGCCACCGTCGACGCACTGGACAAGGCGATCCGCTGGGCCGCGGGCCTTCCCGTCCCCGGCATGCCCACGAACCCCGACCCCGCCGACGTCATCAACATGAGCCTGGGCGTGCCCGGTCACCATCCCGTCCTGGACGCAGCCACGCAGGCGGCGTGGGACGCGGGGTCGCTCCTCGTCGCCGCGGCCGGCAACCACGGCGGAACGACGGTCAACGCCAGCCACGCCGTGCTCAGCCCCGCCAACGCCCCCGCCGTCATCGCGGTCGGCTCGGTCGACGAGGACCGGCAGCGCTCGAGCTTCTCCAACTACGGCACGGGGCTCGAACTGATGGCGCCCGGCGGCTACGGCTCGGCGTCCTCCGACCTGCGCGGCCGGTGCGGCGCCCTGACCGGTGTCGGCAAAGGGCCCGGCATCCTCAGCTCGACGGTCGGCGTGCCGCATAGCTGCATGATCGGCACTTCGATGGCGGCCCCGTTCGTGACGGGCGTGGCGGCCTTGCTCATCTCGCACGGCGAGTACACGACGCCTGGCGAGGTGCGCGACCGCCTCCAGCAGACCGCCTTGAACCCGAACGACCCGGAGCAGTACGGCTACGGCCTCGTCTGCGCCGACGCTGCGCTGGGCGCGGCCACGCAGTGCGGGGCGCTCTGACGCGAGGCGACCGACCCGGACGCGGTGCGCCGAACCCGACGCCCGCGGGCCACGATTACAGAACGAACGAGGACTACAGGACGAGCGAGGCCTCTATGGCAGCAGCGGCAGCACCGTGGACAGCGCGCTGAACAGCGCCAAGGCCATCAACCCGATGGCCAGCATGCCCGCCGCCTGCGAGAAGCGCTGGCCCAGCGGCAGGCGCAGCCGCGCCAGTCCGTAGACGAAGCCGCCCAGCGCCCCGCCGGCGTGGCCCCAGAGCGACACCTGCGGGATCGCCACCGAGAAGATCAGCAGCAGCGCCATCCACTGCAGCAGGCCGCGCAGCATCAGGCGGTCGGCGGGGGCGCGGCTCAGCAGCACCTCGGCCAGCAGGGCGCCAGCGATGCCCAGGATGCCGCCCGACGCTCCCACCAGGATCAGCTGCTGGCCCGCCTGGAAGACCGTGGTCAGGTAGGCGCCCACCGCCGTGCCGACGGCGAACGCCGCCAGCAGGTCGCCCCAGCCGCGGCGCTTCTCGTACAGGCGGCCGATGTCAAAGAGCACCCAGAGGTTGAAGCCGATGTGGACGAGGTTGCCGTGCACGAAGGCGTAACTCAGGAAGCGCCACCAGGCGCCGTCGGCTGGCAGCCCCGGCAGCCCCTGCAGGAAGGCGGCCACCACGTTGCTCGGCTGGAAGAGGGTGCCCATCGCGCGCACGAGGCCGTAGGCGTTGTCGAACAGGACCTGCGCCAGGTAGGCGGCCGCCAGCGCGGCCCCCAGAACGTACGTGGCCAGCGGCCGGCGCGCCAGGCGCCGCGCCCGTGGCGGCGGCGGCGTGCCGACGCGCTCCAGGTCTTCCGCCAGGCGCTCGCGCTGCCGGCCCTGCGAGGCGGCGTAGGCGGCGCTGTACGCCCGCCCGGCCACGTCCTCGCGGCCGGCGCGCTCGGCGCTGACGCCCAGCAGGCGGTAGAGGGTAGCGGGTCGCACGCCCATCAACGGCTGTTCGAGCAGGCGCCTCGCGCCCTCGAAGTCGCCCTCGTAGGCCTTCAGGCGCGCTTCCGACAGCACCACCGCCCGGTTGCCGAGCGGTCCGGGCGTGCCCGCCTCGTAACGCGTGCGCAGGGCCTCCGCCTCGTAACGCGCCTGCTCCAGCCGGTCCAGCTCGAGCAGCGCTTCCACCCGCGCGGCGGCGACGAGGTGGGCGTTGTCGGCCGCGCCGCCGACCGGATCGGGGGCGCCTATGGCCAGCACGGCCTCCCAGTCGCCCTCCAGCAGGTGCGCCTGGCTGAGCAGCAGGGCGTCGTGGCGGGGCGCCAACGCCAGGGCGGCCTCGGGGTCGCCCTCCTGCAGCGCAGCCTGCGCCAGCAGCCGACCCAGGGCCGAGCGCCCCTCGGGCGTCCAGTAGAGGAGCCTGGTCAGCGGGAGGGCGACGCGCCAGCCGCCGCCCCTGACGAGGTAGACGAGCAGCAAGGGCGCGAAGACGTAGATGGGGGCCAGCACGGAAGCGGCGGTCACGAGCCAGGCCGGCGCCGAGAGCCAGCCGTACGACACCGCCACCCCGAGCGCCGCCAGCAGGGTGGCCAACGCGGTCTTGGCGGGCAGCTCGCTGCCGAGCGGCGCCAGGCGCGCGGACCACCTCACCGCCGACACTCCGGCGACGGCGACGATGATCAGGAACAGGGAGGCGGGGGTCACCCCCCGATGCTAACCTCACGCGGCACTACAACGGGTCTGCGCCTCAGGCGGGGCTCACGAGGGCCGGTAGAATCGCTGTGTCCGTCCCACCGGACGCGCCTGGAGGCTCCCTTGCTCGAAGTAACGCTGGCAGCGGTAACCGTAGTAGTCGGCTACCTGCTTGGCACCATCCCGTCCGGCTACCTGGTAGCGAGGCTGCACGGTGTGAACATCCAGCAGGTCGGCTCCGGCAACATCGGCGCCACGAACGTGCTGCGCGCGTTGGGACCGGTGCCGGCCATCATCGTGGTGATCCTCGACCCCCTGAAGGGCGCGGTGGCCACGCTGCTGCCGCTGCTGCTTGGGATCGGCCCCTGGGGCGTGGCGCTGACTGGCCTGGCGGTCGTGGTGGGCAACAACTTCAACGTGCTGCTGGGCCTGCGGGGCGGGAAGGGCATCGCCACGAGCATCGGCGTCTTCCTCGTACTCGACCCGCTGATCGCGCTCTTCTCGATGGCCCTCGGGCTCTTCACCATCCTGGTCAGCCGCTACGTCAGCCTCGGCTCGCTGGTCGGCATGGTCGCCCTGCCCTTCTTCCTGATCGTCAAGGGGGCGCACCCGGCCTACCTGCTGCTGGGCATCGCGCTAACCACGCTGGCCCTGGTGCGCCACCGCGCCAACATCCGGCGCCTGGTGGCCGGCACCGAGAGCCGCTTGGGCGAGAAGGTCGAAGTGGAGCGGGGGGCGGGCAGGCGCGCGCGCTGAAGCCGGGTTGCGGAAGCGCGCGCCCGAACCTCGAGGAAGCGCGGGCTCGACTTCGAGTGAGCGCGAGGCCGAACCCGCGTGAGCCCGTGCTCAACCGCTGCCGGACGCGGCGACCGCCACCTTCGCGCGGCGCTGCTTGCTCAGGTTGACGAGCACGATGCCGGCGATGGCCACGCTGCCGCCGACCGCCGTGAGCAGGCCGGGCACCTCGCCCACCAGCAGCCAGGAAGCGACGAGGCTGAACACGGGCACCATGTAGAGCGCCGCCGTCACGAGCGTCACGGGCGCACGCGAGAGCGCGTAAGCGAAGATCGTGTACGCCACGGCCGAGGGGAAGACGCCGATGTAGATGGTGGCCAGCAGCGCCTCAGAGCCGGCGGTGGAAACGGCGCCCACCACTCCCGGCAGGAACGCCAGCAGCGGCACGGTGCCGGCCCAGGTGGCGAACGCGGCCACCTCGATCGGCTTGTAGGAAGCGAACATGCGGCGCTGCAGGATGGCGTAGAGCGAGGTGGTGACGGCCGCCAGCACTATCAGCCAGGCGTAGCCGTTGAAGGTGACCCCCTCGCCTGCGTCCCCGACCACGATCAGCACCACGCCGAGGAACGACACGGCCGAGCCCACCCAGCCGAGCGCGGGCAGGCGCTCTCCGGTCATGAACACCGCCAGCAGCGCGGTGATGGCTGGTGCGGTGGCGATGATTAGGCTGGCCGCCCCTGCCGAGACCTGCGTCTGGCCGAAGTTGAGCGCCAGGTGGTAGACGGTGTAGCCCAGCAGGCCCAGCACGAAGAAGCGCGGCAGGTCGGCCTGGCGCGGCAGGAGCCGAGCGCGGAAGGCCAGCAGCAGCGGCACGAAGGCGGCCGAGGCCACCAGGTGCCGAAGGAGCGTGAGGTGCGGCGCGCTCAGGTCCTGGAGCGCGATCTTGATCATCGGGAAAGCGGTGCCCCAGAGGAGCATCTGCACGAGCAACGCGATGGCCACGCCTAGGGCCACGTTTCACCTCTTAAGCGAAGGGATCAGTTGGGCAGGTTCACGGGCTTGCCGCACGAGCACAGCTCGCCTTCGCGCATCATGCGAGTCTGGCCGTCACGGTACCAGAGCGTGTTGCAGTCGGGGCAGCGGATCTCGTCGCGGCCCAGCGAGCGGATCGCTTCGGGCTCCACCCAGCGCTTCTCGCCGCACCAGTGGCACACGACCTCGGCGCCGCCGTCCTCTTCGATCATGTCGCTGCGCTCTTCTGGCGTGAAGTAGGCGAGCGCCTCGAGCGCCTTCTCGTCCGTGCAGCGGCACGCGAACTGCACCTTGAGCGGCTCTTGGGTCAGGTTCTCGAACCCCAGGCCCCACGTCAGCTCTTCCGCCACGAGCTGCGTCAGGGGCGCGCGCTGCATGCCGGCGGTCAGGCCGCCGAACTCGCGCACGTTCGCCTCGAGCACGGCCAGGGCAGCGTCGTCGGCGCCCGGCAGGGCCTGCAGGATGACGCCGCCGGAGTGCGTCACCTGCCCGTCCTGGTCGAAGTAGACGCCCAGAAGCACGGCCGAGGCGATCTGCTCGGAGCGCGCCAGGAAGGTGGCGACGTCCTCGGCGATCTCGCCGCTGACGAGCTCGGTGCTGCTCGAGTACGGGTCGCCGTTCGGGGCATGCGAGCGGATCACGAGGATCTCGCCGGCGCCGACGGCGCCGCCCACGTCGAGCTTCCCGCCCTTCAAGGGCAGGTCGACCTCGGGGTTCTGGACGTAGCCGCGCACGCTGCCATCCAAGCCGGCGTCGGCGATGATGCCGCCCAGCGGGCCGTCGCCGCGGATGCGGATGGTGACGCGGTCGCGGTGGTCCTTCAGGAGCACGTGCGACAGCAGCAGGCCCGCCGTCAGGGTGCGGCCCAGGGCCGCCCCGGAGGTGGACGTGGCGCCGTGGCGCGCCACCGCGCCGCGGACCAGGTCGGTCGTATCAGCAGCGACCACGCGGATCCCGCCGTCGGCCGCCAAGCCACGAATCAGGTAAGACATGTCGGGTTCCTTCCGCCGTACGCCAGGGCGCTACGGCATCTGACAAGTATAGGAAGGGAAGTGGCGGTGCTTACGTGCCCCGCGATGCCGAGAAGGGCGGCTCAGCCGGCGACCGCGGGCTCGCCCAGCCGTTCCTTCAGGCGCCGCAGGGTGGCGCGCGGCACGAGCTTGCTGACGTCGGCGCCGTAGCGCGCGATCTCCTTGACGCGCGTGCTGGAGACGTACGACCAGCGCGTGGCGGTCATGATGAACGTCGTCTCGGCGTCGGGGTTCAGCTGGCGGTTCAGGTGCGCCATCTGCAGCTCGTACTCGAAGTCGGAGATGGCGCGCAGCCCCTTGACGATGACGGTGGCGCCGATCCGGCGGGTGTAGTCGGCCAACAGGCCGTCGAACGAGTCGACCTGCACGCCCTGCATCCCCTTCGTGCTCTCGCGGATGATGGCGACGCGCTCCTCGGCGCTGAAGAGGCCCGTCTGCTTGAGCGGGTTCTCGAGCACCGCCACGGTCAGCGACGCGTAGATGCGCGAGGCGCGGCGGATCAGGTCGAGGTGCCCGTTGTGCAGGGGGTCGAACGACCCGGGGTAGACGGCGTGGATCATGATGCCTCCAGTCTAGTGCCGCGCAACCGCGGGAATCGCCGGGCGGCGCGAACGTAGGTACTCCGGCGCGCTCCGATCGTCACGGCCGCTCGGAGCTCGCGCCTCGCGCGCTCATTTACGCCTGCCGACCGCCGTCCGCCAGCCCCAGCAGCAGCTGGCGCACGACAGCGGCGGGCGTGGCGGCGCCGCTCTGGACGCTGTCGATCGCTTCGGCCTCGCGCGCGGCCAGCGCGCGCCGCACCTGCTCGCCTAGCGTGGCCATCACCTCGGCGCGCACGCGCCGGCGCCGGCTGGCCTCGCGCCCCTCGTCACCGATGTGGGCGAGGTGCGCCTCCACCTTCTCGAGCAGCAAGGGCACGCCTTCGCCCTCCGAGGCCACGGTGCCCACGATGGGCGGCATCCACGTCTCGGCGTCGTGCGGGCCCAGCGCGAGCGCCGCGCCGATCTCGCGCCGCAGGCGGTCGGCGCCGGGCTGGTCGTACTTGTTGATGCAGAACACGTCGGCGATCTCCATGATCCCGGCCTTGAACGCCTGCACGCCGTCACCCTGGCCGGGGGTCAGGACGACCACCGTCGTGTCGGCGGCCTGCACGATGTCGACCTCCGACTGACCGACGCCGACCGTCTCGACGAGCACGTAGTCGAAACCGGCGGCGTCGAGCAGCGCCACCACCTGCAGCGTGGCGGCCGCCAGGCCGCCCAGGTGGCCGCGGGTGGCCATGGAACGGATGAAGACCTCGGGGTCGGCGTGCCAGCGGGTCATGCGGATGCGGTCGCCCAGGATGGCGCCGCCGCTGAAGGGGCTGGTGGGGTCCACGGCGACGACGGCGACGCGATTGCCCTGCTCCCGCAGCACGCCGATGAGGGAGTCGGTGAGGGTGCTCTTGCCGGCGCCCGGCGAGCCGGTGATGCCGATCACGGCGGCGCGCCCGGCGTGGCTGCGGACGCTGCGCAGCAGCTCCTGGCCGCGTTCGCTGCCCGACTCGACCAGCGAGATGCCACGCGCCAGGGCGCGCTCGTCGCCCGCCAGCAGTGAGTTGCGCAGTGCTTCCACGGGCCGAGGCTAACCCGAACGAGGCCGCGTTGCGGTTCGGGTACGGTGGTGTATCGGGCGCTCCGCGCCCCCACGGAGGTCGACGTGAACGAAGCTACGGTAGCGCCGCTGCGCCTGGGGATGGTCGGCGGCGGCAAGGACGCCTTCATCGGCGCGGTGCACCGCATGGCCGCGCGCCTCGACGACGCCTGGCACGTGGTGGCCGGCGCCCTCTCCTCCACCCCCGAAAGGTCGCTTGCCAGCGCCCGCGCCATCGGATTGCAGCGCGGCTACGGCACCTGGCAGGAGATGCTGGAGGGCGAGCTGGCACTGCCCGAGAACGAGCGCGTCGACGCCGTCTCCATCGTCACCCCGAACCACCTGCACTTCCCCGTCGCCAAGGCCTTCGTGGAGGCCGGCTTCGCGGTGATCTGCGACAAGCCCATGACGCTGAACTCGGCAGAGGCGGCCGAGCTGATGGAGGCTGTGGAGCGCAAGGGCGTCGTCTTCGCGGTCACCTACAACTACACGGGCTACCCGCTCGTGAAGGAAGCGCGGCGCATCGTGCGGTCGGGCGAGCTTGGCGAGCTGCGGAAGGTGGTCGTGCAGTTCCGCCAGGGCTGGCTGGCCACGCGCGCCGAGGACGAGGGCTCGAAGCAGGCCTCGTGGCGCCTCGACCCGGAGCGCTCCGGCATGGGCGGAGCGGTAGGCGACATCGGCACGCACGCCGAGAACCTCGTGGCGACCATCACGGGCCTCGAGATCGAGGCGCTCAACGCCGACCTCACGCCGCTCGTGCCCGGCCGCCGCCTCGACGACGACGCCGGCATGCTCGTGCGCTTCGCCGGGGGCGCCAAGGGCGTGTTCGCCATCAGCCAGGTGGAGGTGGGCGAGGAGAACGGCCTCTCGCTGAGCGTCTACGGCACCGAAGGCGGCCTGACGTGGCGCCAGGAGGAGCCGAACCGTCTGGAGCTGACCAGCTTGGACGGCCCGCGCCGCATCTTCACCCGCGCCGGGGGCCCCTACCTGGGCGCCGCCGCCCAGGGCGCCAGCCGCCTGCCTTCGGGGCACCCGGAGGGGTTCATCGAGGCGTTCGCCAACCTCTACCGCAACGTGGCGGCGGACGTACGCCGGCGGCGCGGCGAGCGCACCTGGCTGGACGAGCTGGGCCTGGAGCCCGACTACCCGACGGTCGTAGACGGCGCGCGCGGCGTGGCGTTCATCGAGGCGGCCGTGGAGTCGAGCGCTGCGGCCGAGAAGTGGACGCCGTTCCGGTTCGGGCGGTGACCTGACCCAGCGCCGCAAGCGCGCGAGCGTCAGGCCGCGAAACGTTGCGCCAGCCCGACGACGGCCGACTCGAGCGCCAGCTCGGGGTCGCCGCCGCTCTTGGCGCGCACGTCGGCGGCCAGCAGCTCGGCCAGCAGCTCGCGCAGCGCACCTTCGTCGACGCGCCTGGCCAGCGCCAGCGCGCGCTGCGCGACGAACGGCTTGGCGCCCAGCGCCTGCGCCGCCTCGGAGGCGCTCGGCTGCCGCGGCCGGGTGGCCTGCAGCAGGCCCACGCCCTTCGCCACCAGCAGGAACTGCCAGACGAGCGCGCCGAAGACGCGGGGCACCGCCTCGCCCTGTTCGACGAGGCGCCGCGCCACCGCCACCCCTTGGGCGGCGTCGCCCTCGGCGATCGCCTCGATGATGTCGAACGAGTCGTGGGTGGCGGGGCGGTTCACGATGCGGTTCACGCGCTCGGCGTCGTAGCGCCCCTCGAGCACCGCCAGCTTGCGCACCTCGGACGCGATCGCGGCTGGCTCCTCGCCGAAGATGTCGGCCAGCAACTGCGGCACGTCGGGTTCGAACTCCACGCCCTCGCGCTTCAGTTCCTGCGCCACCCACCTCGGCAACCTTTCGAAGCGGGGCGCCGGCAGGTGCACGTGCTTGCCCAGCTCCTGCAGGCTCTTCTGGCGCGCAGCGGTGGCGTCGGGGTCGATGATGACGATGAGCCCGGCGTCCGTCAGCTCCTTAAGAGCCTTGATGGTGTCGTTGCGCGGCTTGACGCCCGCCTGGCCCGAGAACGCGTCGCCGAAGTCGAGCAGCAGCGCGGGCGGGCCGAAGAGGCCCCCTTGCGAGGCGGCATCGACCACCGCCTGGGGCGTCAGGCCCTCGCCGAGCTCCGTGACGGAGGCGGGCGCAACTCCCTGCTCCTGCAGCGCCTCGCGCGCCGCGCGGCGCGCCAGGAACGGGTCGCCCGAGAAGGAGAGGATCACGTGCTAATCGACCTGCGGTTCGGCCTGTTCGGCCTGCGACTCGGCTCGACGCTCGGCCCGGGACTCGGCCCCGGATCCGGGCTTCGCCTCGACCTGGCCCACCGCCAGAACCGCCTCGCGCATCTCGGTGGCGTCCGCGAAGCGCGCGTCCGGGTCGCGGGCCAGCGCGCGCCTGACGACCTCCGTGTACGGCTCGGCGGCGCCCGCGAGGGGCTCCAGCGGCACGCGGTCGTCGCCGGCCAGGTAGCGCACCACCTGGCTACCGTAGGGCGGGGCGCCCGTGAGCATGTGATACAGGACGGCGCCGGCGCCGTAGAGGTCGGAGCGGTGATCGGTGCGTACGCCCTGGAACTGCTCGGGCGCCATGTAGCTGGGGGTGCCCAGCAGCATGTCCTGCGCCGTGATGGCGGTTAGCCCTAGGTCCTTGGCGAAGCCGAAGTCCGTGATGAGGGCGCTCTCGCCCTTCACGAGGACGTTGCCCGGCTTCACGTCGAGGTGGATCACGCCCTGCGCGTGGGCGTAGGCCAGGGCAGCGAGGACGTCGACGATGATGCGGACGCTGCGCTTCGGCCTCAGGGGCCCGCGCTCGAGCGCCTCTTCGAGCGAGACGCCGGGGCAGTAGGCGTAGACGAGCGCGCCGCCGTCCTGGATGTCGAGCAGGGGAACGATGTTGTCGTGCCGCAGCTTGCTGACCACGGCCGCCTCGCGTTCCAGCCGCTGGCTGAACACGGGGTTGAAGCCACGGAGGCGCTTGACTACCACGAGTCGATCCTGCCACCGGGCCAGCTCGACCCGCACCGGCCCATGGTCGGACAGGACGCGTACGGTCATGAGCATCGTTGTGCAACTTATCACGGATCGCCTGCATGCCCCGCGGGGGTCGCGAGCGTCACGACCCGAGAACGGCCACTCAGATCGAAGCGCACCGCCCCGTGCAGCTGCGTGGTCAGCACGAGCGCGCCGGCCTCCTCGAGGCGCTGCAGCACCTCGGGCGCCGGGTGGCCGTATCCGTTGCGGCCCACGGATACCACCGCCACCTGCGGCTGCGCCGCCCGCACGAGCGCGGCGCTCGTGCTGCCGCGCGAACCGTGGTGGCCCACCATCAGCAGCTCGACGGGCGGCACCCCGAGGTCGGCCTCCGTGGCCACGCCCAGGTCGCCCAGGAAGAGCGCCCGCGCCGCGCCGCGGTAGCGCAGCACGAACGCCACGGAGGCTTCGTTCACCGGAAGGCCCGCGACCGACACGGCGGGGTTCAGGACGTCCAGGCGCAGCTGGCCGCCGGGCAGCACGAGCCGCTCGCCGCGCTGCGCCACGTGCACGGGCACGCTTAGGCGCTCCGCCACGCGCCTCAGCTCTGCGTCCAGCGCCACCTGCGCGTTGGGCGGCGACGTCACCAGCAGCCCGACCGGCATCCGCTCGAGCACCGGCAGCAGCCCCTCGACGTGGTCGGCGTCGGGGTGCGTGGCGATCACGGCGGCCAACCGCGTGACGCCCAGCGCGCGCAGGGCGGGCAGCACGACGCGCTCACCCACGTCGAAGTCGGAGAACGGCGATCCGCCTCCGTCGACCAGCACGCCCTGACCGCCGGGCAGGCGTACGAGCGCCGCATCGCCCTGCCCCACGTCCAGGTACCAGACGTCAGGCGGCGGCAGGGCGGCGGGGACCGCGAACGTGACGCCGCCGGCGACGAGCGCGACGAGCGCGGTGTGCTTCAGGCGACCGCGGCGGTGCGCCCACACCGCCAGCGCCACGAAGAACGTCGCCCAGCAGGTGTGCCCAAGCCAACCCACCTCGCCCCAGGCGACGCTGGGCAGGCGTGCGCCGATCTCGGCAAGCAGGATCAGGAACGCCACCACCGGTTGCACGACGAGGTTGACGGCGTACGCGAGGGGCGGCGCCACCATCCCGAGCACGCCGGCCAGGAACCCGAGCGGCACGAGCAGACCCGCCAGCGGCACGGCAACGACGTTCACCAAGGGCGACAGCAGCGGCACCACGCCGAACGAACCAGCGAGCAGCGAGAGCGACGGAAGCTGCGCCGCGGTGCTGACGGCCAGCCCGCTCAGCACGACGCGCCGGAGCCCGGCTGCCGACAACCGGCGCCGCGCCAGGCCTGCGTTGCGCACGCCGCCTCGCAGGAGCGCGCCCGCCCTCGCGCGTCCCAGGCGTAGCAGCGCCGCTTCGGGTTCGGCCACCACGCTGCTGCCGGCGCCCGAGGCGTTCTCGGCCTCCTCCCCGCTCACGCCGAGGTACCTGAGCCATGGGGGCAGGAAGAGCAGCATGCCGGCCACGGCCAGGTACGAGAGCTGGAACGAGAGGTCGAACAGCATCTGCGGCGCGCTGAGCAGCCCCACCAGCGCGGCGAGCGCGAGCGCGGTCCAGGGCATCACGCGGCCCGCGCCGAGGGCCCGGGTGGCCAGCGCAGCCAGCGTCATGGTGGCGGCGCGCACGACGCTTGGGCTGGCGCCCACCAGCGCGACGAAGCCGGCGGTGGCCACCATCAGCAGGGGCGTGCGCCAGCGTCCCAGCGGCGTGAACAGGCGCTCCAGGGCCAGCAGCAGCACGCCCACGTGCAGGCCTGACAGCGCCAGCACGTGCGACAGGCCCGAGGCGGAGAACACGTCGCGCAGCTCCCCGAGGTCGTCGCGGACACCGAGGGTCATGGCGGACATCAGCGCGGCGGCGGGCGGCGACAGGCCGTGGCCCACGCCGCGTTGAAGGCGCTGCTTCAACGGCAGCAGGGCGGAGCGCTGCGTGAACTCGTCGACGAAGAGCTGCCCCGTCACGCCGCGGCGCCGCAGGTGCCCGGCGTAGTCGAAGCCGCCCGGGTTGCGCTTGCCTGGAGGGCGCTCGGCGACCCCGACCACCGTGAGCGAACCGATGGGGGCGCTGCCGCCCGGCCAGCCTTCGCTGGGCGCCACCAGCGCCAGGCGCGCGCGTACCGGGCTGGTGGCGTGCAGCGTGCCGCCGTCGCTGTAGCCGCTCCATGCCTCCTGCTGCCCGAAGCGGCCGACCAGCGGGTCGGGCCTGGCCTCGTACTGCGCCAGCCGCACCGCCCCGACGCCTGCCGCCAGCAGGAACGGCCCCAGGAACACCGCGAACGCCCGCGGCGACCAATCTGCCAGAGTGGCCGGCCAGCGCCAGCCGCGCCGCGCGAGAAGGCCCAGGCCGACGAGGGCCGAGAGCACGCCGAGCCCCACCATCCACGCCACGCTCAGGGCCGCGGCGCCCCCGATGCCCAGCACCATGCCGGCCGCCAGGGG
>CAZVCT010000051.1:0-2496 GCA_964625655.1 uncultured bacterium
CCCATCGGCGCCGCCACCGCCATGGCCACCCCCTCGGGGTTGCCCAGGCCGATGCGCTTGGGCACCAGCTCGCCGATCACCAGCGACAGGTAGGTGATGAGCACCACCAGCAGGACCAGAGCCAGCGGTTCGGCCATCCCTTCGAGCCACGACACCCGCGCCAGCAGACGCGCCACGGGCGCCGACAGGGTGGCGGCCCCGAAGGCACCGTTGAAGACCCCGACCAGAGTGATGCCGATCTGGACGGTCGAGAGGAAGACGTTGGGGTTCTGGGTGAGGGCGAAGGCGCGTTGGGCCGCCTTGTTGCCGGCCTCGGCCTTCTGCTGCAGACGCATCTTGTTGGCCGATACCACTGCGATCTCGGCCATCGCGAACAAACCGTTGACGAGGATGAGTAGCAGAACGATCAGCGCGTTCACGTTGGCATAACTATCCCACTTCGACCGGCCGCGCGTCGTTCGGATGGCGTACGAGACCTACACGCGCCGCACAGGCAGCCTTGATTCGCGTGAGCGACGGGACAGACGACGGGACAGACGACGGGACAGTTGTCCTAGGCGCACTTCCACCCTTCGGAGTTAGCGTGCCAGCAGGGTGGCTGATACGCCACGGGAAGGCAGGCTTCATGTTCTCCGTTCGCATTCGTGTTCCTTTGGCTCTGCTCGTCGCTTTAGGTGCGCTGGCGGTGGCCTCGGTGGCCATGGCACAGGAGGGCGACCAGTTGCAGCGCACGGCGCAGGCGCTCTTCGCGCCGTTGCCGGACGTCGTCGACAACCCCGACAACCCGGTCACCGCCGAGAAGGTGGAGCTGGGCAAGATGCTCTACTACGACCCGCGCCTCTCGCTGTCGGGCGTCTTCTCGTGCAACAGCTGCCATAACCTGGCCACGTACGGGGTCGACAACCTCGAGACCTCCACGGGCCATGGCTGGGCGCAGGGTCCGCGCAACTCGCCCACCGTGCTGAACGCTGCGGTTCACTCGTCGCAGTTCTGGGACGGTCGCGCCAAGGACGTGGAAGAGCAGGCGCAGGGCCCGGTGCTGAACCCGATCGAGATGGGCATCCCGCACGCCGACTTCGCCGTCGAGCGCATCGCCTCCATGCCCGTCTACGGCGAGCTGTTCGCCACGGCGTTCCCCGACATCGAAGACCCGCTCGACTACGGCAACATCGCCAACGCCATCGGCGCCTTCGAGCGCACGCTCGTCACCCCGTCGCGCTTCGACGACTACCTGAAGGGCGACGCGGGCGCGCTGTCCGAGCAGGAGCTGGCGGGCCTGGGCACCTTCATCCAGTACGGCTGCGCGGGCTGCCACAGCGGCGCCGCGCTGGGCGGCAACTCGCTGCAGCGCTTCGGCGTCACCGAGGCTTACTGGGAGGCCACCCGCGACTACGTGGCCATCGACTCGCCCACCATGCCTATGGACGTGGGCAAGTTCGCGGTTACGCACGACGAGGCCGACCTGTACGTCTTCAAGGTCCCCAGCCTGCGCAACATCACGCGCACCTACCCGTACTTCCACGACGGCTCGGTCTGGAGCCTGCGCGACGCCACGCAGATCATGTCGCGCGTGCAGCTGGGCCGCGAGCTGAGCGACCAGGAGCTGGACGACCTGATGGCCTTCTACGACGCCCTCGAGGGCACGATCCCCGAGTACGCCCTGCAACTGCCGGTGCTGCCGGCCTCCACGGAGGCGACGCCGCGGCCGCAGCATAGATAGAAGGACCTTACCGGCGGAAACCCGAAGCCGGTTCACAGCGAGCGCGCCCCAAGTTAGGGCGCGCTCACGCTTGGAGGAGCTTCAGGCGTCGATCAGATCCAGCATGAGGCCCGGAACGTCCTCGAAGTCCTTTCCATTGCGGGTCAGCAAGCGGAAGCTGTGTTGGATCGCTTGGCTTGCGAGCCAGAGATCCTGAATCCTGTACCGGTGACCTCGGCCGGCGGACTTGATCGCTGCTGCGATCCTCCCGAACTCTTCGCCGGTGTCACCGTCGATCGCCAGGAGAGGCTTCCTCTTCAGTCGGCGCAACGCTGCCAGCCTCCTTAGCCGCACTCCAGGCTCTGCCGCCAGCTCGGCTCCCAGGGTTAGCTCTGCGATGGTCACGGGCGAGATGTAGACGGCGGCCGTGCCGGTTATCGCGGCCACGTCCGCTGGCGCGAGTTTTCCCTGCTCGACGTCGATCCAGATGCACGTGTCGATCAGGAAGCCCATGGATCCCGCGAACCTTCGTCCAGGAACTCGCCGCCGATCGCGTTGGCCGCGTCCTGTTCCCAGGTCTCGGCGGCTTCGGAAGGAAGCGTCCTGTACAGGTCGGCCATCGCCTCGAGCGCCGTTTGCTGCGCCGGCCCGCCGACGAGCTTCGCGACTTGGCGGTTGTTCCTCTCGATTATCACTTCGCCGCCCTGCGTGGCCAGGCTCTCGAGGACCTCGCGGGTATTGCGCGCCAGCTCCGTTGCCGTGATCTTCCTCATGCCTCATTTTACATAAAATCAGAT
>CAZVCT010000051.1:2596-9518 GCA_964625655.1 uncultured bacterium
AGCCCATTCGAGATCAGATCGCTGGATGCTCTTGACGGATAGCGCATACGGGGCTATATTGAAGATATCGAACGCGCGAGAAGCGCGTTATTTTTTTGCCTCGAGCCGGTCACCCCGGCGTACCCCGCAGGAGTGCCCTTGATCCCCTGGAAGCTAGTCGGAGAGACCGCCCGCCCCGGCGGCGCCACGCTGTCGTTGTGGCGCCGCGACCTGGAAGGGCGCCAGCCCGAGTTCGCGCTGCGCATCAACGAGCCCAACCACCCCACCATCGAGCTGATGAACAGCCGCCGGCACGGCTCCGAGGTGGCGCTGGCCGACCTCGCAGTCGAAGCGCTTGGGCGTCCCGCCTCCAGCGTGCTGGTGGGCGGGCTCGGCATGGGCTTCACGCTGCGCGCGGCCCTCGACCGCGTGCCTGCCGAAGCGCGCGTGACGGTGGCCGAGCTCTTCCCCGAGGTCGTGGAGTGGAACCGCGAGCACATGTCGGAGCTGGCGGGCGCGCCCCTCGACGACCGCCGCGTGCGCGTCCACGTGGGCGACGTCGGCGAGCTCTTCACCAGCGGCCGCGGGCGTTTCGACATGATCCTGCTCGACACCGACAACGGCCCCGAGGGAACGAGCCGCGACGAGAACGAGGCCCTCTACTCGGACGCCGGCGTGGAGCGCGCCAAGTCGGCCCTCGAGCCGGGCGGCGTGCTGTCGGTCTGGTCGGCGTTCGAGAGCCAGGAGTTCACGCGCCGCCTGAAGCGCGCCGGCTTCGAGGTGAAGGTGAAGCACCCCCGCTCGCACGGCAAGCGCGGCGCGCGGCACGTGGTGTGGGTCGCCAAGCTCCTCTGAGCCCCCGCCCCTAGCGGGCCTGAACCAGCTACGCCCCGTGTCGAACGCGTGCCGGAGCGTACCCCTGCGCCCTATCCTTGGGCATGGCCGAACTTCCAGAGGGACTCCCGAAACCCGCCCGCCGCGCGCTCGAACAGGCGGGCTACCGCGACCTGGAACAGCTCAGCAACATCTCCGATTCCGAACTCCTGAACCTGCACGGTTTCGACCCCAAGGGACTGCTGATGCTGAAGCAGGCGATGGCCGACGCGGGCCTGCGCACCGCCGAGGATCCGCAGGGCGCACGAAGTGCGCCGGCTTCGCAAGGGGCCAAGACGGGCGAGTCCGAGAACGAACCGCTCTAGGCTCGAACCGGACCAGACGAACTACGGGCACCACCGGAACGCCCGGAACAGGGGCGCGCCGTCCTGCACGGTGAGGGAATCGGTATAGTCCGCAGATGAGAAGAACCGCGAACTTCCTGCTGTTACCGGCGCTCATCGCGTTCGCTTCGATCGCCTCGCTGTCCTTCGCCCAGTCGGAGCGGTACGAGACCGGTTCCCTCACCGCCACCCTGAACGGCGAGGAGTCGGTGCTGCGCAGCTACTTCGCCGATGTCCCCGAGGACGTGGCCGAAGGCGTCACCGACCCGCAGCAGCGCGCGATCCTCGAAAGGATCGCGGGCACCGAGCAGCACACCGCCACCTACACGTACTTCGACGAGATGAAGTTGGGCACCATGGTGCTCGTGCCCGCCAAGATCCACGTGAGCCTCCACTTCGCCGCCCAGGAGCTCGACGTGTCGGTGCCTGGCTCGATCAGCGTCCGTTTCAGCCTCGAACCCACGAGCCTCGAGCTGGGCGCGCCCGAGGACGTCGAGATCACGCTTCACTCCGGCAGCGGTTACAGCGACTACTACGCCCTGACCGAAGGCGGCATCACGCTCGACTCGGTCGAGGTGGTGGACGCGAACACCCTGCGCATCACGGGCAGCTTCAGCGGCACATTCTCCCACCAGACGGGCTACGACCGCGTCCACAACCCGGCCGACACCCTTTCCGCGAGCGGCGTCTTCTCGGTGGAACGGGTGGTCGGCTCCGACCTGGCGCTGGAGCTGATCGAAGAGCAGGCGGCGCCCTGACCCACGGCCGGGTGGCGCAACCCCACCGGTAGAATCGGCCATGGCCACCTCCAACCCACTCCCGACCCGCGCCGAGCTAGACCCGGCCTACACCTGGAACCTGGCGGCTACGTACCCGAACGAAGAGGCGTACCTGGCCGACTACGCCGCCACCGAGAAGGACCTCGATCGGCTGGCGACGTACCAGGGCCGCCTGAGCGAATCGCCCGCCACGCTCGTCGAGTTCTTCGAGCTCTACTGGCACACGCTGGGCATCATCCAGAAGCTGAACATCTACGCGAACATGCCCGTCGCCGTCGACCAGACCGACCAGGCCGCACGTGCCCGCGCCGGGCGCTTCCAGGCGCTGTCCAACCGCGCCGCGGCGGCCATGGCGTACGTCAGGCCCGAGCTGCTCGAGATGGGCGCAGGGCGCGCTTCGCAGTTCATGCAGCAGGAGCCGCGCCTGGCGTACCTGGAGCGCTTCTTCCAGCGCCTCGAGGCCAGCCGGCCCCACGTGCGCTCGTCCGAGATCGAGCAGGTGCTGGGCCAGGCCGGCGACGCGTTCGGCACCGCCATGCGCGCCTACAACAGTCTCGCCAACGGCGAGCTGCCGTTCGAGAGCGTGCTGGACGCCGAGGGCAACGAGCACGAGGTGGCGCGCAGCACCTACGGGGCGCTCATCGGCTCGCCCGACCGGCACCTGCGCGAGCGCGCCTACGCCTCGTACACGGGCGGCTTCCTGGCGCACCAGGACACCCTCACCGAGCTCTACCTGGGGCGCGTCAAGCAAGCGGTCTTCAACGCCCGCGTCCGCGGCTACCCCAGCACGGTCGAAGAGCAGCTGACCCCGCGCGAGGTGCCGCGAGAGGTGCTGACGAACGTCCTGGACGTCTTCCAGCGCAACGTGGGGGTGTGGCACCGCTACTGGGAGGCGCGGCGCAAGCTGCTGGGTGTCGAGACCCTGAAGGAGTCCGACGTCTTCGCGCCCCTGGCCGCGAACCCGCCGCGCCCGACCTACGACGAGGCGGTCGAATGGACGATCGAAGGCATGCGGCCGCTGGGCGAGGAGTACGTGTCCATCCTGGCGGACGGCCTCCGCGAGGGGCGCTGGGTGGACGTCTACCCGAACCGCGGCAAGCGCGACGGCGCCTTCTGCGCGCACGCCTACGGCGGACAGCCCTACATCATGATGAGCTACCAGGACGACCTCGGCTCCGTCTCGACGCTCGTGCACGAGCTGGGGCACGCCATGCACTCGCTGCTGCTCGAGCGCGAGCAGCCCCTGGCCAACGCGGGCTACGCGATGATGGTCGCCGAGACCGCCTCCAACTTCAACCAGGCGCTCATGCGGCCGCACCTGCTGGAGCGCTTCACCACCGAAGACGAGCGCCTGGCGCTGCTCGAGGAGGCGTTCTACAACTTCCACCGCTACTTCTTCATCATGCCGACGCTGGTGCGCTTCGAGCTCGAGGTCCATCAGGCCGTGGAGCGCGGCGAGGGCCTCACCTCCTCGAAGCTCAACGAGATCATGCGGCGCCTCTTCCAGGAGGGCTACGGTTCGGCCATCACCGCCGACGAGCGCACGGGCGTCACCTGGGCCGCCTTCGGCCACCTATACGTGCCGTTCTATACCTTCCAGTACGCGGCGGGCATCTCGGCCGCGGCGGCGCTGGCGAGCGACGTGCGCGAAGGGTTCGAGCGGGGCGACGACAGCGCCGCGCAGCGCTACCTGGCCTTCCTGCGGACGGGCTCGGCGGAGGAGCCGGTGGAGCAGCTGCGCCGCGCCGGCGTGGACATGACGACCCCGGCACCTATCGAGAAGGCGTTCGCCGTGCTGGAGGGCTACGTGGCGCAGCTCGAGGAGATCGCGGCAGCGCGCCGATGAGCCCGGCCGGCCGCTCGGCGACCGCCGACGTGGTCGTGGTGGGGGCGGGCATCGTGGGCGCGGCCGTCGCCTTCCGCGCGGCGCAGGCTGGGCTGAAGACGATCGTCATCGAGGCGCAGGCCAGCCCCGCGGCGGGCTCCACGGGCCGCAGCGCCGCCGGCGTGCGCGTGCAGTTCAGCGAAGAGCTGAACGTGCGCCTCTCGTGGGAGAGCATCCAGGAGTACCGGGCGTTCCCGGAGCTGTACGGCGAGGAGTCGGGCTACGACCCGCTGGGCTACCTGCTGCTGGCGCCGCCCGAGCGCCTCGCCTCGCACCTGGCGGGCGTGGAGCTGCAGCAGCGGCTGGGCGTGCCGGTAACGCTGCTGAGCCCCGACGAGGCGTCCGCCATGGTGCGTATGCGGACGGAAGGCGTGGCCGCCGCCACGTTCGGGCCAGCCGACGGAGTCGTCGACCCGCACTCGATCACCCTCGCCTACCTGCGGATGGCGCGCGCCCTTAATGCCGAGCTGCGCGTAGAGACGCCGCTGCTCGAGGCGACGTCCGCTGGCGGCGTGTGGAGCATCTCGACAACCGCGGGGCGCTTCGAGGCGCCGGTGGTCGTCAACGCGGCCGGCGCCTGGGCGGGCGAGGTGGCGGCGCGGGCGGGGCTGGACGTCCCCGTGCAGCCCGTGCGCCGCATCATCTTCACCACCGCGCCCCTGGCCGGCGGGCCGCACCGCTACCCCCTGACGGTCGACCTTCGAAGCGGCTTCTACCTACGAAGCGAGGGCGCGCGCCTGCTGCTGGGCCGCTCTAACCCAGAGGAGCCACCGGCCTTCAGTGAGGGCGTCGACTGGGCGTGGCTCGAGCCGACCCTCGAGGCCGGCCTGTGGCGCTTCCCCTGGCTGGCCGACGCGGCGCTCGACAGGCGCGCCTCCTGGTGGGGCTACTACGAGGTGACGCCCGATCACCACCCGATCCTGGGCCGCATGCCAGGCGCCGACGGCTGGGTGAACGCCGCGGGCTTCTCGGGCCACGGGGTGCAGCAGGCGGCGATGGTGGGGCGGCTGATGGCGGAAGAGATCGTGCACGGCCGGGCGCAGAGCCTGGACATCGACCCGCTGCGCTACGAGCGGTTCGTCGCGCCTCGGGGGCGGCACGAGGCGAACATCATCTGAGGGTCGGTCGTCGCCGTGGCAGCCGACTGGATGCCGGTCGACCCGGCGCCGGTCATCTCAGCGCCAGCCGCGCCGCCGCCAGGTCCCACATCGAGTGCCCCACGCTCTTGAAGAGCACGGGCCTTCCCGTGCGGGTGAAGCCGGCGCGCGCGTCCGGAAGCTCGGCGGCTGCCGCCCACTCCCAGCCGCCCTCGGCCGCCTGGATCAGGTCGCCGGCCTCTTCCCGCGCGCCCGCCAGGGTGTCGACCACCACGTCGGTCGCCGCTACCACCTCGGGTGGCACCTCGGCCATGTCGGGCCGGAAGGCGCCGACGGCCAGGATGGTGGCGTCCGGACGCAGCCGCCCGGCGAGCCCGGAAGGGAGCACCGGCGTGGAGCTGTTCGTGGCGGTCACGATGAGGTCGACGTCGCCGGAGGCGGAAGCGTCCGCGGCGACCTCGGCGTCCACCCCCAGGCCGCGCGCATGCTTCACCAGCGCCTCGGCCCGTGCCCTGGTCCGCGAGGCCACGCGCAGCCGGCCGATGCCCAGCCCGGCATGCAGCGCCTCCACGTGCCCGTAGGCCTGGGCGCCGGCACCCACCACCAGGACGTCGCGGGCCGTCGCTCCCACCTTCCGCGCGGCGTACAGCGAGAGGGCCGCCGTCCGCCTGACGGTCACCGTGGCTCCGTCCAGCAGCGCCAGCAGCTGGCCGCTCGTAGCGTCGGTGACGAGGACGGCGGCGATGATCGTCGGCAGTCCGCGGGCTGCGTTGGTGGGGTGGACGCTGCCGACCTTCGCGATGGCCAGCTCGTCGTCGGCCGCACCCATGAGCAGGAACGTGCCGTCGCCGGGCAGGGGCGCCGTCGCGCGCTCGAGCGCCTTCACTCTCCCCTGCCGGGCGTCGGCCAGGGTGCGGCCGATCTGCTCCGCCAGTTCTGGGTAGGGCAGCGCTGCCGCCGTGGCGGTGGCGTCGAGCGTCAGCACGGCCGTTCCATCCTGGACGCCGCCATTGGACGCCCTGCCTACAGGTCCAGTACGGTGTCGAGGCCGCGGTGCAGACCGGTGAGGCCCGACACCTTGCGGACGGCGAGCAGGGCGCCGTCGACGTACGGGCGGGCGCTGGTGCCGCCGTCGAAGCGCAGCGACAGGCGCTGGTCGGGCAGCCCGAAGACCACCTCGGCCCCGATCACGTAGCCGGGGAGCCTAACGGAGTGGATCTGCGAACCGCTCATGGTGGCGCCGCGCGCTTCGGGCGGGCCGACCGTCTGGGAGATCGGGACGGCGTGCTGCGGCTCGCGCACCTTGGCAAGACGGGCGGCCAACTCGCGCGCCGTGCCGCTGGGCGCATCGGGCTTCTCGGCGTGCGCGAAGTCGAATATCTCCCAGTGCGGCACCACGCGCGCCGCGGCCTCGGCGAACTTCTGCAGCAGCACCACCGTCAGGGCGAAGTTGCCGCAGGCGAGCACCCCCAGGCCCTCGCCGCGGGCGACGCGGTCGATCTCGGCGAACTCTTCGTCGGTTATCCCGGAGGTGCCGATCACGACGTGCGCCCCCGCCTTCAAAGCTGCGATGACGTTCCGTGCGGCGATAGCGGGCTTGGTGTACTCGACGAACACGTCGGCGTCGTGCTTCAGCGCCTCGTCGGCGGAGGCGTAGACGGGCGCCTCGAGGTGAGGCAACCCGAGCGGTTCGCCCAGGCGCCGACCGGCGTGGGTGCGCGAGACGGCGGAGACGAGCCGTAGGTCGTCCGTTGCTGCGAGGCCGCGGGCGAGCTCGGACCCGGCCCAGCCGGTGGCTCCCGCGAGGATGACGTTGGTGGACATGCTGTGGACCTCCCTGGCACGCAGCTGGGCTCCGCACTTCGCCGTATAGCCGGTCCAGTAGCCAGTCCACGTGTCCGGTTCGCGTCCGACGCAAGGACGCGCCTTCGTTCGGTTCCTGCCGAGCCTAACAAGTAACCGGCC
>CAZVCT010000051.1:9618-18129 GCA_964625655.1 uncultured bacterium
GGCGCGAAAGACCCCTAGGAAGCGACGAGAAGGGAAACGATGCGACCGCGAACGACGGAACGAGCGACAGCAAGAACGACGGGAAGACCGTTGGCCCGGCCCACGGAACGCCCCGGCACCATGCGCCACAAGGGCTACACCGCCAAGATCGTCTATGACGACGAGAGTGGGCTGCTGCGCGGCGAAGTGGTCGACCTGCGCGACGACATCGGCTTCGCAGCCACCAGCGTGCGCCAGCTGAAGCAGGAGTTCCACGCAGCGGTGGACGCCTACCTGCTCGACTGCGCGACGCGCGGCGTCGAGCCCGCGAAGCCGTTCTCCGGCCGCCTCCTGCTGCGCCTGCCCACCGAGCTGCACCGGAACGCCGCGGTCACCGCCGCGGCCCTCGACGTCAGCCTCAACGACTTCCTCGTGGGCTGCATCGAGGTCGGCGTGACCCGCCTCGGAGCGGTCGGCCGCGACGAGCCGTAGCGACGCCGGCCGTAGCGACGGCGGCCGCGATCACGCCAAGAGTAGCTACGCCGTCCGTTACGCCGCGCGGCCGACCGTCAGCGCCGGTTCTCGTACTGCCACACCGCCCGGGCGTACGCCTCTCGCAGCAGCGGCGCCACGGCCTCGTCGAACGTAGCCTGCCGCGGGTTCAGGATGCACACCCACGCCGCGCCGCTGTACAGAGGGTGCGGCAACAGCTCGTTCACAGCGCTGTAGTCGTAGCGGTTCTCTTCGTTGGCCCTCTTGACGTCCTGCATGCTCCCGAAAAGCTCGGTGAACGTCCGGCGGTGCACCCCCATGTTCAACCTGAAAGCCCCCATGCGGTTGAGCCCCGAGGACTGATCGAAATCGTTGTCGCTCACCTTCAGCGTGGCGAAGTAGATCTCGTTCGTACTCTCGGGCACAGGATTGTAGAAGAAGAAGACGTCCCCGTATGCCGACGCGACCTGTACGTGGTCGAAGTTATCGAGGACATAGGCGATGATGGCATCCTGTGTCATGTCAGACAGGGGTATAACACGCCGCCCCCGGCCACTTCTATCGAGTCTCCGACCCGTTGACCAGCGCCTGCGCCGCAGCGCTGGCTTCTGCCAGCCACCCTTCGCGCTGCGCCGCCGAACTGCCCGCCACCTTCGCGAAGCGCAGCCGCTGCACGTCCTTCACGCCACCCGAGCCGAAAACCGCCCGGCCCCAGAACACCTCCAACGGGTCGCCCATCGCCTCCTCCACCGCAGCCGGGCTGTTGGCGGTGTTCACCACCAGCGCCCTGGTGGCCTGTAGCAGCCCCTCGGACTCGCCGCCACTGCCCAGGCGGTACGCCACGTCCTCGCGCACCACCCTGTCGACCCAGCCCTTCAGGATCGCCGGCACGTGGAAGAACCACACGGGGTGCACCACCACCACGACGTCTGCCGTCAATAACTCGGCAGCGTAACGGGCCGTCAGGTCGTCGGCGAACGTAGTGGTGCCGACCTCGGCGGCCGGCATGCGCGGGTCGAAGCCGTCGGCGTAGAGGTCCTGGAGCTTCACCGACGCGCCCGCACCCTTGGCGCCGTCCACCACTGCCTGGGCCAGGGCATGGCCGAAGCTGTCGGTGGCGGGGTGCGCCACCACCACGAGGGCGTCCATCAGCCCTCGGTCGGGCCCATCTGCGGGCCAGCGTCACCACCAGCGTCGGGACCGGCGGCGGCGCCACCTCCCTGCGGGTAGAAGCTTCCACCGCTCCCGGCCAGTTCCACCAGCGAGCGTGGTGGCGAGAAGCGCGCCCCGTGCCGCGCTTCCAGGTCGCGGAACCGGGCCAGCACGGCAGCAGCGCCCAGCTGGTCGACGAGGAAGAACGGGCCACCCCGGAAGGGCGGGAAGCCGAAGCCGAACACCGCGCCCAGGTCGCCGCTGACCGGGTCGCGCAGGACGCCCTCTTCCAGGCAGAGCAGCGCTTCGCGCACGATCGCCAGCGCCAGCCGCTCGGCCAGCGCCGCGCCGCTCTCGACCGCGCCGCTGGCGCCCGTAGCCGACCCGGCGGCGCCGGGAGCCCCCGCGGCGCCCGTGAAGCCCGCCAGCCGCAGCGCCTCGGGGTCGATCTCCTGCTTGCGCTTGCCGTTCTCGTAGCGGTAGAAGCCCTTGCCCGACTTCCGCCCCAGGTAGCCGCCCGCCACCAGGTTGGCGCTGGCGGGGTCTGGCTCGAGGCCGCGGGCGCGCAGGGCGTCGGCCAGCACGTCTTGGATCTTGGCGCCCACGTCGATGCCCACGTCGTCGGTCATGGCCAAGGGCCCCAGCGGGAAGCCGTACTGCACCACGGCGCGCTCGAGGCCGAGCGGGTCGGCGCCCTCGCGCAGCGCCCGCAACGCCTCGCCCACGTACACGCCCAGCGCGCGCGTCGTGTAGAAGCCCGGGCCGTCGTTGACGACGATGACGGTCTTCCCCTGCCTCAGGCCGATCTCGTAGGCCGTTCCCAGCGCCCACTCGGCGCTGCGTTCGGTGGCCACGATCTCGAGCAGCGGCATCTTCGGCACGGGCGAGAAGTAGTGCATCCCCACGACCGCTTCCGGCCGCTGCGCGCCCTGCGCGATGTCGGCGATGGGGATCGCCGAGGTGTTGGAAGCGAACAGGTGCTTCTCGCCCGTGACGGCCTCCACCTGCGCCACCATCTCGCGCTTCAGGTCGGGCAGCTCCAGCACGGCCTCGATGGTGGCGTCGGCGGCCGCCAGGGGCTCGTAGCCCTCTACGGCGTGCACGCGCTCGACGATCTGGTCGCGCTCGAAGGTCGTGCGTCCCTTGCCCACGCGGCTGCTCACACCCTTCCACACGGCGTGCTTGCCCTTCAGCGCCAGCTCGAGGTTCTGGTCTTTCAGGAAGACGTCCATGCCGTTGGCGGCGCTGACCTCGGCGATGCCCGAGCCCATGAGGCCCGCGCCCAGCACGCCGATGGCGCGCACCGGGAGGGCGGCGTCCTTCCACGGGTTCTTCCGGGCGGCCGTCTGCGAGAAGAAGAGGTGGATGAGGGCGCGCGCCTGGGGCGTGAACAGCAGCTCGGCGAAGCGTTGCGCGCTCGTCTCGAAGCCGGCGCGGCGGCCCTGGGTGGCCCAGACGTTCACCACGTCCAGGATGGCGCGTGGCGCGGGGTAGTTGCCGCGCGTGCGCTTGGCCACCTGCTTCTCGGCCTGGTTGAACACGAGCGCTTTCGCGGGCGTGCGCTCCAGCACCTGCTGGCGCAGGCTGGCCTTCTTCTTGGGTGGCTTCAACGCGCCGGCGGCCAGGCGCCGCGCGGCCTCGATGGCCGCCTCGAGCAGCCCCTCCGGGTGGTGCGTGGCGTGCACCAGCCCGGCGCGGCGCGCCTGCTTGGCGTACAGGTTGCGGCCGGTCAGCATCATGTCGAGGGCCTTCTCGAGCCCGACGCGCTCGGGCAGGCGCACGCTGCCGCCCAGGCCGGGCAGCAGGCCCAGCTGCACCTCGGGCAGGCCGAAGCGCGTCTTGGGGCTCGTGCTGGCGATCACGTAGCGCGCCGCCAGCGCCAGCTCGGTGCCGCCGCCCAGGCAGGCGCCGTCCACCGCCACGACCAGCGGCTTGCGCCAGTTCTCGATGCGCTCCAGCAGGGCGTTGCCTTCGTGTATGGCGGCAACGACCTCCTCGGGGGTGCCGTAGCCGAGGAACGACGAGATGTCGGCGCCGGCCAGGAACGTGCCGGGCCTGGCGTTGGCCAGCACGGCGGCGCGCACGCCGTCGTCGGCGTCCAGTTCGTCGATGGCGGCGGCCAGCGCCCGGAGGAAGTCGTCGGTCAGGACGGCCACGCTGCGCTCCTGGTCGATCCACAGCAGCGCCACGTCGTCGCGCCGCTCGACCCGTAGCCCGCTCATGCGTCCACCCGCTCGAGCAGCATCGCGTGGCCCTGTCCGCCCGCCGCGCAGGCCGTTACGAGCGCGAAGCGGCCGTCCTCCACCCGCAGGCGGTGCGCCGCGGTGGTCACCAGCCGCGCGCCGGTGGCGCCGAACGGGTGACCCAGCGAGATGGAGCCACCCCACGGGTTCACGCGCTCCATCTCCACCTGCCCGAAGGCGCCGTCCATGCCCAGCGACTCGCGCCCGAACCTCTCGCTCTCCCACGCGCGCAGCACGGCCAGCACCTGACCGGCGAACGCCTCGTGGATCTCGATGACGTCCATGTCGGCGAGGCTCAGGCCGTTGCGCTGCAGCAGCCGGGGCGCGGCGTAGGCGGGGCTCAGCAGCAGCTCGTCGCCCGGGTCCTGCGCCACGAACACGAAGTCGACGATGCGGGCCAGAGGCGCGCGCCCCTCGGCCGCCGCCCGCTCTTCCGACATCAGCACCACCGCTGCGGCGCCGTCCGTCAGGGGGCTGGCGTTGCCGGCGGTGACGGTGCCGAACGGCTTCACGAACGCCGGCTTCAGGCGCGCCAGCTTCTCGAGGCTCGTGTCGGCGCGCACACCGTTGTCGACCGAGACCACCGCGCCCTTCGGCGGCACGGCCACCGGCACGATCTCTTCCGCGAAGCGGCCCGCCGCCTGCGCCGCGGCCGCCCCCTGGTGGCTGCGCAGCGCGTAGGCGTCCTGCTCCTCGCGGCTGACGCCGAAGCGCGCGGCCAGGCGGTCGGCGCTCTGACCCATCGACTCGCCGGTCGTGTACTCGGCGATGGCGGGCGCCTGCGGCAGCAGCTGGCGCGGCTTCAGCCCCTTGAAGAAGGGCCCCCAGTCCTTGAGGCCCTTGTAGCGCCGGCTCTCGAACAGGCGGCGGCGCACGTCGCGCTCGAAGCCGACGGGCACGTCGCCCAGCATCTCGACCCCGCCTGCCAGCGCCACCTCGGCGTGGCCGGCCTGGATGGAGAAGGCGGCATCGGCGATGGCGCGGTTGGCCGAGATGCACGCCACCGTGACGGTGTGCGCCGGCACCCGGTCGGGCACGCCGGCGGCGAGGGCGGCGTCGCGCGCCACGTTGCTGGTGGCGACGTTCTGGATGACGTTGCCCATGACCACCTGGTCGACGTCGGTCGGCGCGACGCCGGACCTGGCCAGCAGGCCCGACAGCACCATGCGCGCCAGGTCGTAGGAGATGAGCGCCTGGTAGTCGGAGCCGGCGCGGCTGAAGGGCAGTCGCCCCCCGGCCGCCACTACGACGCCGCGCCCGGGGCGCCCCCGGTTCCTTGTACTCGGTTCACTCATGATGGGGCGAGTCTACAACCCGCCGAGCAGCGCCTCGAGCTCAGCGTCGCGCTCCGGGCGCGCGCCGACGCGCTCCACCACCCAGCCCGCCAGCCGGTTCGCGCCGCGCGCGGCCTCGGCCGGCGAGGCGCCGCGCAGCCAGGCGGCCAGGAAGGCGCCGGCGTAGGCGTCGCCCGCGCCCGTGGCGTCAACCAGCCTGTGCGCTGCCGTGGGGAAGTGGCTCCCCTCGCCATCGCAGAAGAGGTAGGCGCCCTCGTCGTCCAGCTTCAGCATCACCATGGCGCCCGGGTACAGCTCGGCCAGCCGCGCGCCGATGCGGTGCGGCTCGGTCTCGCCGCTCAGCACCTTCCCTTCCTCGAGGTTCGGGAAGAGCACGCTGACGCCCAGGTCGGTCGTCAGGGTCAGGAAGCGCCCCACGCCCATGTCGGAGATCATCTGGAACGAGCCGGGGTCGAGCGAGACGCTGCCGCCCGCGCTGCGCACGAGCCGCGCCGCCTCGCGCGCCGCGCTGCGGGGCGGGTCGTCGAAGAGCGACCAGGCGCTCAGGTGCAGGTGGCGCGCCGCCACCAGGGGCGCCTCTGGCAGCTCCTCGGGCAGCAGGTAGTGGTCGGCGCCCTTCCCCGACACCATCGAGCGCTGGCCCGAGTGATCGATCCAGACGGCCACCGAGCCCGTCAGGTGCTTGTCGGTCAGCGCCCAGTGCGCCCGGACGCCCTCGGCCTCCAGTTCGTCCTGCGCCAGCTGCCCGAAGCGGTCGCGGCCGATCTTGCCGATGAAGGTCGTGGGCAGGCCGCAACGCCGTGCCCACACCGCCACGTTGGCGGCGCTGCCGCCGGGCGTCAGTTGCACCTCGCCGAACAGGTCGCCGCCCTGCTGCAGCTGCGCCTGCGTGCGGATCAGCACGTCCCAGGCGTAGTCGCCCACCACCACCAGAGGCGTTTCCTGGTGGCCGCCTTCCGTCACAGCAGTTCCAGCTCGCCTTGCAGCTCGGTGGTCGCCAGCGGTCCGTCGTCATCCAGGTAGACGTCCACCTCGCTGCGCACGCCGAACGTCGGGTAGTAGGCGCCCGGCTCGATGGTGACGCCTAAGCCGGGGCGCAGCAGGCGGTGGTCGGCCGTCTCGAAGTCGTCCAGGTGCGCCGCCGAGCCGTGGGTGGCGTCGACGCCCAGGCTGTGCCCGGTGCGGTGGGTGAACGCCTCGCCGTGGCCGGCCTGCTCGATGACGGTGCGCGCCGCGCGGTCGACCTCCGCGCCCGTGGGCCAGCGCCCCGCCTCGTAGGCCTCGGCGATAGTTCGGAACGCCTCGTCGCGCGCGTCGCGCACGGCCTCCCACGCCGAAAGAAGCTCGGGCGACGGTTCGCCGTGGACACCCATCCAGGTCACATCGGCATACGGCGCGTCTGGCCGGTCGACCTTCGCCCACAGGTCGATGAGCACGACGTCGCCGGGCTGCAGCTCGGCGTCGCGCTCCCCTTCGATCGGGTGGTAGTGCGGGTCGCCGGCGTGCGCGCCGAAGCTGACGTTGGCGGCGTGGTCGTACACGAGGCCCAGCGCCGCGAAGCGCTCGGTGATGACGCGCTGCACCTCGAGCTCGGTCACCTTGGCGCCGGCCGCGCTCCTCTGGGCCAGGAACGCGAACGCCTCGTCCTTGGCCTGGATCACCCCGGCAGCTGCCGTCAGGTGGTCTTCCAGCTGCTGCGGCGTCCACAGCTCCAGCACCTGCGCCACGTCGCCCGAGCTGACGACCTCTACGCCCGTGGCCCGCACGCGCTCGATGGTGCCCGCGTCGACCGTGCCGACGTACGGGTTGTCGCCCGCCGGCGAGTACTCCATCGCCACGCGCTGCGCGCCGCGCAGCAGGCTGGCCAGCGTCTCGTCGAAGCTCTGCCGGCTCGAGTAGCCCACCACCTTCACGGGCAGGTCGGGCTTCAGCGAGCCGAGCTCGATGGCGTGCACGGCCAGCGTCGGCTGGCCCTCGGCGGGCAGCCACAGCAGCACGCGCCGGCTGGCGACGTTCCCCTGCAGCAGCGGCCGCACCAGCGGCTGCGCCACGGGGTTGCTGCGGCGGAAGTCGTACAGCAGCCAACCGTCCAGCGATTGGCGCTTCAGCTCGGCTTGGATGCGTTCCAGACGGTGCATGGCGGGATGATAGCGCGGCCGGGCGCCCCGCTTCGCGGCGGCCCGGCGCGCGGTGGCGGTAGACTCGTCCGCACGGGGCCGCCACGTGGCTCAGCTGCGGCGGCCCGGCTCGTCGGCCAGCATCCACTCCCCCAAGCGGCCCGAGCCAACCGGAGGAACGATCTTGAGGCCCATCGACCGCGTCTCCGTCCAGGCCGAGCTCGACCGCCGGCGGGGACTCCCCCACTACCTGCACCTCGAGACCACCACGGGCTCCTACACGAAGCTGGGGCCCGAGAAGCGCTCGCCCGTCATCGCCTTCGTGCGCAACGCGCGCCTCTCGTACGAGCGCGGCACCGTCACCGGCACCGGCCCGTTCCGCGTCGGCCTGAAGCTCGAGGAGGGCTGGGTGTACGCCGACGGCCTCACCGACTTCGAGGTCAACGAGCGCGACGAACTGCTGCTGGCGGGCCTCGACGTAGAGGGCCAGCTGACGGTGGCGCTGCAGCTGTCGCCCACCCCGTTCCGGGAAGGGGTACGGAACAGCTGATGGCGGACACCCGAACCACGACCCAGGCGGCAGCGAACCCGAACGCAACCCCCGTCATGCAGGCCTTCGAACCCGAGCACGAGCGCGGCCTGCTGGTGGTGCTGCCCCACCCCGACGACGAGTCGTTCGCCACCGGCGGCACAATCGCGCGCGCCGCGGCGGCGGGCGTGCCCGCCACCTACCTCTGCGGCACCTACGGCGACATGGGCAGGCGCATGGGCCGGCCCGCCTTCACCAACCGCGAGTCGCTGCGCGACGTGCGCACCGCCGAGCTGAAGGACGCCTGCCACATCCTCGGCTGCGACGTCCGCTTCATGGGGCTGCGCGACAAGTGCGTCGAGTTCGAGGACCCCGAAGAGGTGGCGGCGCAGATCCGGGGCGTGATCACCGAGCTGCGCCCGACCGTCGTCTTCACCTTCTACCCGGGCCACGGCGTTCATCCCGACCACGACGCGCTGGGCCACGCCACCGTCCTTGCCGTGCGCGGCCTGCCGGAGGGCGAGCGCCCCCGCCTGCTGGCCGTGGCCGTCGGCGACCGCGAGCAGATCCGGGCCGAGCTGGGCGAGCCGCACCTCGTGACCGACATCGAGGCGTTCGCCGAGAAGAAGCTGGACGCGCTGCGCGCGCACCGCAGCCAGACCGAGGTCATGTTCGCGCAGTGGGTCGAGAAGGCCGCGGCGGAC
>CAZVCT010000052.1:0-7074 GCA_964625655.1 uncultured bacterium
TGATCGACCGGCTCATCCAGCAGCGCCTGCAGGACGGGCAGCTGGACGAGGCGCCCCTGACGTTCAACGACCTCGAGGTCATCGCCTCCACCTTCGAGCGGATGCTGACGGCCATCCTTCACCGCCGCATCTCGTACCCGAGCGCCGAAGAGGTGAAGGGCCTGAAGCGGGTCCGTGCAGCCCAAGCCGACACCTACGCCGGTCCGGGCGAAGTGGCGACCGCCGGGAAAGGAGGACGGAGCGCCGATGCGAGACGAGACGCCGAACAGGACGCCAGACCAGACGCCAGAGCAGCCGACGGGGACGGTCGAACTGCTGGACGAGACGGGCCGCTACCCACGGGCTGAGCAGCTCGGGAGCGTGGTGGAACGGCTCATGGGTGAACTGGGCGCGACCGAGCGCGAGCTGACCCTCGTTCTCCTGGAAGATGCCGCCATCGCCGAGCGCAACGCCGCCGACCGCGGCGTCGACGGCCCGACGGACGTGCTCTCGTACCCCACCCGCGAGCCGGACGACGTCGGCTTCCCCGAGGTACCGCACCTCGGCGACATCCTGATCAGCCTCGAGACCGCCGCCCGCCAGGCGGAAGAGCACGGCCACTCGCTGGAAGCCGAGGTCGTGGTGCTGGCGGCGCACGGCCTCGTGCACCTGCTCGGACACGACCATCAGGACGACGCGGGCTGGCAGCCGTTCCTGGCCGCGCAGAAGCGCGCGCTCGAGCTGGCCGGTGAGGCTTCGGGGTGACCCACAAGCGCTTCCTCTCGTCGTTCGGTTTCGCGTGGGCCGGCGTGCGGCGTGCGTTCGTCCAGCAGCCGAACTTCCGGATCGAACTGCTGCTGGGGGCGCTGGCGTTGGCGTTGGCGGTCTGGCTGCGGGCGCCGCTGGCGCCCATCCTGATCGTCATCGGCCTGGTGCTGGCCCTGGAACTCGTGAACAGCGCGGTCGAGGCGATCGTCGACCTCGTCTCGCCGGCCCCGCACGAGCTGGCCGGCGCGGCCAAGGACCTGTCAGCCGCAGCCGTCCTGCTGGCGTCGGTAGCGGCCCTGGCGGTGGGGCTGGTGGTGCTCGGCCCGCCGTTGTGGCAGCGCCTGAGCATGCTGGGACAGCCGATAGGATGAGCCTTACGACGAACCGAACAGGAGGAGCGAAGTGACCGAAGGCAACCAAGGACCGCAGGACGGTGTTCCGCGGGCGCAACTGCCCGCCGACCTGGCGGAGGCGGCCCGCGAGGCGTTCGGCAACGCCTACGCCCCCTTCTCGGGTTTCAGGGTGGGCGCCGCCCTGCGAGCGTCCGACGGTGCCGTGTTCCAGGGCGCCAACGTCGAGAACTCGAGCTTCGGCCTCACGCGCTGCGCCGAGCAGTCGGCCGTGCAGGCCATGGCCACCAGCGGGCGCCGCAGCTTCACCGAACTCGTGGTCTACACCGCCTCGTCCGAGCCCGCCTCGCCGTGCGGCGCCTGCCGCCAGGTGCTCTTCGAGTTCGCACCCGGCGCCACCGTCCACCTCGTCAACGAGGCCGGAGACGTCGTCACGACGACGGTCGCCGACCTGCTGCCGCTGGGCTTCCGCCTGGCCCCCGGCACCCCCTGAACCGCCTCCTCAGGGTTCTCACGAGTCACAGGTATACTCCGCGATGATGCTCAGGCGCCGCTTTCCCTCCCTCACGACGCTCGTCTCGACGCTGCTCGCCGTCTCCCTGCTCCTGCCGGGCTTCGCGCTTGCCCAAGGTTCCACGGAACCCACCCGCGTCGTGATCCTTCCCTTCGACACCGAAGCTTCCGTGTCGGGCTACCAGCTCGGTCTGCCCGGCGCGCTGCAGCACGCCCTCAACCAGATCCCGGGCGTGTTCGTGCCGCCCGTAGGCGACGCAGCGCTGGTCGCCAACAAGGCCAGCGACAGCGAACAGGACGTTCAGGCCCTCATCGGGCGCCTGTTCGACGCCGACGCGATCGTCACCGGCCGCGTGCTGACGGGTGGCGGAGGCGTCGTGGCCGACGTCAACGTCACTGTGGGCGGCGCGACGACGCCCCATCAGGTGCGGGGCGCGAACCCTACCGAACTCGCGGTCGCGGCGGCCGAAGTCGTTGCGAGGGCCGTCAGGCCCGACGTGAGCGCCGACGCCCTGGCTGCCGTGCGCACCGCCGCAGAGCAGACGCCTTCGGTTCCCAGCCTCGGACCTACCGGCCTGGCGGCTTCCGGGCTGCCGGGCGTGCGCGTGAACGACCTCGGCACCGCGGCGCAGCTCGACGCCGGCTCCGCCTGGGTGGCGGCCGAGCACGCCCGCGCCCTGGCCCTCTCCGGCGACCTCGAGTCCGCAGTCACCGAGGCCCGGCGCGCCGCGCAGTTGGCGCCCTCGAACGCCGAAGTTCAGACGCTCGTAGGTGTGGTCCTCGACGCGGCAGGCGCGGAGGGCGCACTCGAGGCGTTCGAGCGCGCTCTGGCTGTGAACCCGTCCCACGCCGTTGCCCTCGCCGGCCGCGCAGCCGTCGGCGTCCGCAGCGGCCAGGCGGCCGTCGACCCGAGCGCCGACCTGGAAGCCTCGCTCGCCGCCTACCCCCGCTTCGTGGACGCCTACTTGCGCCTGGCAGACCTGCAGAGCTCGCCGCAGCGCGCGCTGCAGACTCTGCGCCGCGCCGAGAGCCACTCGCCAGAATCGGTCCTGCTGCGCGGCACGGTGATGCAGCGGCTGCTGGCGGCGGGTGACGCCGCGGGCGCTGCCGCCTACCTGAACCAAGCCGTAGCCGATCCGGTCGCGCGCTCGGCATCGATGTACGCCCTCGCGCGGCTGCTGCCGGCGTCGCAGTCCGCGGCGGCCGAGGCGATCCTGGCTCAGGGGCTGGAGCGCTACCCCGAGAGCGTCGACCTGCGCCTCGCCCAGGCTGACAGGCTCATCCAGGCCGGCGACCTCGAGGGTGCCGAGGCGATCCTCGGTCCGCTGCGCACGCAGCAGCCCGAGAACCTGGCCGTAGCCAACCTGCTGGCGGTCGTGCAGGCCCGCAGCGGCGACCTGGAAGGCGCGCGCCGCACCTTCGAGTCGCTGCGCGGCGAAGGCGTCGACGTCGACCGCAGCCTCGCGGAGCTCTACCTCGCCTCGGGCCGCGCCGCCGGAGCGCTGGCGCTGCTGGAGCCGCTGGTGCAGGCCTCGCCCGACGACGCGCACCTGCACGCGCTGCACGGTACGGCCCTCATGCGGCTCGGGCGCCTCGACGAAGGCGAACAGGCGCTGCAGCGCGCGCTCGAACTGGACCCGGAGGACGAGCTGGCGGCCCGCAGCCTCGAGCTGCTCCGCGAGCAGCGCGAACTGACGGGCGGCGACGTCTCGTTCACGGAGGAGGCGGGTGTCGCCTTCCAGCAGGGCCTGTACGCCCTCGACGTCAACGACTTCGAAGGCGCGGTCGAGGCCTTCGGGCGCTCGCGCGAGGCGCAGGAGACCGGCCTCGCGGCGTTCTACCAGGGCTACGCGCGGCAGCTTACGGGCAACCCGCGGGGCGCCATGGCCGACTACCAGGTCGCCCTCGAGAGCTTCGAAGACAGCGACATCGTCCTCAACAACCTGGGTTACGCGCAGCTCGAGGTGGGGCGCTTCGACCTGGCGCTCGACACCCTGCGGCGCGCCATCCAGGCGAACCCCGAGAACGCGCAGGCGCACCTGAACCTGGGGGTGGCGTTCTACGCCGTGCAGCGCTACGAGGACGCGATCCAGAGCTTCGCCGAGGCCGGACGCCTCGATCCGAACCTGGCGGCCACCACCGAGACGTTGATCGAAGACGTCCGCGAACGCCTCGGGCAGCGCTAGGCGCAGGCGTGCGCATCCTGATAGCGGCGCTGCTGCTGGCGTTCGGTAGCGCCGCGCTGGCGCAGGACCAAGAGCTGTGGTCGGTGCAGACGGTAGCGCTGCGCGACCTGCGCGAGGCGCGGGACACGGCTGCCGCGCTGAGGCAGCACGGCTTCGACGCTTACACCGAGTTCGCCATGGACGACGGCCTGCAGTTCGTGCGCGTGCGCATCGGCTGCTTCGTCGGCCGCGACGCGGCCGAGGCGATGGCGGAGGCCATGCGCGGGCGCGTCACCGACGCAGCGGTGCCTGTGGAGCTGACCCCGGGCGCCCCGGTCCGTGGCTGCGTGTCGATGGTCGTCGGCTTCCTGAAACCGTTCGCATGGGACGCCGTGCGGCGCCCTGGAGCGGTGCCCGCCTTCCAGGTGGAAGTGGCCGGCGTGGCGGCGCACGTCGTGCATACGGGGGTGCGCTGGCGGGTGCTGCAGGAGGGCGAAGAGGTGCCCCGGCCCGACCCGGCACTACGTGCCGAGCGCTTCTCGCAGACCCGCGTCGGAGGCGTACAGTTCGTGCGGGTGGCGCAACCGGAAGGCGACGTCGTGCTCTGCCCCGGTGCGCTCCTGGCGTCCATCGGCAGCGTAGCGATATCGGAACGCGAAGAAGCCCTCGTTGCGTGTAGCCTGGAGACGATGAGGGAACCATGAGCGACGAAGGCACGGGCAAACCGGCGGGGGGCGCACCACTGGTGGTGCTGACGGGCGTCAGCGGCTCCGGCAAGACGACCGCGCTTCACGCCCTGGAGGACATCGGCTTCTACACGGTCGACAACCTGCCGCCGGCCCTGTGGCTGGCGCTCGTCGAGGGGATGCGCGAGGACGGCAGGGGCCTGTGCGTCAGCATCGACATCCGCACGCGCGCCTTCCTCGACGCGGCTCCGGCTGCGTTCCAGCAACTCAAGGACCGCGGCTTCCGCCCTACCCTGCTCTTCCTCGACGCATCCGACGAGGTGCTCGTCAAGCGCTACAACTTCACGCGCCGCGCCCACCCGATGGCCGCGGGGACGCTCTCAGCCGACCTGGCAGCCGAGCGACGCGCGCTGCAGCCACTGCGAGAGCTGGCGGACGACGTCATCGACACCACCACCACGACCGCGCGCTCCCTCACGCAGCTGCTGTGGGACCGCTTCGCGGAGGGGCGGGGGCTGCTGCTGCGGCTCGTGTCCTTCGGCTTCAAGCGGGGCATGCCGACGGACGTCGACACGGTGCTGGACGTGCGCGGCATGCCCAACCCCTACTACTCCGAGACCCTGCGGCCGCTGCCCGGCACGGACGCCGACGTGCAGCGCCACGTCTTCTCGCCAGAATCGCTCGAGTTCTACCACCAGCTGCGGATGCTGATCCGCACCCTGGCGTTCCAGTCGGAGTCGGGCGGCCGCAGCAACTACAGCGTCGCCATCGGCTGCACGGGCGGGCAGCACCGCTCCGTGGCGGTCGTCGAGCGCCTGAGCCACGACCTGGCCGGGGCGTACCGCACGCAGGTGCAGCACCGCGACCTGACCTCGGCGCTGCGCGAGCACACCGTGGGGGCCGAGGAGTGAACGGAGCGAACCAGCTGCGGCGCCTGGGCACCTGGCGCCTGTGGCTGACGCCCGGCATGGGCGTGAAGCGCTACGTCGGCCTGGCGGTCGCCGGTGCGCTGCTGCTGATCTTCGGAGCCGTCGGCCTGGCGCTCTGGTCCTTCGGCGACGAACGCAGCGTCATCTCGGAACCGATCGAGCAGATGCTCACGAGCGCCGACTGGTACAGCTTCGGGGCCTGGGTGTCGCTGGTGATGCTGGTCGCCGGCGCCGTGCTCGCCACCGCCGCCGTGGCGGGCCTCAACCGCTCGCTCCTGTCGAACTGGCTGCAGCACCCCGACGACGCCGCGCGGCTGCTCAACCGGAAGGTGCAGCTGGCGAAGGGGCCGCGCGTGGTGGCCCTGGGCGGCGGCAGCGGTCTCTCGAACCTGTTGCGCGGCCTGCGCGAGCACACCTCGAACCTCACGGCCGTGGTCGCCGTCAGCGACAACGGCGGCTCTTCGGGGCGGCTGCGCGCCGAGTTCGACATGCCCGCGCCCGGCGACCTCACCGACTGCCTGTCGGCGCTGTCGGCCAACGAGTCGGAGCTCGCCCGCCTGCTGCAGTACCGCTTCACGCGCGGCAAGGAGCTGAGCGGGCATACGTTCGGCAACCTGCTCATCACCACCCTGACCGAGATGGAGGGCGACTTCGCACGCGCCCTGAAGGTGATCAACCGGCTGCTAGACCTGTCGGGCAGCGTCTACCCTGCCGCGGCCCAGCCGGTGAACCTCGTGGTCACGAAGGCGAACGGCGTGGAGGTCGAAGGCGAGGAGCAGCTGCGCGAGGTGGCGGGCGCCGTCGACTCGGTGCGCACGATCCCGGAGGCGCCCGTCGGGCTGCCCGAGGTGGGCCAGGCGCTCGTCGAGGCCGACCTCATCGTCCTGGGGCCAGGCAGCCTCTTCTCGAGCACCATCCCGCCGGTGCTGGTGCCGTCGGTCCAGGACGCACTCAACCGTAGCGGCGCCAAGCTCGTGTACGTGTCCAACATCATGACGGAGGCCGGCGAGACCGACGGGTTCGACGCCTTCGACCACGTCGCCGCCCTTATGCGTCACGGCGTGCGCAAGCCCGATGTCGTGCTCCTGAACTCCATGGCCGTCGACCCCGGGCGCCTCGTGAAGTACCACTCGGAGGGCGCCGACCTCGTGACGGCCGCTCGCGAGCGGTTCTCCGAGGCGGGCATCGAGCTGCTCGAGGTGCCGCTGCTGGCTCGTGGGGCCTACGCGCAGCACGACTCCGATCGCCTGGCCGCCATCCTGGCCGGGCTGGCCCAGCGGGCCACCCACAAGGCGCCAGGCGCGCTCAAGCAGCCCGAGGTAGCGCTGTCGTGAACCTCGCCGCCCTGCTGGCTCTGCTCACCCTGACCCTCACCGACGCCACCGGCGACGCCATAGGCGACGGAACGCTCGAGCCGCCCACCGCGCCCATCTACGCCAACGCCGCACTGTTCGACCTGCAGGGCGTGGAGCTGGAGGTGGCGGAGACGGGCGAGGCGGTCCTGCGCGTCACCCTCGGCTCCATCGGCGGCAGCGGTGGCGCGACGGGCGCCGCGGGCGCCGACGCGAACGCAGCGGCGGAAGGTGACGTTCCCGAGGGCGGAGCGGCCGATGCAGCAGCTGACGACGCTGCGCCCGGCGAGCCGGCGACCGCGGAAGATGCTGGGCCAGCTGGAGCCGGAGAA
>CAZVCT010000052.1:7174-17865 GCA_964625655.1 uncultured bacterium
GGAGCCGGAGAAGGGGCCGCCCAACCCGAACCCGTGTTCGAGAGCTTCGACCCGTCTGGCCTTCTGGCCATCGTCGACGTCTACCTCGACAGCGGCCCTGGCGGCGCCACGAGCACGATGGAGGGGCCGAACATGCTGATGCCCCTGGGGGTGGGGTGGAACCACGCGGTACGCCTCTCCGCGGCCGGCGCGCAGGCGATCACCTTCGTCGGCACCGGGCCCCTCGAGCCGGACGCGTCCTCCGCGCGGCTTCCTTCCGCCGAGCCCGTGATGGTTCCCGCCGACCCGGAGGAAGAACCGGTCGAAGCGGCAGCAGCCACGGACACCGGGTCCGCCGGCCCCGCCGAGGCCGACGGCTCGGAGCTTTCCGGGGCTGGTGCCGAAGGCGAGGCGCCTACCGCGACCATCGCGCCGGCGCTGCAGGAACTGGTGCCCGTCCCCCTCGAGCTCTTCAGGCGCGGCAACGTCCTCGAGATGCGGCTGCCGTGGCAGCTGGACCCCGAAGCCACCATCGACGTCTACGCCATGGTGGGGGTCCACGACCCGTTCTCGCCGCATGGCTGGCGCCAGCTGGCCGATTCTCCCTCGCCGTGGGCGTTCTCGGGCTCGGAGCAGGTGACCCCCGTGATCGACCTTCTGGCCGAGAGCGCCGAGGTGCAGAGCGACGCGCTGCGGCGCGGCGTTCTGCCCATGCCCCCGCGCGAGCCTGGGATGTCGCTGCCCCTGTCGCCGTGGCTCTGGTTGATGATCGGCGGCTTGGCGCTGGCGCTACTGGGCCTGGTGATGCGGGGCCGCGTGCCCGGCGTCGCCACCGAGGCCACGGACGTGGAGCCGGAAGCGGGTCCGGACGACGACGAGGGTTCCGAAGCAGCGGACGCTCCGGATCGTGACGGGGCCGCCGTTCCCGCGACCGACGAGGACGAACCGCAGCCGGCCGAGGAGCCGGTGGAGGTGCCGCTGGAGGAAGACCCGCGCGAGCTGCCGCTTCCGCCTGAGGATACGAACGACGAAACGGACGACGTTCCGGTCGACCCGCCCGAGGTCGAGGATCTCACGGACGATGTCACGGACGATGGCGCCGACGAGGTCACGGACGATGGTACCGACGAGGTCACGGACGATGGCGCCGACGTTGGCACTGCCGATGGCCCCGGTGACGGAAACGACGACGGCCGCGACGAGGTCCCCTCGCCCGCCGAAGAGCCGACGGAAGTGCCCATGGAACGCACTCCATCACAAGGCGTGTCGCCGGCTGAGGGCGCGTCTACCGCCGGCAACGCCGCAGGGGGTTCCAGCCTCCTGGTAACCAGGCCGACCACGAAGCGCACGCTCGGAGCTGCGAACGCGTTCGACTCGGTGGTCGGGCGGAGCTTCCTGGAGGACGGAGATGGGGGCTTCGGGGCGGGTGCAGAGAGCGACGAGAGCTTCTGGCACCCGGGTTCGCGCGGCCGTAGGAACGGTGGCTCGGCCGAGGCAGAAGAGAACTGATCCGAACAGAACCGATCCGAGCAGAACCGAGTCGTATAGGACCGAGCCGGCTAGAACCGGGCGTGGTCAGTCGGCGAAGCTGATCGCTGGGCTCATCTCGGGCGTGCTGATGCGCTCTACGTCGGCCCCGATGGCAGCGAGTCGACCTGCGAGGTCGGCGTAGCCGCGGTCGACGTACACCAGGCCGCCGATCTCGGAGGCGCCGGTGGCGGCGAGGGCACCCACGATGAGCGCGCCGCCCGCGCGGATGTCGGCCGCGTGCATGGCCGCGCCGCGGAGCGCGCCGCCGCGGATCGCTAGACGGTTCTCGTCGAGCGTCATGCGGGCGCCTGCCCTACCCAGCTCCTCCACGTGCGTGAAGCGGTCGGGGTAGATGTGGTCGGTGACATGGCTGAGGCCCGGGATGGTGGCCAGGTAGGCGGAGAACGGCGCCTGCAGGTCGGTGGGGACACCCGGGAAGACCTCGGCCTCGACGTCGGTGGGGTGCAGCGGGCCCGTGGCGTCGATGCTGACGCTGTCGGCGCGGCGTTCGACCTTGACGCCCGTGCGCTCGAGCACCTCGAGCACGGCGTTCAGGTTGGCTGGCTCCAGGTCCGTGAGCGTGAGCTTGCCGCGAGTGGCGGCGGCGGCCAGCAGGTAGGTGCCGGCCTCGATGCGGTCGGCGATGGGGCGGTACTTCACGCCGTGCAGCTTCTTTACGCCCTGCACCACGATGGTGGAGGTACCCGCACCTTCGATGCGCGCGCCCATGGCGTTCAGCATGTTCGCCAGGTCGGGTACCTCCGGCTCGCGGGCGGCGTTCTCGATCACCACTTCCGAGGCGCCGAGGGAGGCGGCCAGCAACACGTTCTGGGTGCCGCCCACGGTGGGCGCCTCGAAGCGCACGGTGCCTTCGAGAAGGCCGGAGCGGTGAGCGTAGAAGTCGCCGTCCTCCTCCTCGATGCGCACGCCGATGGCCTCGAAGGCCGCCAGGTGGCGGTCGACGGGGCGCGGCCCGAAGGCGCAGCCGCCGGGCATGGAGACGCGCGCTTCGCCGGCGCGCGCCAGCAGGGCGCCCATGATGACGAAGCTGGCGCGCATCTTGCTGACGAGCGAGTAGGGCGCGTGGTGGCCCTTCAGGTTGGCCGCGTGGAGGTGGAGGTCTTCCCCCTCCCAGCGCGTGTCGACGCCGACGTGGCGCAGGATCTCTTCGCTGACGAGGACGTCCGAGAGGCGCGGCACACCCCTGAGGACGACTGGCTCGTCGGTCAGCAGGGCTGCCAGCATCAGGTACAGAGCGGAGTTCTTGGCGCGGAACACGGGAAGCTCGCCGGAGAGCGGGGTGCCACCTCTGATCAGCAGTACGTCGTGGTTGTTGGTCATCGGGGTCCCTCACTCCTTCGGCGGCGCGGCCGCCGGCCTGTCACTGGCAGGATAGCCCTCCGGGCGCCGCACTCGATGAGGAAGATGATAGAAGTAAGCGATGCCACACGGTGAGTAACTTACACATCGTCCTCAACAACAGTGTATGCGGGTGCTTGATGCGAGTCAAGGAGTTGCGCATGTTGTGGTTATGCAGCAGAATGAGGTATACACGCCAGGAACCGCCGGCAGGCCGGCGGGGCTGACGGAAGGAGATGCGGTGCCCAAGCGCGAGAAGAGCAAGCGGCTCCAGGTAGTCATCACCGACGAGCAGGATTCGCTGCTCACCAAGACCGCCTACCAGCTGTCCAACACCGAACGCCTGGTGTCGAAGTCGGAGGTGGTGCGTCTCGGCATCGAGATGCTGAACCGCGCCGTCGAGGACGGCGACCTGGATCCAGAGATCCTCAAGACGCTCTACGACGGCTAGACGCGGCCTCGGATGTTCGAGAGCGGGGAGCTGGTCGACGACCGTTACGAGGTGCTGGGCCCACTGGGCGTCGGCGGGATGGCCCATGTCTTCAGGGCGCGCGACAACCATCTCGAGCGCACCGTCGCGCTCAAGGTGCTGCGCCCCCACCTGACCGAGGCCGACAGCGAGCGCTTCCGCCGCGAGATCCGCGCCCTGGCGCGCCTAAACCACCCGGGCATCGTCGCGATCTACGACCTCGGCCTGGGCGAGAACGTCTACTTCGCCATGGAGCTGATCGAAGGCGGCCCCATCACCGACCTGGGGCCGTACGAGAGCGACCCGGAGTGCGTCGACCGCATCCTGGCCGCCGCCATCATCGTCGCTGAAGCGCTCGGCTACGTGCACCGCCTCGGCATGGTGCACCGCGACCTGACTCCCCGCAACATCCTCGTCACCGCCCAGGGAACGCCCAAGGTGATGGACTTCGGGCTCGTGCAGCTGACCGAGACGTCGAAGGCCCTCACCCGCACCGGCTTCACCCTCGGCACCCCGCAGTACATGGCGCCCGAGCAGGCGACGGGCGAGCCCACCGGCGCGGCCACCGACCTCTACGCCTTCGGCGCCGTGCTCTACCGCACCCTCACGGGCGTGGCGGCGTTCGACGCGGACAACGACCAGGCGGTGCTCTACCAGCACGTCTACGGCTCCGTCACCGACCCGAGGGCGCTGAACCCCCAGATCCCGGCGGCGCTCGAGCGCCTGGTGCTGGCGCTGCTGCAGAAGGACCCCGCCAAGCGGCCCACGTCGGGCTGGGCGGTCGCCGACGCCCTGCGCGCCGTGCGGGCCGAGGCGCTCACCAAGGCCACCCAGGTGAGCCTGGCCGGACCGGGCCGCACGGGCGCCTACCCGTACGGGCCGCCGAACGCCGCGGCCCTCAAGCGCCGCTGGAGCCTGGCCCTGGAGGAGGGACCGCAGTTCCCCTCCGGCCTCGCGGCGTCGAACGGCTTCGTGCTGGGCGGCCTGCGCTCGGACGCGCTGGCCGTGATCCGCCCGGCCGACGGCGGCCTGCAGGCCGTGTTCGAGCTGCACGACGAGGCCAGCCAGCCGCCGCTGGCGCTGGGCGACCGGCTCTACCTGACGAGCCGCGACGGCGCCCTGAGGGCCCTCGAGTGGCCCCAGGGCGGCATCGCGTGGGAGAAGCTCGACGAGGACGTGGTGGGCGCCGCTCCCAGCGGCACGGACATCGTCGTGGCGTGCGGCGAATCGGTGGCGCTCTGGCGCCCCGACGGCAGCGAAGCGTGGCGCACCCCGCTGGGCTCGGCGGCGACGACGCCTCCGACCGTGCACGCGGGGTACGCGGTCGTCGCGACGCGCGACGGGTGGCTGCACGCCGTGCGGCTGGAGCAGGGGACGCACTCCTTCAAGGTCGAGGTAGGGCAGTTGGCGGCGCCGCCTTCGGCCGGGTCTGGCCTGCTGTTCATCCCGGTTCGCAGCGGCGAGGTGCACGCCTTCGACCTGGCCCGCCGCGAGGTCGTCTGGAGCTACGACCTGGAGGGCGAGCAGTGGAGCACGCCGGTCGTGTGGCGCGAGTACGTGTACGTCGTCTCGTGGGGCCAGAGGCTGCACGCGCTCTCGCTGAAGAGCGGCGACGACGTCTGGACGCGTCCGCTGCCCGCTCCCGTGACCGCCACGCCCGTCGTGGCTGCCGGCAACCTCTACGTCGCCACGGAAGGGGGCGACCTGATCGCCCTGGACGCCCGCACCGGCCGCGTGCTGCTGACCGACAAGGCGGCCAACGCCGCCATCCAGGCCAGCCCTCTTCCCCTGGGCGACGGCGTGGTGGTGGCGGCGCTGGACGGCACGGTCGTCGCCTACGGCTGAGGCGCCTCTTAAGGCTGGGCCACGGACCCCGTGGGCGACCGCTCGTGCGTGAAGACGCTCTCGACCCCCGCCTCGGGGTCGAGTTCCTCCACCAGCGCCCGCAGGTCGTCGGCGGTCAGCCCCAGCTTCGCGTCGGCCAGCTCCTTGAACCTGACGAACAGCGCGTCCAGCCGCTCCTTCGGCAGCCCGCCGTAACCGAGCTCGCCCAGGCGCTGCCTGAAGGCGTTGCGCCCCGAGTGCTTGCCCATCACGAGCACGGCGGGCTCGCGGCCCACGAGCTCGGCGCTCATGATCTCGTAGGTGCCGCGGTGCTTGATGACGCCGTCCTGGTGGATGCCCGCCTCGTGCGAGAAGGCGTTCTCCCCCACCACCGCCTTGTTGGGCGGCACCGCCATGCCCGTATGGCGCGCCACGAGGCGCGAGGCGCGGTAGAGCTCGCGGGTGTCGAGGCCGATATCGTGCCCGTAGCGGTCCTTGCGGGTGTGCAGGGCCATCGCCACCTCCTCCAGCGAGGTGTTCCCCGCCCGTTCTCCGATGCCGTTGACGGTCACCTCCACCTGCGTAGCGCCGTTCTCCACCGCCGCCAACGTGTTCGCGGTCGCTAGGCCCAGGTCGTCGTGGCAGTGCGTCGAGATCGTCACGTGCCGCGCTTCCGGGACGTTGACGAAGATGCTGCGGATCAGCGCGCCGTAGTCGTGCGGGGTGCCGTAGCCCGTGGTGTCGGGGACGTTGACCGTGGTGGCGCCGCACGCGATGGCCACCCGCACGAGCTCGAACACGAACTCGGGGTCGGCGCGCATGCAGTCCTGAGCCGAGAACTCCACGTCGTCGTTCAGCGAGCGGGCGAGACTCACAGACCTCTCGGTCATCTCCACCACCTCGGCCCTCGACTTGCGCAGCATGTGCTCCAGGTGCACGTCGCTGGCGCTGGTGAAGACATGGATGCGTCCCTTCGGCGCCGGCGCGATGGCGGCGGCGGCACGCTCGATGTCCGCGTCGGCGGTGCGCGCCAGCGCCGCGATCGTGGGACCGGTTACCTGCCTGGCGATCTCGTTCACGCATTCGAAGTCGCCCTTGGAGGCGACCGGGAAGCCGGCCTCGATGACGTCGACCCGCAGCCTCGCCAGCGACCGGGCGATCTCGAGCTTCTGACGCGTGTCCAGCGCGACTCCGGGGCTCTGCTCCCCGTCTCGCAGGGTGGTGTCGAAGAACGTTATGTAGGCCACGTCTACCTTCCGGTTACGGCTCCGCTGGAAAAGGAAGAACCCCGCCGAGCGGCTCTCGGCGGGGTTCCTGACATGCGGACTGAATACGGCTACGGCTCAGCCAGCACTACCCCTGATGGTTAGGGCTAGGACCAGGCTGACGTTCGCGCACTGCGGGATCATGGCCGCAGACTATACGATCGGGCAACCGGACTGTCAAGCCGACGAGCGAAGCGACCTGCGAAACCGCCCCGTGAGCACGTTTCCGGCCGGCGCGAAGTGACGAACGAGCCCGCCGGTGCGTGGGTCACGGACAACAATCAGGGAACCTGCGTACGTCTTGGAGGTCGGGATATCGAAATCTTACGCGTCTCAGGATCATCGCGACCCAACTCGGTCGCCGGAGCCATCGCCGCGCTGTTGCGCAGCGCCGGCGAGGTCGAGGTCCAGGCCATCGGACCTCACGCCGTCAACCAGGCCGTCAAGGCCATCGCCATCGCCCGCTCGTACATCGAAGCCGAGGGGTTGGGGCTCCATACCGTCCCCTCGTTCGTGAAGCTGGAACTGCACGAGGAGGAGCGCACCGCGGTCCGGTTCCTGATAGAGTCTTTCTCCGTGCCCCGCGGCTCCTCGGACCAACTCAACGCCCACGCCTGAACGTGGCGGCAGCCTGACCCGTGGCGCAGAAGCGCCGCCAGGCCAACGCCACCCAGGACGTCCCGGACAACGCGCGCCGTCTGGCGCTAGGCGCCGTGGAACGAACGCTCCACGGCGCCTTCCTCGCGCCCACCCTCCGCGCGACGCTCGACGCCGCGAACCTCTCGGGCGTCGACCGCTCGCTGGTGACGGACCTCGCCTACGGCGCGGTGCGGCGCCTGCCACAGCTCGACGCCGTGCTGGCGCCCCTGCTCAGCGCTCCCCAGAAGCTGCCCCCGCGCGTCCTCATCGCCCTGCGCCTCGGCGCGTACGAGCTGCTCTACCGCGGCACGCCCTCGTACGCAGCCGTCGACGCCTGGGTGGAGATCGCGAAGCGTGAACAGCCACGCCTGGCGGGCCTGGTGAACGCCGTGCTGCGCCGCGTGAGGCCCCTGCCCGACTCGGCCCCGCGTACCGCCCGCGCCGCCTTGCCCGCCTGGCTGCTCGGCTCCTTCGGCCGAGCCCTAGGCGAAGAGCTGGCGCTGGAAGCCGCCGAGGCCATGCTCGAGCCCGAACCCCTCTGGCTGACGGCGCTGACGGACGACGCCCTGGACGTCCTCGCCGCCGACGGAGCCGAGGTGGAGCCCCTCTTTCCGGATCGCCCCGTCCGCCTCGGCACCCTCCGCGTGCGCTCGCCCGTCCCGCTCGACCAGCTCGAAGCGTACAGGCGCGGCCTCGTGCAGCCGCAGAACCCCAGCTCGTTGCAAGCCGCGCTGCTGCTGGGCGCCGGTCCGGGCGACGAGGTGCTCGACCTGGCCAGCGGCCGCGGCGTGAAGAGCGCGGTGCTGGCTGCCCTGGGTGCCGACGTGACGGCCTTCGAGCTCGACGAGCGCCGATCCGAAGCTGCCCAGGCGAACCTGCGGCGCCTGGGGTTGACGGTGGAGCACAGGGTCGCCGACCTCCGCGCCGTCCCTGACGCGGAGCCGAAGGGCCATGTGCTGCTCGACGCCCCCTGCACGGGCACGGGCACCCTTAGGGGGCATCCCGAGATCAAGCTGCGCATCACGCCGGAACAGGTGGACGAGCTGGCGGCGCTGCAGCGGGTGATGATCGTGAACGCTGCGCGGCTCGTGGCGCCCAGCGGGGTGCTGCTGTACGCCGTCTGCTCGCTCACGCGCGAGGAAGGGCCAGACGTCGTCGCCCACCTGTTGCAGGAACGCCCCGACCTGCGGCCCGAACCGCTCGAGCCCGCGCTGCCCAGCGCCGAGCCCGCCAACGGCGGCGTCGGGCGCTACCTGCTGCCCACAGCCGGAGCGGACGGCTTCTACCTGGCACGCCTACGCCGCACCTGAAACGCTGAACCGGAACCGGAACTCCCGGCTCGCTGCGCCTGACAGCCGAACGTGTTACGCGGCGGCCAGCCCACTTGGTAACGTGCGCCATGCCCAACCCGGACGACCCCGTGGCGCAGCCTGCCAGGTCTGAGCCCGTCGAGAGCGCGCCTGCTATGACCACGAAGGGCCGCGGGAACCCCCGCGTGCAGCTGTCGCCGCGGGTGCACGCCCTGCTGGGCGGCGTCAACTGCGCCATCGTCGACCTGGGCGAAGGCGCCGCCATGCTCGTCGACAGCGGCCAGGACAAGGAGCACGGCCGCAAGATCCGCAAGGCGCTGAATGATCTGGGCCTCGCCCCGAGCGTCATCCTCTGCACCCACAGCCACGCCGATCACTTCGGCGGCAACGCCTACCTGCTCCGCCAGTTCCCCGAAGCGCGGGTCTGGGCGCCCGAGATCGAGGCCGAGATCATGCGCGCGCCGCAGCTCGAGCCCATCTACCTGTTCCACGGCGCCAAGCCGCTGCCCGAGCTGACGGGCAAGTGGCTGCAGGCCGACGCGTCACCCGTTCACGAGGTCGTGGGCGCAGGCGAGCGCACGCTGGGCGCGGTCAGCTTCGAGCTGCTGGACGTTCGCGGCCACGCCCACCGGCAGCTTGCCGTGCTCGTGGACGGCGTGCTGCTGGCCACGGACTCCGTCTTCGGCGAGGCGACGCTGACGAAGTACCCGCTGCCGTTCTCGCAGGACGTCGGCGGCCAGCTGGCAGCCTTCGAACGGGTCGGCGCGGTAGAGGCGAACGTGGCGCTGCCGGGCCACGGCGAGCCCACCACCGAACTCGCCGAGCTGGCCGCGAAGAACCGCGACGTCGTCCTGGCCGCCGCGGCGGCGGTCGAGGCCGCCTGCCAGGGCGTGGGCACGGAAGAGGTGCTGGCGCGAACGACCGAAGCGCTGGGCCTCGCCATGGACGACCTGCCCCGCTTCCACCTGAACCTGACCACCGTCTCCGCCTACCTCGGCTGGCTGCGGGAACAGGGGCGTGTGGAGGCCCAGCTTTCGGGCGGCCGCCTGCGCTGGAGCCAGGCTGGCGTCACGCCGCCGCCCCCCTGACCGCACCCCGGAGCCCCCGTGCTGGAGCGCTGGCGTCAGCCACCTTACTGAGAGACGAGCCTTCCAAGGGGTTTACTTAGGCCATGGATTGGGAACTGCCCGTAATCGCCCTCCGCACCCAAGTGGTGTTGCCCCGTACCCTGGAGAACGTCGACGTGGGCCGTCCGAAGTCCAAGCGCGCCCTGGAAGAGGCGCAGGCGGGCGACAACCGCGTGCTGCTGGTGGTCCAGCGCGACGCGCGGGTGGACGACCCCGGCGAGAACGAACTCTACGAGGTAGGCACCCTCGCCCTCGTCAAGCAAGTGATCCGACTTCCGAACGACACGCTGCAGGTGCTGGTGGAGGGGCGCGACCGCGCCCGCATCGAGGAGTACGTCACCGGCCCCAGCCTGCGCGCCCGCGTCAGCACCATCGCCGAGGTCCCGGCCGACCGCCAGGACGACGAGGTCACCGCCCTGATGGAGCAGGTCAAGGCCGCGTTCGGCGAGTACGCCCAGCAGAACAAGAACCTCCGCCTCGACTCGTTCCACCTCGAGAACCTGCGCTCCATGAAGGAGCCCGGCTCGCTGGCCGACGTGGTCACGAAGTACGCCACGTGGGAAGTGGCCGACAAGCAGGCGTCGCTCGAGGAGGCTTCGGCCCTCGCACGCCTCGAGCTCGTGTACGGCTTCCTCACCCGCGACCTCGAGTGGTTCGACACCGAGAAGCAGATCAGCGCCCGCGTCAAGCAGCAGATGGACTCGAACCAGCGCGAGTACTTCCTCCGCGAGCAGATGAAGGCGATCCAGAAGGAGCTCGGCTCCGACGAAGGCTCCGAGACCGAAGAGCTGCGCACGAAGATCGAAGAGAAGCAGATGCCCGAGCACGCCAAGGAGCGTGCGCTGAAGGAGGTCGACCGGCTCGAGAAGATGGCCGGCGGCTCGCCCGAGGCCACCGTCGTGCGCACCTACCTCGACACGCTCGTCGACCTCCCCTGGAGCGAGATGGACGACGAGCGCCTCGAGATCAAGCACAGCCAGGAGGTGCTCGACGAGGACCACTACGCCCTCGAAGAGCCCAAGGAGCGCATCATCGAGTTCCTCGCCGTCCGTCAGCTGACCAAGGACATCGAGGACTCCGACTACAAGGCGCCCATCCTCTGCCTGGTCGGGCCTCCGGGCGTCGGCAAGACGTCTCTGGGCAAGTCGATCGCGCGCAGCCTCAACCGCAAGTTCGTGCGCATGAGCCT
>CAZVCT010000053.1:0-17860 GCA_964625655.1 uncultured bacterium
ACTCGCGGGTCTCGGGCTGGTCGATCTCGCGGTAGAACTCGTCCTTGTCCTCCGCCACCCACTCGCTCGTGAACAGCCGGTTCACGTAGCCCTGGCCGCCGTTGTAGCCGGCGATGACCAGCTCCTCGTCGCCGTCGAAGTAGCGCAGCAGCCAACCCAGGTAGGTGGCGCCGTAGGCGATGTTGTTGCCGATCGAGAAGGGATCCGAGGGCTCTTCGCTGCGCAGCTCCGCGATCCAGTCCCAGGTCGTGGGCATCACCTGCATGAGCCCCTGCGCGCCCGAGCGCGACACGGCCACGGGGCTGAAGGCCGACTCCTGGCGCATGATGGCCCAGATCAGGGCGGGCTCGACGCCGTTCGCCGCCGCCTCCTCGGTGACGGCCAGCGGCCAGGCGGGCGGGTAGGCGAGGCGCCAGACGCGCAGGTCCTCGACCCCTTCGGCCAGCAGCTCGCGCGCCGCGCGCATGCTCTGGCGGTACTCGTCGAAGCCCTGCAGCAGCTCGGACAGTTCCAGCACGGCGCGCACATCGCCGGCCGCCTCTGCTTCGCGCAGCGCGAACAGGAGCTCGCCCACCGCCCAATCGGCCTCGCCGACGGCGTGCAGGTCGATCGCCAGCGGCGCCACCGCCGCCACGCGCTCGTTCGCCTCCGTGGCCGTCAGAGCGGCGTCCGTCAGCTCGCCCACCGGGGCGGTCAGGGGGTCGGGCACCGCGGGCGCGCCGCCCAGCTTCATCGCGAAGAAGCTGCCCTCGGGCAGCAGTGACTGCGCCTCGAGCGCCACCTCGGACTGCCCCAGGCGCGAGGCCAGCACGAAGGCGCGGTAGCCGGCGTCGTCGGCGTAGGCGCTGCCGCCCCGCGCCAGGCGCAGGTAGATGGGCAGCGCGTCGGCGAAGCGGTCGCGCGCCTCCAGCAGGCCGGTGGCCAGCCACAGCAGGTCGGCGCGGCCGGTGGCGCTCAGGTGCTGTACGGCCTCGTCGATCTGCCCGGCGCGGTTGGCCAGCAGGCCCAGGCCGTAACGCCCGTCGGCGCCGAGGGCAGCGAACGCCGCCCGCGCCTCGTCGTTGCGGCCCAGGTAGAAGAGGCACCACGCCTCGCCCGACAGGGCCGTGGCGTTGCCCGGCTGCTCGGCCAGCCAGCGGCGGTAGGCGTCCAGCGCCTCCTCGTAGCGCCCCAGGGCGCGCAGGGCCGGCGCCTCTATCGAGGGCGCCGTGAGGCCGCCCAGCGCCTCGAGCGCGCGCGTCTGCAAACCCGCGCCCTGCAGGGCGGCGGCGCGGCGGTAAGGGTCGGCCTCGAGCTCCAGGAACGGCCCCACCGCGCGCGCGTCCGGCAGCGCCTCGCGGTAGGCGTCCAGCGCCTTGCCATGCTCTCCGGCGGCCGCGGCGAGGTTCGCGCGCAGCAGCCCCAGCTCGCGGTTCTCGGCGCGCTTCAGGGGGTCGTCGACCCGTAGCGCCAACGCCCGCTCTAGCGCAGCGAGGCGCTGGGCCGGAGCCAGGTTCGTGTTCACCACCAGGTCCATGGCGCTAAGGTAGGCGCGGAAGCTGTCGTCGGCCGCCGCCATGGCCTCGAGAGCGGCCACGTCGCCCTGTTCGCGGGCGCGCTGCAGCTGGGCGTACCGTTCGGGCATCTGCGGCTCGGTGAAGGCGACCTCCTGCAGTTCGGCGTCGCCGCTCGGCCGGGTGATCCATAGCCCTGCCAGCACGACCGCCAGGACGAGAACGATCGTGAGGAGGGCGGTTCTGAACTGATTCATCCTGGCCAGTGTACGCAGCGACCCTTGGCGCCTGATGAGCCCCGGCTTACCCGCTGCGGACCCTTGGCCGGGGTAGCCGGGCGTTCACGGCGCGGCCGCCCGAGGCCGCGCGCAGCGCACCAAGGGTGCGAACGGGCGCCCTGGCGGCGCATGGACGTGGACTTGGACGTGTTTCACGACCGAGCCGGAAGCCGTCCCGTGGGGTAGAATCCGCATCACAGTCAACGGAACGGTCGGCTTGCCCCGCTACCCTGGGGCAAGCCGCTTCCTAACGGTCATCAACGCTACTGCGAAGGAGTGGACATGGCGATCAGAGTTCGCATCACGCCGGAGGGCTACGAGCGCCTCAAGGCAGATCTGGAGCAGGAGCGCGAGCGCCTCGAGGAGGCCACCCGCATCCTGCAGGAGCTGACGGGCTCCTCCGACGATTACGACGACACGGGCCTCGAGGACGCCAAGACGGAGAAGTCGCGCATCGAGCAGCGCATCGACCGGCTGGAAGAGCAGCTGGCGCGCGCCGAGATCATCGACGAGACGTCCGGCACCGACCGCATCGACCTGGGCAGCGTCGTGACGCTGGACGCCGGCGACGGCGAGCCGTTCCGCGTGCAGCTCGTGTCGCCCGTCGAGGCCGGCGTGCTGGACGGCGACATCCCCAAGGTGAGCGACGAGTCGCCGCTGGGCCGCGCCCTGCTGGGCCGCGGCGCCGACGAGCGCTTCAAGGTCGACATCAACGGCCGCACCACGGAGTACCAGATCAAGGCGATCGGGTAAGCAGCGGGCGTCCGCTGACCAGCGGGCGTCCGCCCGGCATGCGAACCTAGGAGCATGAGTCAGAAGTCCTTGAAGGAACAGCGTGACCAGCGCCTCCGCAACTTGGAGGCGCTGGTCGAGCGTGGGTTCGAGGCGTACCCCGCCAGCTTCCATGCCAGCCACACCGCCGCCGAGCTGCACGCCGCCCACCCCGAGCCGACCGCCGGCGAGGCCATGGAGGGCGACGCCGTCAGCGTGGCGGGGCGCGTCATGCTACTGCGCATGCTGGGCAAGCTGACCTTCGCGACGCTGCAGGACGCCACCGGGCGCATCCAGGTGTCGTTCCAGAAGGACCAGCTGGAGGCCTACAACGCCCTGAAGAAGGTCGACCTGGGCGACTGGCTCGAGGTGGAAGGCTCGCTCTACGCCACCAACACGGGCGAGCTGACGGTGGGCGCCACCGCCTTCCGGCCGCTCGTGAAGAGCCTGCGGCCCCTGCCCGACAAGCACCACGGCCTCGTCGACAAGGAGGCGCGCTACCGCCAGCGCTACCTCGACCTGCTCGTGAACCCCGAGGTGAAGCGCGCCTTCGAGCTGCGCGGCCGCGCCATCGCCTACATCCGGCGCTACCTCGACGACCTGGGCTTCCTGGAGGTCGAGACGCCCGTGCTGCAGGCCGTGCCGGGCGGCGCCGAGGCACGCCCGTTCGTCACGCACCACAACGCGCTCGACTTCGACTTCCACCTGCGCATCTCGCTCGAGCTCTACCTGAAGCGCCTCGTCGTGGGCGGCTTCGACGCCGTGTACGAGATCGGCCGCAACTTCCGCAACGAGGGGATCAGCTACAAGCACAACCCCGAGTACACGATGCTCGAGCTCTACTGGGCGGGCAAGGACTACCTCGACATCCTGGCGCTGGTCGAGCGCATGTACTCCGGCCTGATGCTGGAGCTGCTGGGTACCACCAAGCTGACCTACCAGGGCGTCGAGCTCGACTTCACGCCGCCGTGGCCCCGCGTCGACTACACCACCGAGCTGGCGCGCCGCGCCGGCATCGACTTCGACGTGCTGGACGAGCCCAGGCTGCGCGCCTGGGTGGCCGAGCGCTACCCCGGCGCCGAAGGCGGCGAGGCGCCCCTGGCCGAGCGCCCCCTCAACCAGGTCCTGGACAAGCTGTACGACATCCACGTCGAGCCGCACCTGGCGGGCCCCGTCTTCGTGATGGACCACCCCGAGGTGATCAGCCCGCTGGCGAAGCGACACCGCTCGCGGCCCGGGCTCGTGGAGCGCTTCGAGCCGGTGGCGGTGGGCATGGAGCTGGGGAACGCCTTCAGCGAGCTGAACGATCCGCTGGACCAGCGGCGGCGCTTCGAGCTGCAGCAGGCCCTACGCGACGCGGGCGACGACGAAGCTCAGATGCTGGACGAGGACTTCCTGACGGCGCTCGAGTACGGCATGCCGCCCACCGGCGGCCTGGGCCTGGGCATCGACCGCCTGGCCATGATCCTGGCCGACGTGCCCAGCATCCGCGACGTCATCCTCTTCCCGCTTCTGCGCCCCGAGCAGTGAGCCGCCCGGCGCGCGCCCGCGCGTCGGCCTCCTCGTAGCGCTTCTCGAGCGGGCGGAAGAGCCGCATCGACAGCTGCATCAGCGGCCCGATGGCGACCGCGATGATCAGCGTCCCCACCCCCACGCTGCCGCCCATCAGCCAGCCGGTGGAGAGCACCAGCACCTCGACCACGGTGCGCGCCGCCCGCACGCTCAGGGGCGTGAGGCGCGCGAGGCCGATCACGAAGCCGTCGCGCGGGCCCGCGCCCAGGCCGGCGGTGAGGTAGAAGCCCGTGGCGATGCCCAGCAGCAGCAGGCCCGCCACGAAGAAGGGGAGGCTGGGAAGCAGCCCCTCGGGCGCCGGGATGAGGTTCAGGAACAGGTCGGTCCAGAGCCCGATCAGCAGCATGTTGAGCACCGTGCCGATCCCGATCTTCACCTTGGCGGCGAGCGCCGCGAAGAGCATGACGGCCAGCCCGGCCACGATCATCGACTGCCCGAAGCTGAGGGGCGTCACCAGCGAGAGGCCCTGGTGGAAGACGTCCCACGGCCCCAGGCCCACGGCGGAGCCCAGCACGAGCAGGGCGATGGACAGGCCGTAGATCAGCAGCCCGGCGTTCAGGTGCACGAGCCTCAGAAGGAAGACCGGGAGCGTGGTGTAGGGCGGGCGCTGGAACACGAGCGGAGCCTACCGCGCCGGCGGGCGGGGCCGCGTCCTGTGGGCGAGCGGCAAGCTGGTCGCGGTCCGCCTGGGCGCCGGCAGCTAGCGCCGCGTTCCGAGGGCGCCGCGTGGGCCGCCCGCCCCGCCGACTTCCGAGCGCCGCGGTAGCATCGGCGGCATGCCCAACACCTCCAACGGCTTCCCCGACTGGGTGCAGGACGCCGTCTTCTACCAGATCTTCCCCGACCGCTTCGCCCGCTCGGAGCGCGCTGCCAAGCCCGGCAACCTCGAAGCGTGGGACGCGCCGCCCACCGTCCACGGCTACAAGGGCGGCGACCTGCTGGGCGTGGTCGAGAAGCTGGACCACCTGACCGAACTGGGCGTCAACGCCCTCTACCTGAACCCCGTCTTCGCCTCCGGCGCCAACCACCGCTATCACACGCAGGATTACTTCCGAGTCGACCCCCTGCTGGGCGGCGACGCCGCGTTCGACGAGCTGATAAAGGCCGCCCACGAGCGCGGCATGCGCGTCGTGCTGGACGGCGTCTTCAACCACGCCAGCCGCGGCCTGCTGCAGTTCCACGACCTCCTCGAGAACGGCCCCGCCAGCCCGTACGTCGACTGGTTCCACGTGAACCGCTTCCCGCTCAACGCCTACGGCGGCGGGCCCCTGGGATACGCCGCCTGGTGGGGGCTGCCGGCGCTGCCGAAGTTCAACGTCGACAACCCGGCGGTGCGCGAGTTCCTCTGGCGGGTGGGCGAGTTCTGGCTCGAGCGGGGCGTCGACGGTTGGCGCCTCGACGTGCCCAACGAGATCGACGACGACGCCTTCTGGCAGGAGTTCCGCCGCCGCTGCCGCGCCGTGAACGACGAGGCGTACCTGGTGGGCGAGATCTGGACGGGCGCCGAGCGCTGGCTGCGGGGCGACATCTTCGACGGCGTGATGAACTATCCCGTCACGCGCGCCATCTTCGGCCTGGTGGGGCGCGAGCTGAACAGCGAGGAGATCGCGAAGAGCGGGTTAGACGGCGCCGAGCCCCTGGACGCTGCCGGCTTCGCGAAGCGCGTCGAGACGCTGCTGGGCGCCTACCCGCGCGGCGCCGTCTACAGCCAGCTGAACCTGCTGGGCTCGCACGACACGCCGCGGGTGCTTACGAGCCTGGGCGAGGACGTGGCGGCGCTGCGCCAGGCGTGGCTGCTGCTGTTCGCGCTGCCGGGGGCGCCCTGCGTCTACTACGGCGACGAGATCGGCCTGACGGGCGGCCACGACCCCCACTGCCGCGCCGGCATGCCGTGGGAGCGCCGTGACACGTGGGACGACGACCTGCTGGGCTTCATGCGGCGCCTGATACGCGTTCGCAACGAGCAGCCGGCGCTGCGCCGCGGCGAGACGCGCTTGAGCGCGCCGCGCGAGGACCTGGTGGTCATCGAGCGGTGGCTGGAAGGCGCAGGTGGTGGCACGAACGGGCAGAGCGGCGAGACCGGCGGAGGCGCCGAAGCGCAGCGCCTCTACGTGATCGTCAACACCGCCGGCGCGGCCTCCACCGTGCCGGAGTCGGCCCTGCCGGCGGGACGCTACCGCGACCTGCTGGGTGGCGCCGAGGTGGAGCAGGCGCCCGGGGCTGCGTTCGTGCCGGCCAGGTCCGGGGTGGTGCTGACCGAGCTCCGCTGAGGCGGCGAAGGGGGCGGGGGCGCAGGGAACCCCCTGCTCCTGCCTCTCAGCCCTCCTGCAACATGATGGTGCTCTCGTCCCCGACGATCAGCCTGTGGGTGCTGGGGCGGCTGCTGTGGCCGGCGATGCGCACGTCCTCGCCGATCAGGCTGCCCTGCAGGCGCGGGCCCACGCCCTGGATGTTCGTGCGGGCGCCCACCACCGAGTACTCGATCTCGGAGTTGTGGATCACGCACTCCTCGCCGATGGCCGTGAACGGCCCGATGTAGGCGCCCACCACCTCGGCGCCGGCGCCGATGATGGCGGGCCCGAAGATGGTGGTGTCGCGCACCACGGCGCCCTCCTCCACCACGACCTCGCCCACGAGCTGCGCGCCGTCGGTATGGCCTCGCACGTCGCGCTTCAGGCGCGAGAGCAGCAGGCGGTTGGCGTCGAGGATGTCCTCGGGCTTGCCGGTGTCCTTCCACCAGCCCTCCACCTCGACGGGCGCCACCGGCTTCCCGGCCTCGATGAGGCGCTGGATGGCGTCGGTTATCTGGTACTCGCCCTTGGCGCCCGGCTCCAGGCCCTCGATCATGCCGTGGATCGACGAGTCGAAGACGTAGACGCCGGCGATGGCGAGCGTGCTGGGCGGGTCGGCGGGCTTCTCGACGAGCCTGGTGATGCGGTCGTTCTCGACGATCGCGACGCCCAGCGACTTCGCCTCCTCGTACGTGACCGGCACGAGCGCCATGACGGCGCTGTTGCCGCCCTGCTCGAAGCGCTTCACGAAGTCGGTGATGCCGTGCTCGAAGAGGTTGTCCGAGAGGTACATGACGAACGGGTCGTCGCCCAGGAAGTCGCGCGACACCTCCACGGCGTGCGCCAGCCCCTTCGGCGGGTTCTGCTTGATGAACTCGAAGTTGACGTCCTCGTACTTCGAGAGGGTCTCCTTGATCGAGTTGGCGGTCAGGAAGCTGACCACCACGCCGATGTCGCGCACGCCGGCTTCGACGAGGTTGTCGACGGCGTGGTGGATGAGCGGCCGGTTGGCCACGGAGATGGTCGGCTTCGGCTTCAGGCTGGTTATGGGGCGGAGACGCGTGCCGAGGCCCGCCGCCAGGATGAGTCCCTTCATCTGTTCCTCTCTCGTGGGGCTGAGGTGGCGGCCGGAGCGGCCGCCAGGAGCTGTCGAGCCCCCCAATCCTCGCCCTTGTACGGCGAAGATACCGTGAGGGCCGCACGTCGGGCGGTACGGCGGGGAGCTGCCCTGCACACAGGCCGGGCACGGGCCGCACACAGCCCTCGTACTGGCCGCCGGTGGCGCCACGAGCCTGGGCCGGATGGTCGCGGACGGCTACCGGAAAGCAGGTCACGCCTGGGTCACGTGCCACGACCAACGCCCGCTTCCCCGTGGGTACCATGCTCCCATGGCAACGACGGAATCGAACATCCGCCTCACGGTGAACATGGACGACGACGGCATCGAGCGCATCCGCTGGGAGGCGGACGACTCCCCGGAGCCCGGCCTGAACGACGCGGGCGCCATGATCCTGGCCCTGTGGGACGCCGACAAGCGCAATGCGCTGCGCATCGACCTGTGGATCAAGGAGATGACCATCGACGACATGAACGACTTCTTCTTCCAGACCCTGCTGTCGATGGCCGACACCTACGCGCGCGCCACCAACGACCCCGACCTGGCCTCCGAGATCAAGCTGTTCGCGCGCGACTTCGCCGAGCGGGCGTCCAAGAAGGCGCCGTCGCAAGGACACACGAGCTGAAGATGACGCAAGGCGCCTTCGGCCCGGCACGCCCTTCCACGGGGGCGTTCGGGTCGGGATGAACTGCGCCCCGACGCCAGACATGTTCCAATGGAGGAACACGAACTGGCAGAGGGGCCCGGCGTAAAGGCGTTCGGGCCGGCCTCCTACCTCGAGGAGGGGAGGATGAGCATCAAGATCGCCAAGGCGCCACCCGACATGGGGCGGCTCGAACTCGGTCGTACCATCCCGTCGCTGCTCGACCAGGTGGTGAAGAGCCACCCGAACGAGCGAGCCTTCAACCAGCGCGACGGTGCCGGCGGCTGGCGCACCTGGTCGAACGCGGAGTTCGCCCGCCAGGCCGAGGCGCTGGCGCTGGGCCTGCGCGGCGCGGGCCTGCAGGCCGGCGACCGCGTCGCCCTGTTCACCGAGAGCGACATGAGCTTCGTGCTGGGCGACATGGGCAGCCTCATCGGCGGCCTCGTCGACGTTCCCGTCTACCTGACGCACACCGAGAACGCCATCCGGCACATCCTCTCCGAGAGCGGCAGCCGCGCCGTGCTCGTCACCGACCGCGCACTGCTCGAGAGGATGGCGCGCCTGGCGGCCGACCTGCCGAGCGTGCAACTGCTGGCCGTCTTCGACCCCGCCGCGCTCGAAGGGTTCGAGCCCGGACCCGAGTGGAGCGGCCGCCGCGTAACGAGCTTCGATGCGCTGCAGGCCGAGGGGAACGAGATCCGCGCCCGCGAGCCCGACCGGGTTGAGCGCTACAAGCGCGAGCTGGTGGCCACCGAGCTGGCCACCATCATCTACACCTCGGGCACGACGGGCACGCCTAAGGGCGTGATGCTCAGCCACCAGAACCTGACGAGCAACGCCATCGCCTCCATCACTGGCCTGCCGCAGTTCGAGCAGGGCGCCGGCGAGGTGGTGCTGTCGTTCCTGCCCCTGTCGCACATCTTCGCGCGCACCCTGCAGTACGCCAACATGTGGTACGGCTCGAGCATCCATTACGGCACCCCCGACACGGTCAGGGAAGACCTGGCCGAGGTACGCCCCACCTTCATGGCGGCCGTGCCGCGCGTCCTCGAGAAGTCGTGGGAGCGCATGCAGGCGGCCGGCGACGAGCTGACGGGCCTGAAGCGCACCCTCTACCAGCGGGCGCTGCGCTTCGCCGAGGGTTACGACGTCAACGCGCCGCCGAACGGCCTGGCGGGCATGGAGCGGCGCGTGCTCGACCGCCTCGTCTACTCGAAGTGGCGCGACGCGCTGGGCGGGCGGCTGAAGATGATCATCGTGGGCGGCGCCGCGCTGCGCCCCGAGCTGGTGAACATCCTGGGCGCCGCCGACATCGAGGTGCTGCAGGGCTTCGGGCTCACCGAGACGAGCCCCGTCATGACCTTCAACCGGCCCGGCATGAACCGCCCCGGCACGGTCGGCGTGGCCATCGAGGGCACCGAGGTGGGCATCTCGGACGAAGGCGAGATCCTGGCGCGCGGGCCGCATGTGATGCTGGGCTACTTCCAGCGCGAGGACGAGACGGCCGAGGCCATCGACGAAGGCGGCTGGTTCCACACGGGCGACCTGGGCCGGCTCGACGACGACGGCTACCTGTCGGTGACGGGACGCCTCAAGTACCTCTTCAAGCTATCGACGGGCAAGTACGTCATGCCGCAGCCGCTGACGGACCGGCTCGAGGCGAACGCCCTGATCGACACGGCCATCGTCGTGGGCGGCGGCCAGAAGTACTGCACGGCCCTGCTCTTCCTGAACCACGACGTGCTGCTGGAGCGCTTCGGGCGCATCGACCCTTCCGTGCTGAAGGAGCCGAAGCTGGAAGAGGAGCTGAAGCACGCCATCGCGGCCGCCAACGACGACATGCCGCACTGGTCCACGGTCAAGCGCGCGGCGGTGGTCGCGGATCAGCTGACGATGGAGGACGGCAGCGTCACCCCCAAGCTGAGCGTGAAGCGCGAGGTCGTGGTGGAGCGCTACCAGGACGTGCTGAACGGCCTGTACGCCGAGCGGGGGGCGCCCGAGGGGGCGCTGTACGTGAGCCTGGACTGACGCGGGCGGCGGCCCGGTCCGAGCCAGGCCGGGCCGAACTCGGGACGGGCCGCCGGGGCCCGCCGGCTGCGGCTACTTCTCCTCGCCGTCCAGCGTGAGCAGCGGCCCGTACAGGTCCGGCCGACGGTCGCGGAAGAAGCCCCAGCCGGCCCGCGCCGACTGCGCCTGCGCGAAGTCGAGGTCGGCGTAGATGACCGTCTCGGAGCTGGCGTCGGCCTCGGCGATGTAGTCGCCCGAGTGGTCGGCGATGAACGAGTTGCCGTAGAAGGTCGTGTCGCCCTCCTGGCCCACGCGGTTCGCGGCCGCCAGGTAGGTGACGTTCGCGATGGCGTGCCCGATCATCACGCGGCGCCACATGCGGTCGGTCTCCAGCGCGCCGGCCTCGATCGGCTCGCTGCCGATGGCGGTGGGGTACAGCAGCAGGTCGGCGCCCTTCAGGGCCATGATGCGCGCCGCCTCGGGGAACCACTGGTCCCAGCAGATGCCCACGCCGATGTTGCCGTAGCGCGTGCGCCACGTCTTGAAGCCGTCGTCGCCGGGGTTGAAGTAGTACTTCTCCTCGTAGCCGGGGCCGTCGGGGATGTGGCTCTTGCGGTAGGTGCCCAGCACCCGCCCGTCGGCGTCGACCATGGCCAGGCTGTTGAAGTAGGCCTGACCGGCGTGCTCGAAGAACGACACGGGCAGCACCACGCCCAGCTCGCCGGCCAGCGCCGCGAAGCGTTCCAGGAACGGGTGGCCTTCCACCGGGTGCGCCAGCGCGAACAGCTCCTCGCGCTCGAGCTGCGGGAAGTAGAGGTTCTCGAACAGCTCCTGCAGCAGCACGATGTTGGCGCCGTTGGCAGCGGCCTCGCGCACGAACGCCTCGGCCTTGTCGAGGTTCTCCTCCAGCACGTCGGTGCAGCTCATCTGCACCACGGCCAGCTTCACGCGCCGCTCGGGGCGCTGGGGCAGCTTGGGGGCCCTGGACTCCGTCACTGTTCTTCTCCTCTTTCGATATCGCCAACCGGCCGCTGCTGCGTCACGCAGTGGAAGGCGCCGCCGCCCGTGATGATGCTCAGGGCGGGCCGTCCGATCACGTCGCGGCCGGGGAAGAGGGGGCGCAGGATCTCGAGCGCCTCCTCGTCGTTGGGGTCGTCGTACAGCGGCACGATCACGAAGCCGTTGCCCACGTAGAAGTTGGCGTAGGTGGGCGCCAGGCGGTTGCCCTGCAGCTCCAGGCGGCGCTGCGGCAGCGGCAGCTCTATCACGCGGTACGGCTCGCCGTCGGGCTTCCGGAGCGCCTTGAGCTGCTCGAGGTTCTTCGCCATGCTGGCGTGGTTCGGGTCGTCCTCGTCGTCCTCGACGGCGCACACGATGGTGTCGTCGTCGGTGAAGCGCACGATGGTGTCGATGTGGCCGTCGGTGTGGTCGCCCTCCAGGCCGCCCTCGAGCCACACCACCTCTTCGGCGCCCAGGTACGCCTTCAGGAACGCCTCGATCTCGGGCGCTTCCATGTTCGGGTTGCGGTTGGGCTCCAGCAGGCACGACTTCGTCGTCAGCAGCACGCCGCGGTCGTTCAGCTCGAGCGCGCCGCCCTCCATCACGATGGGCACCTCGAAGCGCTTGATGCCCAGCCGCTGCGCCACGGCCAGGGGGGCCGCGTCGTCCTGCGCCCACGGCTCGTACTTCCGGCCCCAGGCGTTGAACTCCCAGTCGGTGAGGGCGATCCGGCCGCTGCGTTCGTGCCTCACGAAGAGCGGGCCGTTGTCGCGGAACCACACGTCATCCAGCGGCAGGCGGACGTACTGGATGCGCCCCAGCACCTTGTCGACGTCGGCGGGGTAGAGGTTGCGCGCGGCGGCCGCGATGCGCTTGCGGGCGTCCGTCTCGGCCTCCTCGTCGCGCACGTTCAGCTCTACGGGCTCGTAGCGCGCGATGGTGGCCACCATCTGCGCGAACTCGTCGCGCACGCCGTGCAGGTGGCCTTCCCAGAGCTCGTCGTCGAACGGCCAGCCCGTGTGGGTGGCGGCATGCTCGTTCCACTCGGCAGGCATGCGGAAGCCGAGGACGGCGGGGTTTTCGGCGGCAGGGGTGGGGGGCGCGGCGGGTGCGCTCGTGTCGTCAGGCATGACAACCCACTCTAGTGCTCCGGGGTCTTTTCCGGTGTGGCCCGTAAGGATGCCCTGCGGGTCTCAGAGGAGCCTCTCGTCCCACTCGAACGGCAGGCGCCTGAACTCCTCGACCCGGTCGGCCGCGGCGTGCGCGGGGTTCAGCAGAACGATGGCGCCCGCTGCAACGAGCGCGCTCGGTACGAGCAGCGCGAGCCCTGCGCCCTTGCCCAGCCAGTCGCTGCCTAAGGCGCGTGTGTAGGAGAGGTCCGAGCGCCAGCCGGGAGCGAGTTCCGGCGCCGTCTCCACCAGCTCGTCCGGTAACGAGAGCTCGAGCGCCACGTACGGTTCGGAGGCAGCGGCCACCTCCAGGTGGACGCGCGTTTCGAGGACCGCCAGCGCCAGCGAATCGGCCAGGTAGACGAGGCGCTCCCCCGAGCGGTTCCAACGGCCTGGGTACAGCGCGGCGCCTTCGCCGGTCAGGGCCGTGTCTTGCCACCGCGAGTGAACGAGGCGCCAGGCCTTCAGAGGAAGACCCCGTGCTCCAGTCGGCCCAGAGCCTGGTGGACCTCCCAGGCGCCCACTTCCGTATCGGCCGTGTCGAGTGGGGTCGCCCCGCCCAGGAAGCGTTTGGGCGTAACCAGCCAGCGCGGCCCCTCGGCGCCGATGACCTCGTTGGCGCGCTCCAGGAGCCTGACGATGCGGAAGAGCCGATCGGACTCGTCCTGCGGGAACGCGCCCTCCGCCTTGCGCCGCTGCAACGTGCGTGCCGGCACGCCAATCACCCGCGCCAGATCGGTGGTGCTCACGTCCAGCCGGTCTGCCAGCTCCTCGAAGAGCTCGTACGGCAGGCCCGCCTTGATGGCCTCGATGCGCTCCTGGGTTCCATGTCGAAGAAGGTTGGCAGCCATATGCGTAATCTACCACGCCATATGGCCGCCAACCTGTACGCGCCGGTCAGGCCGTTCCTGCCTACTTGCGCGGGTCCAGCGCGTCGCGCAGGGCGTCCCCCAGCAGGTTGAAGCCCAGCACCACAAGGATGATCGCCACGCCCGGGAAGGTGGCCACGTGCGGCGCCACCGCCAGGTACTCGCGGCCGCGTGCCAGCATCAGGCCCCACTCGGGCTGCGGCGGCCTGGCGCCCAGGCCCAGGAAGCCGAGGCCGGCCGCGAACAGGATGGCGATGGCCATCTGCAGGCTCGACTGCACGATGAGGGGGGCCAGGGCGTTGGGGACCACGTGCCGGAAGAGCGTCGACATGCGGGTGCGCCCGAGCGCCCCGGCGGCCTCGACGAACTCCTGGTTCTTGATGGCCAGCACGCTGCCGCGCACGATGCGCGCGTAGATGGGAACGGCCGCGATGCCCACCGCGATCATCAGGTTCGTGAGGCCCGTGCCGAAGGTCGCTACCAGCACGATGGCCAGCAGGATGCCGGGGAAGGCCAGCAGCGTGTCGATCAGGCGCTGCACCACCATGTCCACCGTCCCGCCGAAGAAGGCCGAGATGGCGCCGGTGGGCGCGCCGATGCCGACGCCGATGCTGACCGAGATCAGGCCGATGAACAGCGATATCCAGGCGCCGTAGACGATGCGCGAGAAGAGGTCGCGCCCCTGCTCGTCGGTGCCCAGCAGGTGGAAGCGCACGGGGCCGTCGACGCCGAAGAGGTGGACGTCGGAGCGGATCAGCCCGAAGAACCACGTGTACTCGGGGCCCGAGGCGAAGAAGCGCACGGGGTACGCCTCCTCCTCGTTCACGCTGACGCCCCCCACGGGCGAGCGGGTGACGGGGCTCACCCAGAGGCCGGGCTGCCCCTCGGGTCCGCGGAAGCTGACGCCCGCGCCCGGCGGCACGTAGGTGGTGCGCAGGCTCTGCGTCTCGGCGCGGTAGGGGGCGATGAACGGCGCGAACGCCACCACCAAGAGGAACGCCGCGATGATGGTGATGCCGATGATGGCCAGGGGGTTGCGCGCCAGGCGCCGGCGCCAGCGCGGGGCGGGGCGGCGGGTGCGGCGCCGGGTGTCGCTGGCCACGACCGTCTGGGGCGTGTCCTGCGCCATGGGCTCGTTCAGCTGCTCGGGAGCGCGCTCGGCCTGCTCTTCGGGCGTGCGGTCGGTGTCGCCGAGGGCGCCCGCGCGCTCGCCCTCGCCGGGTGCGCCGCGTTCGCTCTGTCTGTCGTCTCGGTCAGTCATAGCGGATCCTCGGGTCGATCAGGCCGTAGACCAGGTCGACCAACAGGTTGACGATGATGAAGGCCACCGCGATGAGCAGCACGGCGCCCTGCACCACTGGGTAGTCGCGCGCCAGGATGGAGGTGACGAGCATGCGCCCCACGCCCGGCCAGGTGAAGACCGTCTCGGTGATGACGGCGCCGGCCAGCAGCGAGCCGAACTCGAGGCCGGTCACCGTCAGCACCGGCACCAGGGCGTTGCGCAGCGCGTGCTTGAAGACGATGTTGCGTGGCGTGCCCCCCTTGGCGCGCGCCGTGCGCACGTAGTCCTGCCCCAGCACTTCCAGCAGTGCCGAGCGCGTCATGCGCGCGATGATGCCGGTGCTCGACAGCCCGAGCGTGATGGCGGGCAGCACGAGGTGCCCGAGGGTGCCGTGTCCGGCCACGGGGAACCAGCTCAGCTCCACCGAGAAGAAGCGGATGGCCAGCAGCCCGAACCAGAAGGTGGGCATGGACACGCCGATGAGCGCCAGGATCATGGAGAACGCGTCGATCCAGGTGTTCGAGCGCAGCGCCGATATGATGCCGAGCCCTATGCCCACGACCATCGCGAAGACGATGGAGGCCAGGGCCAGCTCGGCGGTGTTGGGGAAATAGTCGGCCAGGTCTTGCGTGACGAGGCGGTTGGTGCGCGTCGAGCGCCCGAGGTCGCCCTGCACCACCCCACCGATGAAGCGCTGGAACTGCACCAGCATCGAGTCGTTCAGGCCGAAGCGCTCGCGGATACGTTCGACGGTGGCGGCGTCGGCGAACTCGCCGGCCAGCAGCTGCGCCGGGTCGCCGGGCGCCAGGCGCACCATGAGGAACACGATGATGAGCACGCCCAGGAGCGAGGGGAGCGCTACCAGCAGGCGCCTTAACGTGTACTGGAACAAGATAGGTCCTTCTGCGGAGCGGTTGTCAGATAAGGGGTGGGCGGGGAGCGCGTGGCTCCCCGCCCGGATGGATCACTCGATGCTGGCCGTGAAGGCGAGCACGCGCTCGGTCGGGTGGATGATCAGACCCTGGACGTTGTCGCGTACGGCCACCAGCTGGGTCTCGCTGTGCATGAAGAGCCAGGCGGCGTCTTCCCAGATGAGCGTCATGGCTTCCTCGTACATCGCGAGGCGCTCGTCGGGGTTGGTGTTGGTGCGGGCGGCGTCGAGCAGTTCGTCGACGCGCTCGTTCGAGTAGGCGCCGCGGTTCGAGCCCACGGGGCGCTGCTGGTCGGTGTGGAAGAGCGGGTAGAGGCCGTAGTCGGCGTCACCGGTGACGGTGCCCCAGCCCAGCAGGCCGACGGGCACGACGCTCTCGCCCGGAACGGCGTTCACCTGCTCGAGGTAGGCGGACCACTCGAGGGTCTCGATGGTGGCGGTGATGCCAACCTGGGCGAGCATCTCCTGCATCGCTTCGACGGTCTGGATGTCCTGGAGGTAGCGGCCCGAGGGGGTGTAGAGCGTGGTCGAGAAGCCGTTCTCGTAGCCGGCTTCGGCGAGCAGCTCGCGCGCCAGCTCGGGGTCGTAGTCGTAGGTGCCGACCGGGGTGTAGCCGAAGATGCCCGGGGCGATGGGGGCGTCGGACGGACGCACGGCGCCGCCCAGCACGAACTCGGCGAGGGACTCGCGGTCGATGGCGTGGTTGATCGCCTTGCGCACGCGCACGTCGTTGATCGGCTCCATGGCGAAGTTCATGAACATGAAGATCGTGCGGAGGCTGCTGACGTTCTCGACGGTGACGCCTTCGGTGGCGTTGAGGCGCGCGATGTCCTGCGGCGGCACGCGCACGGCGACGTGGGCTTCGCCGCTCTCGACGAGCGCCATGCGGGTGGCGTTCTCGGGCACGGTCAGGAAGCGAACGCCGCTGACGCCGGGCTGCTCGCCCCAGTAGCCGTCGTAGCGCGCGAGCTCGATGGCGTCGTTGCGCTGCCACGAGACGAAGCTGAACGGACCGGTGCCGACGGGGTTGGAGGCGAAGTCCTCGCCGTGCTCTTCGGCGGCGGCCGGCAGCACGATGGCGGTGGAGCTATGCGTCAGGTGCGCGAGCAGCGGGGCGAACGGGTTGGCCAGCGTGAGCTGGACCTCGTACTCGCCGGTCACTTCCACGTCGCTGATGGCGTCCAGCAGGAAGCGGAACGTCCAGGCGTTCTCGGGGTCGAGGAAGCGGTCGAGGCTGCCCTTGACGATCTCGGCGGTGAGGGGGGTGCCGTCGTGGAAGGTGACGCCCTCGCGGATGGTCAGGCTGAGGCCGAGACCGTCGTCCGTGAACTCGTAATCGGTGGCGAGGTGCGGCTCGATGGTGCCGTCGGGGGTGAGTTCGAAGAGCGTCTCGTACAGGTGGCTGGTGACGGTGGCCGACGGGGAGTCGGTCGCGTCGTGCGGGTCCAGGGTCACCGCGTCGGTGCCCTGCGCAATCACCAGGACCTGGGCGAACGCCACGCTGCCTAGCAACGCTGCCAGGGAGAGGGTGGCCACTAGTCGGAGGATCGGCTTAATCATTCGGGCTCCTTCACTGCTGAGAGGTGTTCCCAGACCAAGCACCAAGAAACAGACGCTACCGGTGCGGCAACCAACTGCATCGTGATGTTGTCTGGATGAATAGTAAGGTTCCGGCGCGCGCGGCGTCAACAGGAGGAAGGCGACCCTAATCAGCAGATTAACGCGCTCCGAACGGCTTCATGGGAGTACCACCATCGGCCGATGGGTACTGAGTATGGTGCATGGTTTGCATAGTGCGTACTATCGGCGCGGCAGTCGGGTGTGACACCGTGGCGCGGTTCAGAACGGTGCTAAGGTAGCGTGCTCGGTGCGCGGGCGCGCCGGTCTTATACCGCTCTCATGGCCGGGGCGCGCCGCACAGTTCGGGTACTTGGAGGAACGACGAGTGACCAGAGCCAGCCTCGACCCAGGGTTCAGCGTCAGCGATGCCGACGAGCTGTACGGCATCCGCTCGTGGTCGAACGGCTACTTCGGCATCTCTCCGGAAGGCGACCTGACCGTCACCGACCGTGGGAGCGCCCCCGTGCCGATCCGCGACATAGTAGACCAGCTCGCCGAGGAAGGCCATCAGCTGCCGCTGGTGCTGCGCTTCCCCGGCATCCTCGAGGACCGCCTCGACCGCGTCAACGAGGCGTTCGAGACGGCGATCGAAGAGGCGGGCTACTCGAACCGCTACCAGGGCGTTTACCCAATCAAGGTCAACCAGCGCCGCGTGGTGGTCGAGACCATCGCCCGTTACGGCGCCAAGTGGCGCACCGGCTTGGAGGCGGGCAGCAAGGCCGAGCTGGCGCTCTGCCTGGCGCACGACACGCACGACGACGCCCTGCTCTGCTGCAACGGCTTCAAGGACGACGACTTCATCCGCCTGGCGCTCTGGG
>CAZVCT010000054.1:0-17168 GCA_964625655.1 uncultured bacterium
CGATCGTGCCCACGTTCACGTGGGGCTTCGTACGCTCGAAAACACCCTTAGCCATGGTCGTACTTCCTTTCGGGCGCCCACCGCGGGCTGCGGTCGGGTTCGCCTTACCTTCTCGGCCTGGCAGCCGAACCGAGCCGCGCGCGCCTTGGCGCTGCGCGACTCGTTCCGGTCACGGCGATTTTTGGAGCTCGTGGTCAGGATTGAACTGACGACCTCTCCCTTACCAAGGGAGTGCTCTACCACTGAGCTACACGAGCCAGTTGCCGCCGTTAGCGGCGACCCCTCCGGGCCGGGCAGGGGCTCCACTGGAGCGGGAGACGGGATTCGAACCCGCGACATTCAGCTTGGGAAGCTGACGCTCTACCGACTGAGCTACTCCCGCGTGTGGGAACCGGGTGGTTCCCGCTTTCGGCCTTTCGGCCTGCCGAAGGCGGACGAGCCGCCGGGCTGGTGGGTAGGGCTGGATTTGAACCAGCGTAGGCGTTAGCCAACGGATTTACAGTCCGTCCCCTTTAACCACTCGGGCACCTACCCATGCACAACTATGGGGCCGAAGCTACCTGGAGCCACCCATCGGAATCGAACCGACAACCTTCCGATTACAAGTCGGATGCTCTACCGATTGAGCTAGGGTGGCGGGCGGCCGCGAGCCCGAGGAAGTAAGGTAGCATGCGCCGCCATACCTGTCAACTGCCGTCCTGGACGGCCCTCAGGGCACCTGGGGCGCGTCCGGCGCGCGCTTCCTGACGCGCCCCATCGGCGCCACGCGGGCCGTCGGTCAGGCGCATACTCTCGGCGCTCACCGAGGCTTGCTACCATGGGAGCGTTTGGAGGCGTCACTCATGCCCAAGATCGGTTCGTTGGGGATAGTAGAACTACTGATAATCCTGGTGGTCGTGCTGCTGATATTCGGGCCGCGCCGCCTGCCCGAGATGGCCAAGGGCCTTGGCCAGTCCGTCCGCGAGTTCCGCAAGGGGATCAAGGACATGCGCAAGGAGATGGAAGAGGAGTCGGTCGAGGAGACTGCGCCGAAGGTGAAGGGGGCGCCCGTAGCGGCCGCCACCGCCACCGAGGGCTCCACCACCCCCGACGGCGCCGACAAGGCCTGAGGCGGGCCGCAGGCCCGCCACGTCCCTCGCCATGATGTCGTCCCTCGAAGGCGGCCGAAGCCGCCCTTCTGCTCCATGGGGTAGCGGTTGACCATCCTCGATCACTTCGAGGAGCTGCGCACGCGGCTCCTCATCGCCTTCGCCGCCTGGGTGGTGGCGTCGGGCGTGGCGTTCATGTTCCGCTTCGAGATCCTCGAGTGGCTGCGCGCGCCCCTGCCCGAGAACATGGTGCTCAGCTTCTTCTCGGTGCTGGAGCCGTTCACCGTGTCGATGCAGATCGCCTCGTTCTTCGGACTGGTGCTCGCCAGTCCGGTGATCCTGGGGCAGATCTGGGGCTTCGTCGCCCCTGGCCTCTACGCCCAGGAGCGGCGCTACGCGGTACCGTTCATCCTCATGGCGGCGCTCGCCTTCGCCGCCGGCGTCCTCTTCTCGTACTACGTGGTGCTGCCCTTCACGATCCCCGTGCTGCTCGCCTTCCTCGGCGACGAGGCGCAGGGCCTCCTCTCGATCGGGCGCTACATCTCGACCCTGCTGATGCTGATGGGCATGTTCGGCATCATGTTCGAGATGCCGGTGCTGGGCTTCCTCTTCGCCCGCATCGGGCTGCTGCGCTCCGAACCGCTCGTGCGCAACCGGCGCTGGGCCATCGTCATCGGCCTCGTGGGGGCCGCCGTCATCACCCCCACAGGCGACCCGTTCAACCTCGCCCTCGTCGCGATCCCCCTGCTCGTGCTCTTCGAGCTGACCGTGGTCGTCGTCCGCCTCTCCCAACAGCGGTCGGGCGCCACTAGGATGGACCATGCAAGAGAAGATCCGGGCCCTACGGGCTGAGATCGACGAACTGAACCTGCGCCTGCTGCGGCTGCTGTCGGAGCGGGGCGCGGTGGCCGCCGAGATCGGCGCGCTGCAGGCCGAGCTGGGCGCCTCGCAGTACGACCCCGTGCGCGAGCAGGAGATGCTCGACGTTCTGGTGGCCGCCAACCAGGGGCCGTTCGACGACGCCACGGTGAAGAGCCTCTTCAAGCAGGTCTTCCAGGCCAGCATGCAGGCCGGCCAGGCCGCCAAGAAGCGCGACTACCTGACGTCGCGCGCCACGCACGCCAAAGACACCGTCGTCGAGGTGGCCGGCGTGCCGATCGGCCAGGGCCAGCCGCCCGTCCTCATCGCGGGCCCGTGCGCCATCGAGTCGGAAGCGCAGGTGATGGCCACGGCCGCGCACCTAGCGGCTCGCGGAGTGAAGCTCTTCCGGGGCGGCGCCTTCAAGCCGCGCACCGACCCCTACGCGTTCCAGGGCCTGGGCGAGGAAGGGCTGGCGCTGGGGCGCCGCGCCGCCGACCGCCACGGCCTGCTGTTCGTCAGCGAGATCATCACGGAAGGGCACCTGCCCCTGTTCGAGCAGTACGTCGACGTGCTGCAGATCGGGGCGCGAAATATGCAGAACTTCGAGCTGCTGCGCGCCGCCGGGCGCAGCCGCAAGCCCGTCCTGCTCAAGCGCGGCCTGGCCGCCACCGTCGAGGAGTGGCTGCTGGCGGCCGAGTACCTGATGTCGGAGGGGAACCCGAACGTGATCCTCTGCGAGCGGGGCATCCGCACCTTCGAGCGCTACACGCGCAACACCCTCGACGTGTCGGCCGTGGCGCTCGCGAAGCTCGAGAGCCACCTGCCCGTGCTCGTCGACGTCGCCCACTCGGGCGGCCGGCGCGACCTGCTCGTCCAGCTGACCAAGGCGGGCCTGGCGGTGGGTGCGGACGGGGTGATGGTCGAGGTGCACCCGAACCCGGCCGTGGCCCTGTCCGACCAGAAGCAGCAGCTGGACTTCGACGCGTTCGACGCCTACCTGCAAGACACCGGTTTCGAAGGGCGCCTGGCCGTGGAGCCCGCGCCCGAACCCGCCGCGCTGCGCGGGACCTGAGGGGGTAGGCGTGCCGATCTTCGGCGACCTGTTCGAGATGGTGCTCAAGGCGGTGGAGGTGGCGCCGGCCGTCGAGGAGAGCCGCTGCCTGAACGCGGGCGCGGGCGCCGGCTCGTGCACGGCTTGCCTCGACGTCTGCCCCCACGAGGCCGTGAGCCTCTCGGAGCTCGTCAAGATCGACGCCATCGACTGCACGGGCTGCGGCCTGTGCGTCCGCGCCTGCCCCAGCCAGGCGCTCGAGTTCGAGAACCGCATCGCAAGCGGTGCCGCGGCACGCTGCTCGAAGGTGAACGGCAGCGCGCAGAGCGTCGTCTGCCTCGCCCAGCTCTCCCCCACCGACATGCTGCGGCTGGCGGGCCCGAGCCTCGAGCTCGTACTGGCCCACGGTGCCTGCGACGGCTGCGCCATCGGGCACGCCTCCGTGCCCGAGGTGGCGCGCGCCACGGCCGACGAGGCAGCCCGCCTGGCCGCCGTGCAGGGCCGCCAGCTGAAGGTCGAGCTGGGCGAGCGCGCCACCCTCGACGACGACCGCCACTCCCGCCGCAAGGTGACGCGCCGCCAGCTCTTCGGCGGCGGCTTGCGCGAGACGAAGCGGCTGGCGGGCGAGGCGCTGGCTCCGCTCGAGCGGCTGCTGCCCGCCGAACCGGACGAGGACGGTCGTCGCCCCGTCCCCTTTGAACTGAGCCGCCGCTACCGCGCCATCGAGATCGCGGACCCCGAGCCCGAAGCGCTCGTGCCGTGGCGCCTGCCACGCGTCGACGACGGCTGCATCCTCTGCCCCGCCTGCACCCGCGCCTGCCCGACCGACGCACTTAGTCGCAACTTCACGGTCGAGGGCGGCGCGCTGATGCTCGACCCCGACCGCTGCGTCGGCTGCGACGCCTGCATCGACGCCTGCCCCGTGAAGGTGCTGAGCATGGACGACGAGGTCAGCTGGGCCGAGCTGTCGGGCGGCCCCCAGGAGGCGTACCGTCCCACCCCCGACAAGCGCGCCGAAGGCTCGTTCCACCGCTGAACCTACCGCCGGGACCCGCGCGCGCGGGCATCACGTACACTGGGCCATGACCGTTGACGCCTGGATCCTGGAAGCAGTAGCGGAGTCAGGGAACCGAGGGGCGACGCTGCGCGACGTGCAGCGCTACATCGACGAGAAGCACTACGAAGAGCTCGCCTTCGACACGCTCGAGGCGGCCCTGACGGAGCTCGTCGCCAGCGGGCGGTTGACGGTAGAGGGAGAGCGGTACCACCCCGCGAAGCGTACCTCCAAGGAGGACGCCCTCAAGAAGCTGTTCGGCGACGGCTGACCCGCGGCCGCGGCGGCGCCCGGCATGGCTGGTGCACGCAGCGACGACGGGCTCCACCGCGCAACCTAGGAGGCGGTCGATGACGACCACGATGTCCAAGGGCTCGGCCCTGGCGCTACACGATTTCTACGACGTCGATTCTCTCTACACCAGTGAAGAGCGCCTGATCCAGGGCAGCGTGCGCGAGTACGTGCGCGCCGAGATCCTGCCGCACGTGGGCGAGTGGTGGCAGGACGGTCACTTCCCCGCCGAGCTCGCCCGCAGCTTCGGGGAGCTGGGCGCCCTGGGCGTCACCCTCCCCGAGAAGTACGGCGGCGCCGGAGCCAGCTACTCGGCCTACGGGCTCGTGTGCCGCGAGATCGAGTACGTCGACTCGGGCATGCGCTCGTTCGTCAGCGTGCAGTCGAGCCTCGTCATGTACCCGATCCACGCCTATGCCATAGACGAGGTCAAGAGCGAGTGGCTCCCGCGCCTCGCCTCGGGCGAGGCGGTCGGCTGCTTCGGCCTCACCGAACCTGACGCCGGCTCCGACCCCGGCGCCATGCGCACGCGCTGCCGCAAGGTGGGCAACGACTGGGTGATCAACGGCGTCAAGCGCTGGATCACCAGCGGCTCGCGTGCCGACGTCGCCATCGTCTGGGCGCGCGACGAGGCCGACGGCGTGGTGCGCGGCTTCGTCGTCCCCACCGCCAGCGAAGGCTTCCAGGCCGTCGACATCAAGACCAAGGCGTCGATGCGCGCCAGCGTCACCTCCGAGCTCTACCTCGACGACGTCGTCGTGCCCGACCGCAACCGCCTCCAGGTGGAGGGACTCAAAGGCCCCCTCTCGTGCCTCAACCAGGCGCGCTTCGGCATCGCGTTCGGCGTGCTCGGCGCCGCGCAGGCCTGCTTCGACGAAGCCGCGGAGTACGTCTCCGACCGCCCCGCGTTCGGCGAGCCGCTGGCAGCCAAGCAGATCGTGCAGGAACGCCTCGCCGACATGCTCAGCGAGATCACCAAGGGCACGCTGCTGGCGTACCGGCTCGGGCGCCTCAAGGAAGAGGGCAAGGACCACCCCGCGCGCGTGTCGCTGGCGAAGCGCGACAACTGCCGCAGCGCGCTGAACGTGGCGCGGGCGGCGCGCGACCTGCTGGGCGGGAACGGCATCACGACCGAGTACTCCGCCATCAGGCACATGCTGAACCTCGAGACCGTGGCTACCTACGAGGGGACCGATACCGTTCATACCCTCGTGCTGGGGCGGGCCATTACTGGGGTGAACGCGTTCTGATGCGTTAGTGGTTCGGGCCAGCCTCTTTGGGGGTTGGACGTGTGAGTGGTTGGGGCGGGTGTTCCGCAGACCTGGGGCCGCTGGCGGCAAACGGTCTGCGGAACACCCGCCCCAACCACTTGCCCCAAGTCGATTCGGTGAGTCAGGGATCGTGACTAGCGCAGACGGGGCCGGATGTACCAGCGCGTAGAGAGGTCGTTCGGGTGCGGCTTCCTAGCTCTTGAACAGGCTCAGCCGTAGTACCAGGCCAGGACCAGGACGCCTGCCAGAGCTGCGGCTCTCAGGATGTGGTTGGGCCAGACGACCTTGCCTATCACCAGGCGGGCGTTGAGGAACGAGGCCGTGAAGCCCAGGAGCGTGCCGACCAGGAGGAGCCACCAGGCTGCGTCGAGGCGGTAGCCGTAGGCGACCGCCGTTACGGTCAGGACCATGGCGGAGAGCAGGAAGAGGCGCGACACCAGGGGCCTGCGCCGGCTGACCGCCCAGGCTCCGAAGACGTTGATGGCGACGAGGACCAGCGCCAGCAGCAGAAGCAGCAGGTGCACGCCTCAGTCTAGCTGCCAGTTCGCCAACGAGTCGACCAGGCCTTCGTCGGCCAGGACGTCCTGCACGCTCACGACGTGCACCGGCTTGTGCACGGCCCGCTCGACGCGCTTCGCGAGCCAGGCGTCGGCGCCCGAGGCGGCGTCGACCACCATCCGCAGGCGAGCGACCGTCGCGCGGCGCGCGGCCGAGCGGGCTGCACCCAGCACCTCGGCGTCGGTGTCGATCAGCTGCGGGTCGGCGCGGTGGCCCTCCTCGCGCAGTTCGACCGGATCCAGGCGGTGCTGCGACACGAGGTTCTCGGCGGGGTTGACCAGCGCGCGCTCGACCGCGTCGTTCAGCAGCCACGGCTGCCCCACGAGGGCGACGGTGCTCAGCTCGCCTGGCCGGTAGTTCCAGTTGACGGGCCTAAGGCGCGGCGGCTTGGCAGCGGGGCGCAGACGTGTCCACACGCGGCGCACCTGCGCAGCGTCGTGCAGAAGCGCCTGCAGGAACGCCACGGCGTCCGATTCGACCTCGGCGTTCACGTTCACGGGCACCGAGCGGATGGTCGGCAGGCCCGGCACGACGTTGCGGAGCGCAGCCGGGAAGTCGGCGATCCAAGGGTCCTGCGCGCCGCCACGCGCCACGTCCGTGTCGCGGTTGAGGCGGGGAACGACCAGCAGGTCGACCTCCTCGGCCAAGGCCAGCGCCTGGGCGGCCGCCAGCCGGAAGGCCATGGCGGGCACGGCGGCTACGGGCTCGGCTTCGAGCGCTGCCAGGGTGGCTTCGGGCGTAGGGAAACGGACGTCGGCGCCTGCGCCCTCGACCAGAGAGCGCCAGTAGTTGCCATATCGGCCGAACAGAAGCTGGGTGACGAAACCGACCTGCACGGTTTGCGAGTCTAGCACCTACTTTCTGCGAGCTCCTGCCGATCTGCCTAGGGCGGACGAGCGGAGCGAGCGGGAGCCTTCACGTCACGCACTGGCCGCCACGCCGACCTGGCCCTGCGATGCCCGTTCCAGACGCGTGATCAGCGCCTCCGCCAACCGCAGCGCCGCCTTCTTGTCGAGGAACTGGTTGCCGTTGCCGCACTTCGGCGACAGCACGCAGCGTGGGCAGCCGTCGGCGCAGGGGCAGGCGGCGAGCAGGTCGCGGGCGGCGCCCAGCCACGTCCGGAACGCCGCGGCGCCCGCGCGCGAGTAGCCCACGCCGCCCGGCGCGCCGTCGTAGATGAAGATCCGGGGCTGGCCCGTGGGCGGGTAGAGCGGGTACGACACCCCGCCCACGTCGGCCCGTTCGCACAGCACGAACGACGGCAGAAGGCCGATCAGCGTGTGCTCGAGCGCGTGCAGCGCTTCCGGCAGGTTCACCTGCGCCAGGCCCTCCAGTCCCTCGACGCCGAACCAGAGCGCCTGCGTGACGTACGTGACCTCGGGAAGCTCCAGCGCGCGCTCCTCTAGGACCGCCTCCGAGAAGTGGCGCTTGCGCACGTACCCCACCACCTGGTGGCTCACTCTTACGCGGCCGACGTGCACGCCTTCGGGCGGCGTCTCCTGCACCCCCTGCACGCCATCCCGCACGGGCAGGGGGCCGAGGACCTCGATGTCGGTCTCGGAGCGCGGCTGCGTGTAGTAGTCCTCGATGTGGGGCAGCAGCCGCGCGATGCCCTTCTCGAGGTCGAGGGCGGCGACCAGGTACTGCTCGCCCTGGTGCAGGTAGACGGCGCCCGGGTGCAGCTCGCGCAGGGCGGTGGCGAAGTCGGTGGCGCCCAGCGACCGGCCCATCCCGTCCTTGAGGCGCACCAGCTTGCCGCCGCTGCCCCGCAGCTGCACGCGGCGGTGCGGGTAGCGGCTGGTGGACCGGTACAGGCCGCCGCGCTCGGTCAGGCCTTCGACGTCGTCCAGTTCCACCCAGGGCGCCACGACGCTCTCCCCTGCCCTCAGCGGCACCTCGGCCGCCGCGCAGCGTAGGTGGCGCGGGTGCAGCTCGTCGTTGAAGGGGTCGGCGACGGCGTCCTCGATGGGGCCGTCCACCAGCAGGTCGGGGTGGGTGCGGTAGTACTCGTCGAGGGGGTCGGCGCCCGGGATGAGCAGCGTCAGCGAGCGCCGCCCCTCGCGGCCCGCGCGCCCGGCCCGCTGCCAGAGCGCCATCTTCGAGCCCGGGTAGCCCACCAGCACCACCGCGTCGACCCCGCCGATGTCGACGCCCAGCTCGAGCGCGCTCGTGCTCGTCAGCACCGTGATGTCGCCGTTCCTGAAGCCCTGTTCGATCAGGCGCCGGTCCTCGGCGGTGTAGCCGGCGCGGTAGCTCTGGATGGTGGTGCCCAGAGGCTCGCCCGCCAGGCCGGCGGCGTAGCGCCGCACCAGCTCGGCGCTCTTGCGCGAGTTGCAGAAGAAGAGGCTCTTGACGCCGTGCCTCGCGAAGGCCGCCGCCAGCTGCGCGGCCTCGGAGTTGGGGCTGCGGCGCCGCTCGCCGGAGGCGTCGCGCATCGGCGGCTGCCACATGACGAACTCCTTGGCGCCGGCCGGCGCCTCGTCCTGGTCGACGAGGGTGAACGGCCTGCCGACGAGGCGCTCGGCGTGCTCGGCGGGGTTGCCGACCGTGGCGGAGGCGGCCACCACCACCGGGTTCGCGCCGTAGGCGCGCGCTACGCGCAGCAGCCGCCTGACGACGTTGGCGACGTGCGAGCCGAGCACGCCGCGGTAGGCGTGCAGCTCGTCGAGCACGACGAACCTGAGCGCGCCGAGGAACGCTGCCCAGCCCTGGTGGTGCGGCAGGATGCCGTAGTGCAGCATGTCGGGGTTCGTGAGGATCACGCGGCCGTGCTCGCGCACCTGCGCGCGCCGCTCGCCGCGCGTGTCGCCGTCGTAGCTGGCGATGGTCGGGTTGGCGGCCGGCTCTTCGGAGGCGATGCCCAGCGCCGCTTCCAGGCTGCGCAGCCGCAGCAGCTGGTCGTGCGCCAGCGCCTTCGTGGGGTACAGGAGCAGCGAGGTGCCGCCAGCCTCCAGCGCCGCCAGCACCGGCAGCTGAAAGGCGAGCGACTTCCCCGACGCGGTGGCGGTGGCCACCACGACGTCTTCACCCGCCCCGACCGCCTCGAAGGCGCGCGCCTGATGGGCGTACGGTTCGAAGCCCAGACGCTGCAGCTGCGCGGCGTACGGACCCGCGTACGCGCTCTCGCGCACGCCGCGGCGCGGCGGGAAGAAGTGGTAGCCCACCACCTGCTCCTCGTAATCGTGAAGCTGCGTGAGGAAGGCGTGGAAGCTCTGGTCGGGGTCCTTGCGCAAGGTTCGGTCAGCGTACCGCCCGAAGGGGCGGCGTTCCGACCGGGTGTTACACTCGCCTATGTGAGAAGGGCCCAGGCGAACCAGGCGTGACCAGCGGTCTGATCGTTCTGCTCTACCTTTTCGGCATCCCCTACATCCTCTTGATGGTCATGGTCGTGGTGGGCATGTTCCTGCCTCGGCGGCGCTCGTCGGCACCCGCTGGCAGCGAAGCGTCGCTGCTGGATCCCGGTCCCGCGAGCAGCGCTGAGCTTGCTGGCGTCGCCGCGCTTCCGAGCGTCACGGTGGTGCTGCCCGCGCACGACGAGGAAGAGAAGCTGCCCGGCACCCTCGAGAGCCTGGCTGCGCAGCGCTACGCCGGCGAGGTCGAGTTCGTCGTCGTCGACGACCGCTCCACGGACGGAACGAAGCGCGTGATCGAGAGCTTCGTGGAGCGCGACCCGCGCTTCCGCCTCGTGCGCGTCACCGAACCGAGCCGCAAGCTGGCGCCCAAGGTGAACGCCGTCAACCACGGCATCCGCCGCTCGAGCGGCCAGATCGTCCTGGCCACCGACGCCGACTGCCGCTACGACCCCGGCTGGGTGGCTGGGATGGTGTCGCACTTCGAGGACGACGTGGCGATGGTGGTGGGTTACGTCTCCACCAGCCGCCCAGGCGAGGCGCGCACGCTGCTGCAGCGCTTCGAGAGCGTCGACTGGTTCACCCTCATGCTCGTCTCGCGCAGCCTCACGCGCTTCGGCCTTCGGTTCGCCAGCAGCGCCAACAACCTCGCGTACCGCCGCAGCGCCTTCGAGGCCGTCGGAGGCTTCGGGGCCGCCGGCCGCGCGCCCAGCGGCGACGAGGACCTGTTGACCCAGAAGATCGGGCGCCTGCCGGCCACGCGGGTCGTGTTCGCCGAGGAGCCGCGGACGCGTGTCCTGACGCAGGGCGCCGTGTCGGCGCCTGGGCTGCTGCGGCAGCGCCGCCGCTGGGTGAGCCGCTACCACCACGTGCTGCACTACCACCCGGGCTTCATGGCCGGCATCGCGGCCCTGGGCATGCAGAGCGTCTTCCTCAGCCTCAGCGTGCTGCTCGTTCCGTTCGTGCCCGGCCTACTGCCCTGGGTCGCCGCGCTCTGGGGGATCAAGGCGCTGGTCGAATGGGTGGGCATGGGCGTCGGCACACGCCAGTTCGGCAGGCGCGACCTGTGGGGCGTGACCACGCTCTGGTGGATCCTGTGGCACCCGGCATTCATCGCCGTGTCGGTGGTGGGCTCGTTCCTGCGGCCCGGCGCCTGGCACGCCGGCGCCGAACCGTACCGCAGGCGCTTCTTCCAGCGCCGCTGGCGCGAGCTGTGGCGGCGCGTCCGCACCGGGGCGGCTCGGGGCTGACCTAGGTTCCCGTGCGTCAGCGGGCCGGATCGGGCCTTGAGGCGGCCCGGTGCTAGACTGTGCCGCACTGACCGCGCCCCAGGGCGCGCCCGCATCATCTGCAGCCGCTGGCTGCAGCTTCGGAGGAACACCATGAAAGTAGTAGTCCTCGGTGGCGACGGCTTCTGCGGCTGGCCCACCAGCCTGCACCTGAGCAACGTCGGCCATGACGTACTGATCGTCGACAACCTCTCGCGCCGCAACATCGACAACGAGCTGGAAGCGGGCTCGCTGACGCCCATCCGCCCCATGGGCGAGCGCCTCAAGGCGTGGAAGGAACTGACGGGCAAGCAGATCCGCTTCGAGAACATCGACGTGGCGCAGGATTACGCCGAACTGCTGGCGCTCCTCGAGCGCGAGCGCCCCGACGCCGTCGTCCACTTCGCCGAGCAGCGCGCGGCCCCCTACTCGATGAAGTCGAGCTGGCACAAGCGCTACACCGTCGACAACAACGTGAACGCCACCAACAACCTGCTGGCCGCTGTCGTCGAGAGCGGGCAGGACATCCACCTCGTGCACCTTGGCACCATGGGCGTCTACGGCTACGGCACCGCCGGCATGAAGATCCCCGAGGGCTACCTAGACGTCGAGGTGACCACCGACGCAGGCGAGAAGGTCCAGCAGCAGATCCTCTACCCCACCAACCCCGGCAGCATCTACCACATGACGAAGACGCTCGATCAGCTGCTCTTCGCCTACTACGCCAAGAACGACCGTCTGCGCATCACCGACCTGCACCAGGGCATCGTGTGGGGCACCAACACCCCCGAGACGAACCTCGACGAGCGCCTGATCAACCGCTTCGACTACGACGGCGACTACGGCACGGTCCTCAACCGCTTCCTGATGCAGGCCGCCGTCGGCTACCCGCTCACGGTGCACGGCACGGGCGGCCAGACGCGCGCCTTCATCCACATCACCGACACGGTGAAGTGCGTCGAGCTGGCCCTGGGCAACCCCCCGCAGCGTGGCGACAAGGTCAAGATCCTCAACCAGCTGACCGAGACCCACCGCGTGCGCGACCTCGCCGAGCTCATCGGGCAGCTCACGGGCGCCGAGGTGGCGTACGTGTCCAACCCGCGCCGCGAGGACCCCGAGAACGACCTGCACGCGCGCAACGACGCCTTCCTCGACCTGGGCCTGAAGCCGACCACCCTCGAGGCTGGGCTGCTCACCGAGGTCACCGAGGTCGCGAAGCGCTACAAGGACCGCGCCGACATGGAGAAGATCCCCGCCACCAGCACCTGGACGCGCGAGCAGAAGCCCGGCATCCCGGAGCGAGTCGCGAAGCTCGAGCACGCCTGAGCTAGCCGGCGCCCTTGAGGATCGCGATCTTCACCGAGACCTTCCTGCCGAAGGTCGACGGCATCGTCACGCGGCTCCTGCGCACGCTCGAGCAGCTGGCGGTGCTGGGCCACGAAGCGCTCGTCTTCGCCCCGCACGACCCGCCCGACAACTACGCGGGCCACAAGGTCGTGCGGGTGCCGGCCCTGCCGTTCCGGCCCTGGTACCCGGAGCTGTTCCTGGGCCTGCCTCGGCCGCGGCTGGGCCGCGAGCTGGACCGCTTCCAGCCCGACGTGGTGCACGTGGTGAACCCCGTCGTGCTGGGCCTGTGGGGCACGGCGCTGGCCAAGCAGCGCAACCTGCCGCTGCTGGCCAGCTACCACACCGACATCACGCAGTACGCGCGCCACCTGAAGCTGCCGATGCTGCAGGAGCCGTCACGGCGCTTCCTGCGCGACGTGCACAACCAGGCGCACGTGAACCTGTGCACGAGCGAGCCCATGGTGCGCTCGGCGCGTGGGCTGGGGATAGACCGGGTGCGGCTCTGGCCCAAGGCGGTAGATACCGACCTGTTCCGACCCGAGCGCGCCACGCGCGCGATGCGCGAGCGCCTGACGGACGGGCACCCCGACGCGCCACTGATGATCTACGTCGGGCGCCTGAGCTTCGAGAAGCGCATCGACTGGCTGTACGCGCCCGTCACGCAGCTGCCGAACGTGCGGCTGGCGCTGGTGGGCTCCGGCCCGGCCGAGGCCGAACTGAAGAAGCGCTTCCGCGGCACGAACACGCATTTCAGCGGCTACATGAGCGGCACGGAGCTGGCCAGCGCCTACGCCAGCTCCGACGTCTTCGCCTTCCCCTCCGACACCGAGACGCTGGGGTTCGTGGCGATGGAGTCCATGGCGGCGGGCACGCCCGCCGTCGGCGCGCGCGCCGGCGGCATCCCCGACGTGATCGAGGACGGCGTCAACGGGCTGATGTTCACGCCCGGCGACCTGGGCGACCTGACCGCCAAGCTGAAGCGGCTGCTGTTCGACGAGGCCGAGCGGACCCGCATGGCCAGGGCGGCCCGCGCCGAGATGCAGAAGCACGACTGGCGCGCCGCCACCGAGAAGCTGGTCGACTTCTACGGTCTGGCGCAGGCTGTGCACGGACGCTTCGACCCGCCCAGCCGTTACTGACGGCGGATACGTTCCAGCACCCATACCTTCCAGCACAGGTGCGTTCCAGTACAGCTGCGTTTCATTACAGCTTCCTTCCATCACAGCTTCCTTCCTGCCTCGATGCGGCTTCCGACCATCGAGGGAGGGTGCGAACCGCTGACGGGGCGGCTCGCTCGCGCTCCGGTGGCGCGGGCAGCGGTCCAATCCATTTGATAATACGAACCTCGAAACGTGCGCGCCTCGCCCTGAGCCTTCCTTCGCTCCGACACCTGCTCCAATGTGAAGGACCGCCCCTCAGGCACCGAACCTGGGCACCACCACCGGCGTGCCGCCATCGTTAAGCACGTCGACGCGCGCCCCATACACCGCCTCCAGCAGGCGCCGGTTCAGCACCTCGGCGGGCGCTCCTTCCGCCACCTTGCGCCCTGCATCCAGGACCACCAGGCGGTCGCAGCTGCGCGCCGCCAGGTTCAGGTCGTGCAGCACCACCAGCACGCCCACCCCCTGCCCTACCTGGGCGCGGGCGTAAGCCAGCAGCTCGACCTGGTAGCGGAGGTCCAGGTGGTTGGTGGGCTCGTCCAGAAGCAGATAACGCGGGCGCTGCGCCAGGGCGCGGGCGAACACCACGCGCTGCAGCTCGCCGCCCGAGAGGCTGTCGGCGCGGCGCTCGGCGAACCGCAGCGTGTCGGTGGCCGTCAGGGCAGCCTCCACGACCCCCTCGTCGGCGACGCCCGGTGCCTGGAACAGGCCGAGGTGGGGCGTGCGCCCCATCTCCACCACCTCGCGCACGAGGAAGCCCGCGGGCACGACGGGCGCCTGCGCCACGAGCGCCAGGCTGCGTGCCAGCTCGAAGCGGCCGAAGGCGGCCAGCGGCCGGCCGTCGATGTCGACCTCGCCGCTGCTTGGCGCCAGCCGGCGGGTCAGCACGCGCAGCGCCGTGCTCTTCCCCGCGCCGTTGGGGCCGACGATCCCCACCACCTCGCCGGGCGCCACCGAAAGGCTGAACTCGTGCAGCGCGGGGCGGTCGGTGGCGTCCAACTGGTACCGTCCGCGATCCGCGGACGGGTACGAAGCGGTGACGCCGCGCATCTCGATGCTCATCGGGGCTCCGGCACGTCGTTCGGCACGTCGTTAGGCACGTCGTTCGGCACGTCGTTAGGCACGTCGTTCGGCACGTCGTTAGGCACGTCGTTCGGCACGGCCCGTGGCTGGTCGCCGAGGACTGCGGCGCGGCGCCGGCGTCCCACGCTCCCCATGCGCCCGCCCCTGCCGGTCAGAAGCAGCAGGAAGAACGGGCCGCCCACCAGGGCGGTGACGATGCCGACCGGCACCTCGACGGGCGAGATGACCGTGCGCGCCAGCAGGTCGGCCAGGACCATGAAGCCGGCCCCCCAGACGAGCGCCAGGGGCAGGAGGCGCCCGTGGCGCGGCCCGAACGCCAGGCGCACCGCGTGAGGCACTATCAGGCCGACGAAGCCGATTATGCCGGCCACGCTCACGGCCGCGGCCGTCACGAGCGTCGCCACGCCCAGCATCAGGTACTTGATGGCTTCCACGGGCAGGCCCAGCAGGGCGGCGCCCTCTTCGCCCAGTTGCAGCAGGTCCAGGGCGCGCGCGAAGGCGCCCGCCAGCAGCAGGGTGGGCACCATGAACGCGGCGATGATGCCGACGTCCGCCCAGCCGGCGAAGCCAAAGCCGCCCAACAGGCGGGCCATCATCCCTGCCGCCTGCTCGCGGGAAGCGACCAGCAGGAAGCTCGTGCCGGCGGTGAAGATCGAGCCCACCACCACCCCGGCCAGGATCAGGCGCACGGTGGGCAGGGCGTCCCCCTGCCGCGCGAGCCCGGCCACCAGGAAGACCGTGAGGATGGCGAACAGGAAGGCCGTCAGCGGCGGGCCGAAGCTGGCCAGCCACGGCACGGAGCCCGCCAGCGCCGCCGCCAGGGTGGCGCCGAAGCCCGCGCCGCTGGCGGTGCCTATCAGGTACGGGTCGGCCAGGGGGTTCCTGAAGACCCCCTGGAAGATGGCGCCCGCCAGGGCCAGCGAGCCGCCCACCAGCGCCGCCAGCAGAACGCGGGGCAGGCGCAGGTGCCAGACGATCACCTCTGGCCCCGCGAGGGTTCCACCGGTGGCCGCCTTGCGCAACGTCGAGAAGAACTCCGCGGGGCTCACCTCCACGCTGCCCACGGCCACCGCCAGCACGACGGCGGCCAGCGTGGCCAGCACGGACGCGACCGCGATGGGCCAAACGCGACCCCGCACGGGTGCGGCAAGGCGCCGCCGCGGAGCGGTGCTCAGAAGCGGTCCGGGTGCAGCAGGCGCGCCAGCTCGAGCACGGCCTGGCTCAGCCTCGGCCCGTTGCGGCTCAGCATGTCCACCAGCTCGGCGTCCACCTCTATGACGCGTCCGTCCCGCACGGCCGCGATGCCGGCCCAGCCGGGGCGCGAGGCGACCTCGGCGGCCGTGACGCCGAAGGGAGCGTCGGTCAGCAGGATCACCTGCGGGTCGGCGGCCACCACGTACTCGGGGTCGACCTGCGGGAAGTCGCCCAGCGAGGCGTCGACGACGTTGTCGCCGCCCGCGATGTTCAGCAGCGTGCCGATGTACGAGTCCGGGCCGGCGGAGAACGGCGTCGGGTCCAGCTCCACGAAGACGGTGGGGCGTACGCCACCCTCGAGCAGCTCCCTGACGGCCCCGAGCTCGCCCTGGATGCGGCCCACCACGACGGCAGCTTCGCTCTGCTGGCCCAGCATCTCGCCCAGCAGCCCGAGGAACGCGAGCGTCTCGTCCAGCGTCTGCGGCGTGCCGGCGTACACGGTGATGCCGAGGGCGGCCAGCGGCTCGTGCATGCCGCTGTACTCGTCCACGAGCACGAGGTCGGGCTCCAGCGCCACGATCGCCTCGAGGTCGGGTGCGAAGGCGTCGCCCAGCGTCGCCAGGGGCAGCACGCTCTGCGGCCAGTTCGAGTGGCGGTCGACGCCCACCAGGGCGTCGCAGGCGCCCAGGCCGCACACGCTCTCGGTGTGCGACGGCGCCATCGACACGATGCGCTGGGGCTGGGCCGCGATGGTCACCTCGCGGCCGAGGTCGTCGACGACGGTCAGGGGGAAGGCGGCGAGCGCGCTGGACAGCGCGAACGCCAGAAGCAGGGCCGGAAGCAGCAGAACTCGTCTCACGTTCTCTCCTTGGCAGCCTGCGAGTTGTGTGGGTGGGCGCCGCTATGGCGTGGGTCGCCGGGCAGAACGCCTCGGCGAACCTGCCCGTCCTCGTCCTCGCAAGGGGTGCAGAACTCGTCGGACCGCGGTGCTCGGACTCGAAGCCGCCTTAGGCGGGCTCATACCGTTGCGGGACAGTGTCGGACTCTCACCGACTTCCCCACGGAGCGACTACGGCACTGTACGCCTGGCATCGGTGGGTGTCAAACCTCGATGTTAGGCTCTGCGGCGTGACGCGCCCCATCTCCGTGGCCGACCTGGAGCCGCCTCCCCAGGCCGATGCGCGCGACCTCCGCCCGCCCCCGCGCTTCGCGGAGGTGGCGTTCGAGACCTACCACCCGCAGCACCCCAGCCAGTCGGCGGCCCGCGAGGCCGTCAGCGAGTTCGTACTGTCGCGCCGCTGGAAGCACCGGGAGCAGGGCCGCGGTGGGCGCTCCCGCTGGTGGCCCTTCGGCGCCTCCGAGCAGCCGGCCGGCGCCGGCCTCTACCTGGACGGCGGCTTCGGCGTCGGCAAGACCCACCTGCTGGCCAGCGCCTACGCGGCCGCCGACACCCCCGCCAAGCGCTACCTGAGCTTCCAGGAGCTGGTCTACCTGATCGGCGTGATGGGGATGGAGCGCGCCAAGGCCGAGCTGGCCACCGCCGAGCTCGTGTGCATCGACGAGTTCGAGCTCGACGACCCCGGCAACACCCT
>CAZVCT010000055.1:0-14266 GCA_964625655.1 uncultured bacterium
GGCGATGCTGCTGGCCATGATGATCGCCGAGCTGCGCCTGCCGGCCGAGCCGCTGCTGCGTGGCCGGCGACGACGCGAGCCCAAGCCGCGCGAGCCGCGACCGCCCACTTGAGCTCTTAGCCCTGCGGCTGCTGCAGCTGCTCTACCACGCCCCGGTCCTCGAGCGTGCTCGTGTCGCCGATCAGCTCCTGCCCGGCAGCCACGCTGCGCAGCAGGCGGCGCATGATCTTGCCAGAGCGCGTCTTGGGCAGCGCGTCGGCGAAGCGGATCTCGTCGGGGCGGGCGATGGCGCCGATCTCGCTGGTCACGTGCTTGCGCAGCTCCTGGCGCAGCTGCTCGGACGGCTCGAAGCCTTGCTCCAGCGTCACGAACGCCACGATCCCCTGGCCCTTCAGCTCGTCGGGGCGCCCCACGACGGCGGCCTCGGCCACGGCGGGGTGCGAGACGATGGCCGACTCGACCTCCATCGTCCCCAGGCGGTGACCCGAGACGTTCACCACGTCGTCCACCCGGCCCATCACCCAGAAGTAGCCGTCCTCGTCGACGCGCGCGCCGTCGCCCGAGAAGTAGACGTGCGGCACCTCGCCCCAGTACTGGTTGCGGTAGCGGTCGTCGTCGCCGTACACGGTGCGCAGCATGGCGGGCCACGGCCGCTTCACGATCAGGTAGCCCCCTTGGCCTGACGGCGTTGGGTTGCCGTCGGCGTCCACCACGTCGGCGTCGACCCCGAACAGGGGCACGCCGGCCGAGCCAGGCTTGGTGGCGTGCACGCCGGGCAGCGTGCTGATCATGATGGCGCCCGTCTCCGTCTGCCACCAGGTGTCGACCACCGGGCAGCGGTCGCCGCCGATGACGCGGCGGTACCACATCCACACCTCGGGGTTGATCGGCTCGCCCACCGTGCCGATGAGGCGCAGGGAGGACAGGTCGTGCTTCTCGGGGTGTTCGCTCCCCAACTTGATGAAGGCGCGGATGGCGGTGGGGGCAGTGTAGAAGATGCTGACGCGGTAGCGCTCGATCATCTCCCAGAAGCGGTCGGGGGCCGGGTGGGTGGGCGCACCCTCGTACATCACCTGGGTGGCGCCGTTCGCCATCAGGCCGTAGACCACGTAGCTGTGGCCGGTCACCCAGCCGATGTCGGCGGTGCACCAGTAGACGTCGTTGGGCTTCAGGTCGAAGACGTAGCGCGCCGTGAGCGCCGTGTGCACCATGTAGCCGCCGGTGGTGTGCAGCACGCCCTTCGGTTTGCCGGTCGAGCCCGAGGTGTAGAGGATGTACGCCGGATGCTCGGCGTCCACGGGCACCGCGTCGCACTCGTCAGAGGCGCCCCCCACCAGCTCGTGATACCACTCGTCGCGGCCCGCCTCCATGTCGACGAGGTTGTCGGCCCGGCGCACGACGATGACGTCCTCCACGCTCTCGCACTCCTCGAGCGCTTCGTCCACCGCGGGCTTCAGGGGCAGGACGTTGCCGCGCCGGAAGCCGCCGTCGGCCGTGATGACGAGCTTGGCGCGCGCGTCGTTGATGCGGTCGGCCAGCGCGTGCGACGAGAAGCCGCCGAACACCACCGAGTGGGTGGCGCCGATGCGGGCGCACGCGAGCATCGCCACGACCGCTTCCGGGATCATCGGCAGGTAGATCGCCACGACGTCGCCCGCCTTTATCCCCTTGCTCTTCAGGACGTTGGCTAGGCGGCTGACCTCGACGAGCAGCTCCGAGTAGGTCAGCACGCGCTTGTCGCCCGGCTCGCCCTCCCAGAAGAACGCCACCTTGTTGCCCAGCCCACGCTCGATCTGCAGGTCGAGGCAGTTGTAGGCCAGGTTCGTCTTGCCTCCCACGAACCAGTTGGCATGGGGCTCGTCCCACTCGAGCACCTCGTTCCAGCGCTCGAACCAGTGGAACTCTTCGGCCGCTTCGCCCCAGAAGCCCTGGGGATCGTCGATCGAGCGGCGGTAGAGGCGCTCGTACTCCTGTGGGTCCGAGAGCAGCGCCTGGCGGGCGAACGCCTTCGGCGGGTCGAAGAGGCGCTTCTCCTGAAGGACGGAGTCGATGCTGTCGGACATGTGGCCTCCCGGACCTGGCCGCTTCAGCGCGGCGCGGAGCGCGCCTCGGCACAGGGGGCGCTCCGGTTGGGGTCGTGTCTGCACCGCCGGGCGCGGCCCGGGCGGTAGATCGTCGTTGGACGGAGCATAGCGCAGCGCGTCGGCCCTGCGTAGCTCGCTCAGGCAGCGGCGCGCCTCCGGCGCCTGCGCCGCGGCCGCCGCCAGAACGAGGCGTCGAACACCACGAGCACCGTGACCACCTCGAGGCGCCCGGCGTACATCAGGAAGGCCAGCAGCAGGCGCGAAGCGGACGGGAAGCCGTCGAAGTTGCCGAGCGGGCCGATAGCGCCCAGGCCCACACCCGTGTTCCCCAGGCACGCGATGGCGGCCGTGAAGGCCGTGCCGAGGTCGGCGCCCAGCATGGTGAGGGCCAGCGTGCCGGCCACGAACAGGCCGACGTAGAGCGCCAGGAAGGCGGCCACCGACCGCATGACGTCCTCGGGAACGATGCGCCTTCCCACGCGCACCGGCATCACGGCGCGAGGGTGCAGCGCGCGCCGCACCTCGCGCGCGCCGTGCTTGAAGATGATCAGCCAGCGCGCCACCTTCACCCCCCCGCTGGCCGAGCCGGCGCTGCCGCCCACGAACATCAGCGCCACGAGCAGCGCCTGCGCGGCCGGACCCCAGGCGTTCCAGTCGTCCGTCGCCATGCCCGTGGTGCTGGTGACGCTGACGGCCTGGAAGAGCCCGTGCCGCAGCGACGCCAGCGCGTCCTGGCCCGGCGAGACGAGCAGCGCCAGCAGCAGCCCGGCCACGAGCATGATGCCCACGTAGGCGCGGAACTCGGCGTTGCCGAACAGCGCCCGCGGGCGGCCGGTGACGGCCCGGTACAGGTGCGGGAAGCTGGCGCCCGCCAGGAACATGAACACGAGCGCCACCCAGTGGACGGCCGGGCCGTAGACGGCCAGCCCGCCCGGGTTCGGCGAGAAGCCGCCCGCCGCGAGGCTGGCGAAGGCGTGCGCCACCGCGTCGAACGCGTCCATGCCCGCGAGCATGAAGGCCGCCACGGCCAGCAGCGTGAGGCCCGCGTACAGCGACACCACGGCGGCGGCGGTGCTGCGTAGGCGCGGGGCGAGGCGCTCGTCCGACTGGCCCGGCTGCTCGGCGAAGAAGAGCTGGCGCCCGGCGATGGCGAGCTGCGGGAAGACCGCGACGAACAGCACGACGATCCCGATGCCGCCCACCCACTGCGAGAAGGAGCGCCACATGAGCAGGCTGTCGGGGAGGCTCGACAGGTCGACGATGGTGGTCGAGCCCGTGGTGGTGAACCCGCTCATGCCCTCGAAGAAGGAATCGATGACCGAGAGGCCGCCTATGGCCACGTACGGGACGCTGCCGAGGGTGGGCAGCAGGAACCAGGTGAGCAGCACCCCGGCCAGGGCCTCGCGCCGGCTGGGCTCGGCGTCGGGATGTCCGTGCCACCGCAGGAGCAGGCCCAGGGGCAGCGCGGCGATGCTGACGACGAGGAAGCCGAGCCACGGCTCCTGAAGCACGAGGGCGTAGAGCGCGAAAGCGACGCCGGCCCCGGCCATGGCGAGCAGCGCGGTGCCTATGACGTAGGTGACGAAGCGGCCCCGCAGCCGCAGGTGGCCGTTGGTCGTGTCCGACCAGGTCGGCGCCTTCACCTACGCTTCCCCGCCGCGTCCTGCCTCTCGTCCAGCCATTCCTCCACGGCGTCGACCTCGTCCGGGGTGGTGACGAGGTACAGCAGGTCGCCGGGCTCCACCACCGTCAGGCCGTTGGGGACGATCACCTTGCTGCCGCGCTCGATGGCGCCGATGAGCATGTTGACGGGGGTGTCCAGGTCCATCACGCGCCCGGGCGCGGCGTCCACCGGGTAGGTGGCCTCCATGACCTCGGCGAAGTCCTCGATGCTGGCCAGGTGCTCGACCTCGTCGATCTCGAGCCAGTTGAGCACCTCCTGCACGGCGGCCGTGCGGGGCGTGAGGGGCGCGTCTATGCCCACGCGGGTGAACGCGCGCCGGTTGCGTGGCCTGCCCACCCGCGTGATCACCTTGGGGATGCCCAGCTGCTTGGCCAGCAGCGACACGAGGAGGTTGTTGCCGTCGTCGTCCGTCACGGCCACCATCACGTCGGCGTCCTCGACCCGCTCCTGCTCCAGCAGCTCCAGGTCGCTGCCGTCGCCGCGCAGCACGAGCGCGTGCGGCAGCCACTGCGCCAGCTTCTCGCAGCGCTCCTCGCTCTCCTCGATGATGGTGACGTCGATGCGCTGGGAGCCCAGGTACTCGGCCACCATGAACCCAACGTTCCCACCGCCGACCACCACGACTTTCAAAGTGCGTCTGCGAGGCGCGAAGGCGCGCTGTATCTCGCGCATGCTTTCGGTGGTACCCATGAAGACGACGCGGTCGCCCGGCTCGAAGACGGTGGCGCCCGTCGGGATGGCGAAGCGGTCGCCGCGGATGGCGCCCACGGCCAGGACCCCCTGAGGCAGCGTCAGCACGCCCAGCGGGGTGCCGATGTAAGGGTCGTCGGGCTCCAGCAGGTACTCGAGCAGAGAGATGCGCCCGTGGGCGAAGCGCGCACTGTCGACGGCCCGCGGCACGCGCACGATGTCGGCGATCTGCCGCGCCAGGATGCGCTGCGGCCACAGCACCCGGTCCACCAGCAGGCCCACCGATTCGAACGCCCCTTCGGGCTTGAAGGCGTCCACGTAGCGCTGGCGCGTGACGAAGGCCAACGTCCGCTGCGCGCCGATCCCCTTCGCCGCCAGGCAGGCCAGCACGTTGACGTCGTCGTTGGAGGTGCAGGCTATGACGGCGGCAGCGCGTTCGGCGCCCGCGGCACGCAGGTCGCCCGGGTCGGTGCCGTTGCCGCGCACGAACTGGACGTCGAGGTTGCCGAACGCCTCCTCGCGCTCCGGGTCCTGGTCCAGGACAGTCACCCCGTGCGACCGGTGCAGGGCTTCGGCTATCAGCCAGCCGATCTCGCCGCCACCTACGATCACGACCCTCATGTTGGCGACATATTAGAGCCCCGCCGCTTCTTCCGTTGGCGGTGGCTCGGTTGGCTGCGGCCTTCGCGTCAGGTGCGCCACCAGGCCGGCCAGCAGGATCCAGACGGCCAGCACCACCGGCGTCCACTGCCCGTAGCGCACCCAGAACGTCAGGCCGTCCTTCAGTTCGAAGTCTACGGGCAGCGCAGCGGGCACGCCGCGCCCGAGGGCCGCGCTAACGCGGCCGTACGGGTCGACGCTGGCGGTGATGCCGTCGTTGCCGGCCCGCAGCAGCCAGCGCCGCGTCTCGATGGCGCGCATGCGGCCCATGTCGAAGTGCTGCCGGGCGCCGTTCCCCACCCCGAACCATGCGTCGTTGGTGCCCAGCACGAGCACCCGGGAGCCCTGCGCCACCATGGCGCGCTGCACCTGCGGGAAGACCGACTCGTAGCAGATGTAGGCCGCCACCGGCCCCGCCGTCGTGTGCAGGGGATGGGGGCCGCTGCCGGCCGAGGTGCTGGCCAGCAGCGGCAGGCCGAACAGCCCGAAGATGCCCTCGTAGAGGCCCTCCAGCCGATCGATCAGGGGCCAGCGCTCGCCGAACGGCACGAGGTACTCCTTGTCGTAGCGCCCCAGCAGGGCGCTGTCCTGCAGGCTGAACAGGGTGTTGAAGTTCCGCTGCCCCTCGTAGGCGCGGCCCCCCACGACGAAGCCGGCGCCCGGCGCGCTGGCCGTGATGGTGGCGCGCAGCTCGGCCGCGTCGGGGGTGTCCAAGCGGTAGCCGATGACGGCACCTTCGGGCCAGACGACGAGGTCGAAGGGACCCTCGGAGGCGGCCGTCTCCGTCAGGCCCAGGTGCACCTGCAGCTCGCGCGCGGCGCTCGTCACGCGCGCGAACGGATCGACGTTCCCCTGCACGAGCAGCGCCCGGCGCGGCTCGCCCGCGGCCTGCCGAGCGCCCGCCCCCGGCAGCAGCACCACCCCCTGCCAGAAGGCGAGCCCGAGCAGGGCCAGCACCGCCGCCACCGCGAGGGCGGCCCCCTGCAGGCGCTCGGGGGCCGCCGCCGGGCGCAGGCGCGCCCACGGCCAGGCGAGAAGCGCCGCAGGCACCGTCACCAGCAGGCTCAGGCCGTAGACACCAACGTGCTCGGCCAGCTGCCCAGGCGCCACGTCCAGCCAGGCGTAGCCGAGCGTGCCCCAGGGGAAGGCGAAGTAGCCCTGGGTGCGCGCCCACTCGACGAGCACCCAGGCGGCCGGCAGGATCAGCAGCACCGGCGCGCCCGGCGCGCGGCCGCGCCTTCCGCCGGCCAGGCGCCAGGCGCCCCAGCACGTGAGGCCCCAGAAGAGCGCCAGCGCCGCCACGAGGAACGGGAAGACGAACCAGAACGCCGGACCGAACAACACGGCGAAGCTGCGCGGCAGCCAGAGCAGGTAGATGGTGAAGAAGGGCAGGCCGAAGGCGAAGCCAGCCCCGAGCGCCGCGCGCCCCCGCTCGGCGCGCGCCACCACGAGGAAGACGACCGCCACGACGAGCGCCAGGGGCCACCAGCCGGTGGGTGGCAGCGCCAACGCCAGTAGGGGACCGCAGAGGAAGCAGGCCAGCAGCGCTGCCCAGCTGCGCATGCTCAGGCTCGGGTCAGCAGGCCGGCGAGAAGCGCCACGCGTTCCAACGTCTCCTTGACGCGGATGTGTTCGTGCCTGGCGTGCGGCCCCTTGCCGGCGGAACCGAGCCCGTCGAGCGTCGCCACGCCGATGGCGGAGGTGAAGTTCCCGTCGGAGCCGCCGCCCACCACGGCCCCTTCCAGCGCCAGGTCCATGTCGGCCAGCACCGCGGCCGCCTGCTCGTACAGCTCATGGTTGCGCGGGGTGGGCTCCATCGGCGGGCGGTTGAGACTGCCCGAGACCGTCAGGGTCACGCGCTGATCGCGCGGGACGTAGCCGTGCAGCGCCTGCGTGACGCGCTCGGCCTCGCTCGCCTTCAGCACCCGCACGTCGACGGTGGCCACGGCCTCTTCGGCGATGACGTTGGTGGCGAAGCCGGCGCGCGCCGTGGTGACGTTGACGGTGGTGCCGGCCACGTCGTCCGCCAGGTCCTCGACGTACAGCAGCAGGTGGGCCAGCTCGCGCAGCGCGCTGGCGCCGTCGGACGGGTTGTTGCCCGCGTGCGCCGAGCGCCCCTTCAGGCGCAGCGAGAAGTCGCCCACGCCCTTGCGGCCCACCTTCAGGGCGCCGTCGTCGCGCCCCGGCTCGAGCACGAAGACGCGGTCGTGTTCCTGGGCGCGCTCCTCGATCAGCTCGCGCGAGCGGTGCGAGCCCGTCTCCTCGTCGGAGGTGACCAGCAGCGTGACGTCGCCGACGAGTGGCAGGTCGAGCTGACGCGCGATGTTCACGGCCGTGAGCGCGTTGGCGATGCCGGCCTTCATGTCCAGCACCCCGGGGCCGTACTGTTCGTTCCCCTCGCGGCGCCAGGGCATCTCGGCGAGCGTGCCCAGCGGCCAGACGGTGTCGTAGTGGCACAGCAGCAGGGTGCGGGGGCCGTCCCCGCCCTCCAGGCGCCCCTCGACGATGTCGCCCGCACCGGCGCGGGCGTGGCGGGTGACCGCGAAGCCGCGCTCCTTCATCAGCTCTTCCAGGCGGACGGCCAGCGCGTCGCAGGCCGCTTCGTCGTGGGTGGGGCTCTCGCGGGTGACCAGGTCGCCGAGCAGCGACAGGAACTCGCCCTCGGCGTCGTACGCGTGTTCGAGGATCCGGCGGCTCATGGCGCCATGCTACCCGCTGCGGCCAGGACGGCCGTGCCGTTGCCGCTTGCGCCCCCGGCGGCCTTCGCGCTTGCCCGCGCCCTTCGCGCGCCCCTGGTCCTCGGGCTCGCGCCTGAGCTCCTCGAGGCGTTGGTTCCAGAGCTGCTCGGCCAGCTGCCTGACGGTCGGTTCCGCCGTGGTGCGCGCGTAGCTGTAACCGACGCGCAGGTCGCTGTCGGCGCGGCGCGTGTCCATCGAGCGGCCGAGCTGGAAGCGCGAGAGGTAGACCTGCGCCAGCAGCACGTCGCGCATCCGCTGCGGCTTCACGGCGTGCAGGTCGCGGAGCGCGTCCTCGTAGGCTGCCATGGCGCCGCGCACGTCGCCGCGCTCGGCCAGGGCCTTGCCCCGCTTGTAGTGGCGGGCGGCTTCGTAGAGGAGTTCGCGCATGGGCGCATGTTACCGCTGAGCGCGGCCTTCGGCGCCGGCCTCACTCCGGAGCGACCTCGATACGGTTGCGCCCGAGGCGCTTGGCTTCCAGCAGGGCGGCGTCGGCGGCCTCGATCCAGCGCGTCAGGCCGCTGTCCGGCGGCACCGAGCCGCCGGCCACGCCCACGGAGGCGGCCAGGGGCCAGGCGATCTGGCGGGGCGTGACGCCGGAGAGTTCGCGCCGCAGCCGCGTCATGGCGTCGACGGCGCCGGCGCGGCTCGTGTTCAGCACCACCAGGAACTCCTCGCCGCCCCAGCGGACGGTCAGGTCGTGCGGGCGGATGTGGCGCACCAGCAGGTCGGCCAGCGCTTTCAGGGCCTCGTCGCCCGTCGAGTGTCCGTACACGTCGTTGACGCGCTTGAAGTGGTCGATGTCGATCATGGCCACGCTCACCGGGCGTTCCTGCTTCTGCGCCCGCGCGATCAGGTCGGGCGCCCGCAGCTCGAAGCCGCGGCGGTTCAGGAGATCGGTCAGCGGGTCGGTGAGCGCGGCGTCGCGCCAGCGGTTGTGCTCCAGCAGTTGCTGCACGCGCGCCGCCAGGAGCGGCGCCGACGTGTCCAGTACCCCCGTGCTGTCGGGCTGGCGCGGGAAGAAGAGCCGGCCCACCTCCGTGCCGCCGGTGACGAGCGGGTAGGCGTAGCCGCTCAGGTTCCCCTTGGCGCCGTCCTCGTGCACCTCGATCCCGTGCAACGAGGGGACGCGCTTCAGCGTGCGGTCCATCAGCCCCGCCAGCGTCATCCCCTCGCCCGGATCGGCCATCACGCGCTCCAGCAGCGTGGCCCACGAGCGCAGCTCCTCCTGCGCGTCGGTCTGCCGCCGGTTGTTGTTCAGCAGGATGACCATCACCACGGCGAACTGCAGGAAGGCGAGGCTGCCCATCAGGAGCACCGCTTCGAGTCCGTCGCGCAGCTCGGGGCGGGCGTACATCAGGGCAAGGATCCGTGCCCCAACGACCTGCAGGCAGAGTATGGCGACGCCGGCCGACACCAGGTCGACGTGGACGTCGGTCACCTCCATGTAGACGCCGACCGCGAGCACGATGTACCCCAGCAGCCACAGCATGAGGTAGGCCGAGTCGGAGCCGCCGGCCAGCCACGTGTAGGCGGCGGCGCCCAGCGCACGGAGGTAGAAGCCGAGCGCCACCAGCAGGCGCCCTTCGGAGGCGCCGCCCCGCATGAGGCCGCCCAGGAAGGGGATGGCGGCCAACAGGAGCGCGAACTCGGTGAGCGGGAAGAAGTAGGCGAGGGTCTCCTGGCCCGATTCGACGAGCAGCCAGGCGATGAACCCGACGAGCGGGACGACGACCACCACCAGCGTCCGCGGGAGGCGCTTGACGGGAGCGAGGATCAACGCGGCCAGCCAGGCGGCCGCTCCGACGTAGTAGGCCACCTCGGTGAGCAGGGTGGGCTCGAAGCTGCCGGCCAGGCGGTTCACGGCCCAGGCGCACTCCTCGATCGCCCAGGCGACGGCCCCGACCGTGGCGAGGCGCCACGTCAGCGAGCTGGGGCGGCGCAGCAGGAGGATGACGGCGAGGGCGGTAGCGGCAAGGGCCAGCGTCAACAGGACGTAGGGCGGCCCCAGGAGGGAGATGGCGAAGAGGCCAGCGAACGACCCCAGCAGCAGCCAGACGCTCAGTTTCACTTACGCCCCCGCGTAACTCGCTCCAGGTATCAGCTGGAGCCCCTGGGAACCCCGCCGCGATCCGAACGCTTCGCTGGGGTGCCTGGGCTCACCCCGCGACGCGCCCAGCCCTGTAGGCGGCGATCGATACCGAGATGGCCAAGTTCAGGGATTCTACCTGACGAGATTGCGCTATCCGCACCGTGGTGACCACACGCGGGTCGGGCACCAAGGCCCTCGCCTCCGTCCTGGCTGGCGCGGATGGCGGGTCTTCCTGCCACTCGGGTCCGAAGAGCAGGGCGAAGGGAGCAGTGAACGGGGCTTCCTCGAGCTCGAGCTCGCCCTCCGCGTCGAAGCGGAAGAGGGCGTGCGCCGGGAAGCGCCCGAAGTAGTCAGCCAGCGTAGCGAACGTCTGGCAGCGCAGCGCGAAGCGCAGGCCCACGGAGGCGCGCACCACGTACGGCCCCCACGGGTCGAGGGCCGGCGCTACGAGGGCCAGGTCGGTGAAGCCGAACGCCACGAGGCTGCGGATGGCCGTACCGACGTTCCCCGGATGGCTCGGGCTGACCAGCACCACGTGGTTGGCGTTCGCTTCGAGCGCACCTTCGCGCTTGGCCACCTGCGCCAGCGAGTAGACGTTCCCCTTGCGCCGCAGCCGCGCCACGGTGGCGTCGTCCTGACGAGCGGGGACGCCCGCAGCCGCGGCCGCCTGCACCAGGCGCTGGCGCTCGGCCTCCGGCATGCCCGAGTGCCACAGCACCAGCAGCACGTCTTCGGGCCGGTGGCGCAGGGCCTCGTGGACGGCGAAGCGCCCGAAGGCGTAGGTGAACGGCAGCTCGGAGCGGTAGGGCGGCAGGGCGCCGGTCACCGCTCCCTTCACTCCTTCGACGGCCAGGCGAACGGCGCCTCGAGGCCCGCGCGCGCGGCCTCTTCGGCTTCCGGCGGGGCGTAGTCCAGGGCCAGCGCGCCGCGGTAGGCGCGCAGGGCGGCGGTGCGCTCGCCGGTGAGGTCGTAGAGCTGGCCGAGGCGCGCCAGCACGAAGCCCGGCAGGAAGTAGGGCTCCTGGAAGTCGCCGGACGTCACCTCCTTCAGAAGCTCGAGCGCCTCGGGCACGTGATCGAAGGCCAGCAGCAGGTTCGCCTGGTGGTAGCGCGCCTCGGCCCCGGGCGTCTCGCGCAGCTGGGCCAGCAGCGCGCCCGGGTCGTCGACCTCGCCGCGCATGGCTACGTCGAGCAGCGCGCGGGTGCGGGCCTCCTGCGGGTCGGGGGCCGGGTCGGGCGCGTCGGCCAGCCGCATGCGCCTGCCCAGCGCCTCGGTCAGTGCGGGCAGGTCGTCGACGCCGGCCACCAGCGCCACGTGGTCGTGCTGCAGCGCGGCGACGCGCTCGGCCACGCGCTCGGCGCGCTCGACCGCCCAGCCGGTGCCCGGACCCTCGCCGTACTCCTCGCGGCGCGCGGCCTCGTAGGCGGCGATGGCGGGCAGCAGCTCAGCGCGGATGCGGCTGAGGTTCAGCGACCGAGACAGCAGCTCCTTCACCGGCTCCAGCGCCGCCTGCACGCGCCTGAGGCGTTCGCGGCCCGCCTCGAACTCGCTGAGGAAGCGGTCGAACTCGGCGGCGTCGTCGGGGTTCCCCGGCTCGCCCGGCGTGCCCGCCAACGAGCCCACCTCGACGAGCGGCACGCCGCGCCGCCGCGCCCACGGCACCACCGTATGCGGCAGCGCCAGCTCGCCCGTCGCCTGCCAACCGGGGCGCTCGAGGGCGCCCGGCGCGAGTGTGGCGATGGCCACAACGTCGGGCTTCAGCTGCTCGAGGATCGACCTGACGTGCACCACCGTGTACAGCGGGAAACGCGTGTGGAACGGCCCTACCAGGGGCACGACGGTCACGAGGGAGGGCGGATCCATGCCTCAATGGTACCGGTCGCCAGCAGGGGCACGGCGCGGTAAGGTGTCCGAAGAACGCCTTAGGACGGCCTGATGTACCGAAACGACAGACAACCCGCATGGCAGCGCGACGTGGCCTGGGCCAGCGCCGTGCTGCTGGCGCTCGTGACGCTGGTGGGCACCCTGTTCTTCAGCCTCGCGCAGCTGAGCTCGCCGACGCGCGGCCCCGACGTGGGCAGCGCCGTGCTGCGCATGACCCTCCGCCCGGGCGGGGAGGGAAGCCTGGTGGACGTCAGGACCGGCTCGGGCTACGCGCCCGGCCAACCCCTGATGCTGCTGCCCGGCCTCCAGGTCTACGCCGACCCTTCCGAGGTTCCGACGTTCACCGCCGCCGACGCCGTCAGCCGCAGCGCGGGGGTGCTGGCGGACCGGCTGCTGACGGGCGGCCGCGCCGCGCTGCTCGAGGCGATCGGGAACGAGCGGCTCCGGGCCCAGTTCGAGCTGACGCTGGCCGGGCCCGTGCCGCAGCTCGTAACGGCCGCCGTGGGTTCCGAGATGCTGCCCGCCGGCCTGGACGACGGCAGCCGCCTGGCGGATTGGCCGGCGCAGGCCGCCGCCGAGCCGGGGCAGCCGGTGCAGCCCGTCGTCGGGGTGTTCGTGCGCTTCCCAGCGGCCGAGGTCCGGGCGATGTCCGACCGGCAGCTGGGCGAGGCCATCGTGGGCCAGCTGACCGAAGCGGTGCTGGAGGGCGGGCTGCCCAGCGCCCTGGAGCTGGTCAGCAACGCCAACCTGCGCGCGCGCCTCGAGCGCGGCGCCGACACGCTGGCGCGCGCGCAGCTGCACGAGCTCTTCAGCGCGCTGCTGCTGGGCTGGCAGGCCGAGATGGAGGCGCGCCTGGCCGAAGCGCAGGCGGCGCTGGCGGGTTCGGACGACGAAGACACGAGCCTCGCCGGGCTGCTGCCGGCCGCCGAGGTGGCAGGGCTCGACCCCGAGCAGGCCGAGGAACGCGTGCTGGAAGCGCTGGCGGAGCGGGCGTACCGGGGCGGCGGCGAGCTGGCGGCCGCGCAGCTGACGCGCGCCGATCAGGTCGACCGGGTGCGTTCGGTGGCGCCGGTGCTGGACGCGTTCAGCGCCGCCGCGCACGCGCGCTACCTCACCTGGACCTGGTTGGCGGGTATCGGCGCGCTGCTGTTGGCGCTGGCCCTCGTGGGCTTCTCGCGCGGACTGCTGCGGGTGGTCAACCCGGGCGTGGTGCTGCTGGTGGGCGCCGGTTCGGGTGCACTGCTCTTCCGGCGCCTGGATGCGGCGCTGCCGGAGGGCGTTGCGCTGCCGCCGGGAGCGCGCTCCGAAGGGGTCTTCGGCGCCCTAGGCGGGCTGCTGACCTACGCCGTGCGCGCCTTGCCCGAGGCCGTGCTGGCGCTGCCGCTGCGCAACTACCTGGTGGTGGGAGGCGTCGGGGCGGCGCTCGTGGTGCTGGCCCTGCTGTTCTGGCTGCTGCGCGGCCTGCGGCCGCGGCGCCGTTACTGACGCCTACTGGGCCTGAAGCAGTTCTCGGAGTCCGACTACTTCGGGCAGGCACCTGCGAGCGGATTCAGTATGAACCGCGACGTCACGGGAGCCGACGGCGGCTCCGAAACTGTCTTCAGTTCCAGAGCGCGGTGAACGCCGCAAGTGCGCCGTCCGGTGCGGCCAGGTCTGCCACCGCCTCGTACGGCAGCGTCACCCTGAACGCCCCCTGCACGTAAGGCCCCATGTGGTACGGCGCGAAGTGGAACGTCAGGCCGTCGGGCCCGAGGGTGAAGGCGGCCAGGTCCTGCGCCGTCAGCTCGGTCACCTCGCCGCTCGTCACCCAGGACGCCTCCTGCGCGGCCAGGTCGGGCAGCACCAGTTCGTCCATGCGCTCGAGCCAGGGCGCGCCGCCGGCGAACAGCTCGGAGAGCGCGAGCACGCGGACGTCGTCTCCTTCGACCTCCACGAGCAGGCTCTCGGTATGGCTGTTCGGGTGGGCGCCGCCCAGGTAGTAGTAGAAGCCCGTCAGGAGGCTCATGTACGGGCCGGCGGTGGCCATCAGCTCGACCGACTCCTCCTGGGTCCAACCCCACCCGAGGCCGTTCCCCTCGTCCACGATGGCGCGGCCCTCCTCCACGAAGCTGGCGAGGCGGTCTGCTGCCGCCCGCTCGAGCAGCTCGTTGAGGGCGCGCGGGCCCTGCAGGAAGCGCGGGTAGGCGTAGCTCGCGTCGATCCGTCCCTCTGACAGGCTCGCGTAGGCGTACTGGGCGACCCGTTCCAGGGTGCCGGTCACGGGCGGCTCGCCCGCGAGGGTGAGGGTGACGCTCACGGTGGCCCCGTCGTCGGTCCACTCGGTGTGCCGGGTGCCCTCGATGGCGCCGGCCGGCGCGTCGTCGGCGCGGTGCAGGGCCAGTTCGAAGCGCCCGCTCTCCGGATCGGAGGTGCCCTCGCCCTCCAGGGCCTCGTCGAC
>CAZVCT010000055.1:14366-16944 GCA_964625655.1 uncultured bacterium
CACTGGGCCGAGCACGCCGTCGGGCGCATGAGCGCCGCGGCCACCTTCGCCTGGCTGCTCGAGGTCGTGGTGGCGGGCCTCGATTTCAGGCGCCAGCTGCCGTTCCTGCTGGCGGGCCTCGGTGCGCGAAGGGCGTGGCCCCTCGTCCTGCGGCAGCTGCTGCAGGTGCTGGGCCTGGCAGCCGCCGGCGCCGGACTGGCGGTGGCCGCGCTCGTCGTGGGGGCGCGGGCGGGGGAGGCCCTGTCCGCCTTGCGCGCCGCCGCCGACCGTCTTCCCGACCTGCCGGCTGCGCCCACGGCCGCCGCCCTCGTGCTGCTGGCCTGCCTGGTGGCGGCCGTGCTCGTGCTGGCGCGCGACCTGCTGCTGGCCCGGCTCGAGGCGCGCAGCGTGGCGCGAAGGCACGCAGCGCCCGGCGCCTGGCACGGCATCTACGCCGCCACCGCCCAACGCTGGACCCGGCCCGGGCTGCTGGCGCTGCTCCTGACGCTGGGCGCCGCGCTCGGCCTGGGCTGGCTGCTGCGCCCCACGCTGGCCGGCTACGCCGAGGCCCTCGAGCCGCTGCTGGCCGAGCCCGGAGTAACGGTGGGCTTGGCCGCGCTGGTGCTGGCGGCGGTGGGGCGGCAGCTGCTGCTGAGCCACGTGGCCGACATCGCGCTCTACGTCACCAGCGACAGGCTCTCGAGCCGCGCCCGCACGCGCCGCGCCATCCTCGACGAGGGCGAGAAGGTGCTGCGCGACCTGCTGGAACAGGGTTACGAGGTCTACCTGGCCGGGCACTCGCTGGGCAGCGTGGTGGCGCTCGACCTGCTAGACCGCCTGGCCCGCGGCGCTCACCGCGCCGACGCCCCGGAGTTCGGGCGCGTGAAGGGTCTGCTGACGTTCGGCTCGCCGCTCGACAAGGTGGCGTTCTTCTTCCGGCAGCGCCCCGGCGAGGGGGAGGCCGTGCGCTCGCAGCTGCTCGACCACCTGCACGGCGTCAGGCGGCGGCACGCCGGCCGCGACTACGGCCCCTACACGCTGGCGGCCGCCGACCAGCCGTTCGAGGAGCTGGACTGGCTGCAGGTGCACGCTCCGGCCGACCTCCTCTCCGACAACCTCGTCCACTACCGCGTCGACCGGCGGGTCGTGCTGCCACGCTTCAACCCCCTGACGGCGCACAACTCGTACTGGCGCGACGAGCGCTTCTTCGGGGCCGCCCTCGGCTGGCTCAGGGGCGAGCGGGTGGTAGCGCGCGCCGAGGAGGAGGCCACCGAGCCGGTGCTACTCTGGCGAGCATGAGCGAACCCGCCAACGGGCCCCTGGCAGGGGCCGAACCCCCGCGCATCGTCGTCGTCGGAGCCGGCATGGCCGGCAGCGAGGCGGCCCTCGCCGCTGCCCGCCTCGGCGTGGCGGTGGACCTCATCGAGATGCGCCCGAAGAAGCTGACGCCTGCGCACGCCACCGGCGACTTCGCCGAGATCGTCTGCTCGAACAGCTTCGGGGGCGAGGCCGAGAACAACGCCAAGGGCCTGCTGCAGGCGGAGATGCTCCGCGCCGGGGGCGTGGTGATGCGCAGCGCGCACGCCAACCGCGTGCCCGCCGGCGGCGCGCTGGCCGTCGACCGACACGATTTCAGCCGCACCGTCACCGCCGAGCTGCGCGCGCACCCGCAGATCACCGTCCACGAGCAGGAGCTGACCGACGTTCCGGAGGGCGTGGTCGTGCTGGCCACCGGCCCGCTGACGGCCGACACGCTGGCCGAGAACGTCAGGCGGCGGGTGGGCCAGGAGTTCCTGGGCTTCTACGACGCCGCGGCGCCGGTCATCGCCTTCGACTCGATCGACATGAGCATCGCCTACCGCAAGGGGCGTTACGGGCAGGCCGCCGACTACATCAACCTGCCCTTCACGAAGGAGCAGTACGAGGCGTTCCACGAGGCGCTTTCCAACGCCCGCGCCCACACCCCGCGCGACTGGGAGAACCTCGAGTTCTTCGAGGGCTGCATGCCCATCGAGGAGCTGGGGCGGCGCGGCTTCGACACGCTGCGCTTCGGGCCCATGAAGCCCGTCGGCCTCGAGCACCCCGAGACGGGCGAGCAGTTCTTCGCCGTGGCGCAGCTGCGCCAGGAGGACCAGCGCGGGCAGATGTGGTCGTTGGTCGGCTTCCAGACGGGCCTCAAGTGGGGCGACCAGAAGGAGCTCGTGCGCCTCATCCCGGGCCTCGCCAACGCCGAGGTCGTGCGCTACGGCGTCATGCACCGCAACACCTACCTGAACGCCCCCAGCCTGCTGGACGCCACGCTGTCGGTGCGCCAGGATCCGCGCCTGTTCGTGGCCGGCGTGCTTGCTGGCACCGAGGGCTACCTCGAGTCGTCGGCCACGGGCTGGCTGGCGGGCACGAACGCCGCGCGGCGCGTGCTGGGCCTTCAGCCCGTCGTGCCGCCCCCCGAGAGCATGCTGGGCGGCCTGACCCGCTACCTGGCCACCGCCAACCCCGTCGGCTTCCAGCCGATGAACGCCAACTGGGGCCTGGTGCCCGACGCGCCCAAGGTGCGGGGGCAGGGGAAGCGCGAACGGCGCGAGGCGATGTACCGGCGCGG
>CAZVCT010000056.1:0-15501 GCA_964625655.1 uncultured bacterium
GCGACGAGTTCCTGACCGGCTACCAGACGGCCCTCCTGCTGAGCCGCGCCGTCGAAACCGTCGACGCCAAGATCGCCTGCGGCGAGACGAGCGTGGCCGACCGGCTGGGTGCCATGAGCGAAGAGGTGGCTCAACTGCGCGCCGAGATAGCTTCTGGCGCTCTTGTAGGGCCGGCTGGCCCCGAGGGTCCACAAGGTCCGCAGGGCGAGCCCGGACCGCAGGGCCCGGCTGGCGAGACCGGGCCCGCTGGTCCGGCCGGCCCCGAGGGTCCCCAAGGCCCCGCCGGCCCCGCCGGTCCGGCTGGCGAAACCGGCCCTGCCGGAGCACCCGGCCCGCAAGGGGAGCCTGGCCCGGCTGGGCCGCCCGGCCCGATCGGCCCTGAAGGGCGCCCTGGCATCGACGGCTTGGATGGGCTGTCCTGCTGGGATCGCAACGGCAACGGCGTGCAGGACGAAGCCGAGGACGTGAACGGCGACGGGCGCTGGGACGCCGAGGACTGCATCGGACCGGCAGGTCCGGCAGGGCCGGCTGGCGAGGCCGGTCCGGCTGGCCCGCCGGGACCTGCGGGGCCGGCTGGACCGGCTGGGCCACCGGGGCCGGCTGGACCTGCGGGACCGGAAGGGCCGGAAGGGCCAACGGGGCCGCAGGGCCCGGAGGGGCCAGAGGGACCCGCAGGACCGCCGGGATTGTTGGGGCCGATCGGACCGATCGGCCCCCCCGGGCCACAGGGCCCACCGGGTCCGGAGGGGCCTGAGGGACCCGAGGGGCCTGAGGGGCCGGAAGGGCCGGAAGGACCCCCGGGTCCACCTGGCGACGATGGTGAGGACGGGACGGACGGAGCTCAAGGGCCAGCAGGCCCGGAGGGACCGATTGGTCCGGAAGGGCCGGCTGGTCCGGCAGGGCCGGAGGGGCCAATGGGTCCACAGGGTCCAGAGGGGCCGGCAGGCGCAACAGGCCCTACAGGGTAGACCGACGATGAGTGAGGCCGCCGCAACATCGCCGGCCTATGCCGGATCAGCAAGCCGCCGTACCTCTAACAACTGAACCTGCAACTTGCTACAACTTCTCTAACCCAAGCCCGCTATAAGGCCTAGCTACCCTCGAACGCTATCTGCAACCGCTCCTCCAGCAACCTCCGCGCCAGGTCGGGCTTCGCAGCGCCGCGGCTCGCTTGCATCACCTTGCCGAGCAGGGCGTTGACCGCGTTCGGGTTGGCGCGCACGCGTTCGACCAGATCTGGGTTGTCGTGCAGCACCCGGTCGACAAGCCCTCGCAGCTCGTCCGCGTCGCTCACCTGCGCCAGGCCGCGTGCGGCGACCAGCTCAGCCGGGTCGTGGCCGGCCAGGAGCTCCGGGAGCAGCTCCTTGGCAGCGGTAGGGGAGATGGTGCCGTCGTCCACGAGCCGCAGCAGCTTCGCCATTGCGTCTGGCGTCAGCTGGCTGCCGGCCAGATCCATGCCCGCCGCACCGAGTCGGCCGGCCACCTCGCTGTTGAGCCAGTTGGCGACGGTTTGCGCCGCGCCTCCGTACGTCTCCACCGTCGCGTCGAAGAAGTGCGCCACCTCCACTTGGTACGCGAGCTGCTGGGCATCCTCTTCGCGCACGCCCAGCGCGACATAACGCTTCAGCTTCGCGCTGGGGCGCTCGGGCAGCGAGGCTGCCAGGGCCGCGCGCCGCTCTTCGCTCACCTCGACGGCCGGGATGTCGGGCTCGCGCAGGTACCGGTAGTCCGCCGCCTCTTCCTTCCCGCGCAGCAGGTAGGTCTTCTGGCCGCCCTCGTTCCAGCCGCGCGTCTCCTGCCGCACCGGCTTGCCGTCTTCCAGGAGCTGCGCCTGCCGCTTCGTCTCGAAATCTATGGCGGCGGCCACGCTCCTGAACGAGTTGAGGTTCTTCACCTCCACCTTCGTGCCCAGCGGCTCGCCGGGGCGGCGCAAGGACACGTTCACGTCGGCGCGCATCTTCCCCTCCTCGGGCGCGGCGTCCGACACGCCCAGCGCTTGGGCCAGCGCCCGCACCTCGGTCAGGAAGTCGCGCGCCTCTTCGCCCGAGCGCAGGTCGGGCTGCGTCACCAGCTCGATCAGCGGCGCCCCCGCCCGGTTCAGGTCCACCAGCGAGTGATCCGCGTAGGGCGGGTGCACGAGGCGGCCGGCGTCCTCCTCGAGGTGGCAGCGGACGATGCCGATGCGCCGGCCGCCCGGCAGTTCCAGATGGCCGCCGAGACCGACGGGCACGTCGTCCTGGCTGAGCTGGAAGTTCTTGGGGGCGTCCGGGTAGAAGTAATGCTTGCGGTGGAAGTGCGTGGAGGGCGGCACGTCGCAGCCCAGGGCGGTCGCGAACGTCAGCGCCAGCTCGAGGGCGCGGCCGTTCAGCAGCGGCAGGCTGCCGGGCAGGCCGAGGCAGACGGGGCAGGTGTTGAGGTTCGGTTCGGCCGAGAGGTCGAGAACGCAGCCGCAGAACAGCTTCGTCCGGGTGCGCAGGACGAGGTGCACCTCGAGTCCGATGACCGCCTCGAACATGAGCCGGAGCTTACCAGCGCCCGCGCTATGATGCCCGCATGGTCAAGGTCGAGCTCGAGGATATCGCCGTCTCCGGCGACGAAAACCAGTTTCTCGCCTTGCTCCGCGCTCCCGATGGGGAGCTGCTGCCCATACGGATAGACGCGATGCAGGCGATCAGCATCGCCGCCGGCCGTTCGAAGGAAGTCCTGGAGCGCCCCCTGACGCACGACCTGTTCGTGTCGGTGCTGCAGATGCTGGACGCTCCGCTGGAACGCGTAGAGATCACGGACCTGAAGGACGGCACCTTCTACGCCAACCTGGTGCTGGAGCGGGGCGGCGTGAAGATCGAGGTGGACGCGCGGCCGTCGGACGCCATGGCGTTGGCGGTGCGGGCCGACGCGCCGATCTTCGTGGCGCGCAAGGTGTTGGAGCACAGCGGATTACGCGACGACTTCGAAGGGTCCGGAGGCGCGGAGGCCTGAGCTGCCCGAAGCGCCATGGCCTGCGCTGACAACGACGCTCCTTAAAGTTGGATCACGTGGGTACTTGAGTTGGTTCCCGTGGGCACCGCGACATAGGCGGCTGCCTCAATCAGCCGAACGGAGCACGTCCAGAGCCGAGCGTAGTGCGGCTTCGGCCGCTTCCTGCTCGGCTTCCGCCGCGCCCTGAGCGCGGTCGGGCCGGCCGCCGCCGCGGCCACCGAGTGGCTCGAGCGCTGCCTTCAACGCCGGTCGCACGTCCACGTCCGCCCCCGGGCCCGTCAGGAACGCGAAGCGCACCTTGCCTGCGGCGGGAGCCGCCACCAGCGAGACCGTGCCCGGACGCTGCTGCAGTACGTCGACCAACGCCTCGAACAGAGCGGCTCCTTCCGCGCCAAGGACGGCGCTGACGTAGACGATCTCGGCACCTGCCGCTGCATGGTCGGCCTCGGCCGCGAGCCGCTCGGCCAACGCCGCCGCCTGCGCGGTCCGGGCCTCCGTCAGCGCCCTGCCTTGTTCCGCCAGCTCCTGTTGCAGTCGCTCGACGCGCTCGACGAGTTCGGTCGTCGGAACGCTAAGCGACACGCCGAGGCTGGTGGCTACGCGGTGCTTCAGCGCGTGGTCTTCCTGCGCCTCCTCGCCTGCCATGAAGGTGAGGCGGTTGACGCCGCCCTTCACCCGCTCGAGCCCCACGATCTTGATGGGCAGCGCTTCGGCGCTGTTCTTGAGGTGCGTGCCGCCGCATGCAACCAGGTCGTAACCACCGATGGCCACCAGCCGCACCAGGCCCCCCACCTTGGCGGGGCGGCGCAGGCGGTAGTCGCCCAGGCGCTTCTCGTCCACCTCGAAAGTCATGATGGGCAACGCGCGGCGCGCGGCGGCGTTCACCTCCAGCTCGACGGCCGCGAGGGCGGTCTCGTCGGCCTCGCCGCCGAAGTCGATGGTGCACTCGGGGCCGCGCATGCCCACCGACTGGGTGCCGTAAGCGGGGTTCACCCGGACCAGCGCCTGCGACAGCATGTGCTGGGCGGTGTGGCGCTGCATGTGGCGGTAGCGGCGGGGCCAGTCGATGCGGCCGATGACGGCGGTGCCTACTTCGAAGCTGGTTGCTTCGCCCTCGAGCAGGTGCCATACCTGCTCGCCGTCCGCCTCGACGTCCACCACTTTCGCCGCGCTCGCCTTCGCCGCAGCGTCCTTCGCCGCAGCCTCCTGCGAAGCGCCCTCCTTCGGAGCATCCTCGGTCGTCGCGCTCCCCTTCGACTCGGCCGGTTCCAGCACGCCCGTGTCGTGCATCTGGCCGCCGGCCGTCGGATAGAACGCGCTGCGATCGAGCCGTAGCCAGAGCCCGCGCTCGGTAGTGCGGGTCTCTACGACCGAAGCGTTGAAAGTCGTGAGGTAACTGTCGTATCTGTCGAGGCGCATCGGTCGAGTCTAGCGCTCGAGCGCATCGCTCGAACCTTGCGCCCGGCACGGTCACCGGCCGGACGCTGCGTGAGGGGCGCAACTGCTAGGATCGCCGCACCATGGCCGAGCCTCCTGCCGTCTACGACCTGTCCGCTCCCGAATTCGACGAGGTGGGCGACGCCTCCCTGGCGCACGTCGTGTCGCAGCTCATCACGGGCCTCGGCGAGGACGTCGAGCGCGAGGGCCTTCTCAAGACCCCCCAGCGCGTGTCGCGCTCGCTGCAGTACCTGACGGCCGGCTATCACGCCGACCTGGGATCGGTCATCAACGACGCCCTGTTCGACGCCGAGGGCTCCGAGATGGTGGTCGTGAAGGGGATCGAGTTCTACTCGCTCTGCGAGCACCACATGCTGCCGTTCTTCGGGAAGGCCGCCATCGGCTACATCCCCGACCGCACGGTGCTGGGCCTGTCGAAGTTCGCGCGCGTCGTCGACCTCTACGCCCGCCGGCTGCAGCTGCAGGAGCGCCTGACGTCGCAGATCGCCGACGCGCTCGTCGAGGTCCTGCAGCCCAAGGGTCTGGCCGTGGTCACCGAGGCCAGCCACCTCTGCATGATGATGCGCGGCGTCGAGAAGCAGGGCTCCTCCACCCGCACCAGCGCCATGCGCGGCGCCTTCCGCGAAGATGCGCGCACGCGGCAGGAGTTCCTGGAAGCGCTCGACTGAGCCGGACCCCTACCGGCCTGGCTCCTGATGTCCCAAGGTCTTACTGACTCAAGTTCCTACTTACCCAAGTTTCTACTGACCTAAGTTCCTACAGCAGGTTCCGCTTGATCCACTCCGCCACGCCGCCGTCCTCGGGGGCGCTGACGCGCTCCTGGGCGTTGGCCACCACGTCGGGGTGGGCGTCGTGCCCGACGGCCACGCCGGTGCCCGCCCACTCGATCATGCTGACGTCGTTGGCGCCGTCGCCGAACGCCACGACCTCGCTACGGGGCACGTCCAGCAAGTCGGCGATGTAGGCCAGGGCGCTGCCCTTGTCGGCGCCCGAAGGCACCACTTCCAGGTAGCCGTCGCCCCACAGGTAGCGCAGGAACTGCGGGTGGGCGGCCTTGATCATCTCGTAAAGCTCGCGGCTGCGCTGAGCGTGGAAGATGACCTTGTCGTACTCCAGGTCCAGGCCCGCCTTGTACGGGTTGATGGTGCGGCTCGCGGCGTGCACCCAGTTCCAGCGCTCGCTGGCCGGGTCGCGCACGTACAGCGTGTCGTCGATGACGCAGCTGAACTCGATGTCGTGGTCTTCGAGGTACTCGGCGAGCAGCAGGTCGGCGTCGGTGCCCTGCATCAGCACGCGGCGCAGCTCCTGGCCCTCCGGGTCGCGGATGCGCGCGCCGTGGTTCGTGCTGTGGGGGAGGGCTATCTCTAGCTGATCGATGAACGGCTTCGCCGAGCCGAACTGGCGGCCCGTCAGCACCGTCACCATGTGCCCGCGCGAGGCGGCCTCCATGATGGCGTCCAGGATCGGTGCGGGAAGCTCGTAATCTTCGGTCAGCAGCGTACGGTCGAGGTCGAAAGCTAGCAACACAGTTCCTAGACCTTACCAGCGGGTTCGGGGGCTATGGGTCGTGCAGGGCAAGCGTGGAAGTAACCGGTGGGCCGTGCAGGGGAAGCGCGGATGAAACCGGCGCGTCATCCGAGCGAAGGCGCGCCGTGAACCGGCGGTCCGTGTAGGGAACTAAGCCAGCGGTCGGATGAGGGCGATGAGAGCGGTGATAGAATCCCCTCTAGACGATGGTGGGGCCGATGGCGGCCCCTTGGAGGTTTCCGCATGTACCGAGGTAGAGAGGGTCAGTGGGCCTACTTCCTGCACCGCATCTCCGGTGTGGCGTTGGCCCTCTACCTGCTGCTGCACGTCTTCGACATCAGCCTGGTGATGTTCGGCCCCGACGGACCGTTCAACGCCTTCCTGTTCTTCTATCACCAGTGGCCGTTCCGCATCGGGCTCGTGCTGATCATGGCAGCGGTCGTCTACCACGCCCTCAACGGCCTGCGCATCATCCTGATGGACTTCACCAGCTGGGGCGTCAGGTACCAGCGCGTCATGTGGTACGCGGTCCTCGGCCTGGTCACCGTCATCGGCATCCCGGTGCTGGTGAAGGTCATCCCAGAGATCATCGGAGGCGCGTGATGGCAGCCAGCACCCGTCCTCGCGTCCGCTCGTACACCCAGGCGCGCGACACCTTCTCCACCAACCGCGAGCTCGGCTGGTGGGTGTTCATGCGCGTCAGCGGCCTCTTCCTGGTCTTCCTGGTGGGCGCGCACGTCTTCTTCAACAACATCCTCGTCGACGCGGGCACCATCGACTACGACTACGTGGCGCAGCGCTTGGCGCGGCCGTGGGTGAAGATCTTCGACTCGTTCCTCCTCGGCTTCGCGCTGCTGCACGGTGTGAACGGCCTGCGCTACAGCATCGAGGACTACTTCCAGCGGCCCGGCACCCGCTTCTGGCTCAAGACGATCCTCTTCGTGATCGCCGGCGCCATGTTCGTGGTGGGCGTCATGACCTTGTGGGCCTTCTCGTACACCGAGATGGGCGACGCCGTCCGCAACCTCACCCCGCCGCAGTAAGGAACCCGCCTCTGTTAGGAAGCGGTAAGGAAGGGCGTAGATAACAGCATGATCAGGGCACACAAGTTCGACGTCATCGTGGTGGGCGCCGGCGGCGCCGGGCTGATGGCCGCCCGGTACGCGGCGAACAACCCGAACGTCTCGGTAGCCGTCATCACCAAGCTCTACCCCACGCGCTCGCACACGGGTGCCGCGCAGGGCGGGGTAGGCGCCGCGCTGGGCAACGTCAGCGAAGACCATCCCGAGTGGCACGCCTTCGACACGGTGAAGGGGGGCGACTACCTGACGGATCAGGACGTCGCCGACGTCTTCGCCAAGGAGGTCATCGACGCGGTCTACGAGCTGGAGCACATGGGCCTGCCGTTCAGCCGCACGCCCGACGGCCGCATCGCGCAGCGCAAGTTCGGCGGACACACGAAGGAGCACGGCAAGGCGCCCGTCGAGCGCGCCTGCTACGCCGCCGACCGCACGGGCCACATGATCCTGCAGACGCTCTACCAGCAGTCGATCAAGGACCAGGTCACGTTCTTCAACGAGTTCCACGTCCTCGACCTCATCATCGAAGGCGGCGAGTGCCTCGGCGTGGTCGCCTACGAGCTGGCCACGGGCGAGCTGCACGTCTTCCAGGGCAAGTCGACCGTCATCGCCACGGGCGGCACGGGGCGCATGTTCCGCGTGACGTCCAACGCCCACGCGCTGACGGGCGACCTCACGAGCATCGCCTGGCGCCGCGGCATCCCGATGGAAGACCCCGAGTTCTTCCAGTTCCACCCCACGGGCCTCTACAAGATCGGCGTGCTGCTGACCGAAGGGGCGCGCGGCGAGGGCGGCATCCTGCGCAACAGCGAGGGCGAGCGCTTCATGGAGCGCTACGCCCCGACGATCAAGGACCTGGCGCCACGCGACCTCGTCAGCCGCGCGATGTACCTCGAGATCCGCGAGGGGCGCGGCGCCGGCCCCGACAAGGACTACATCCACCTCGACCTGACGCACATCGACGCGCACATCATCGAGGAGCGCCTTCCCGACATCACCGAGTTCGCGCGCATCTACCTGGGCGTCGACCCGGTGAAGGAGCTCGTGCCGATCCAGCCCACGGCGCACTACGCCATGGGCGGCATCCCCACGACCATCGACACGAACGTCATCTGGGACGGTCAGAACACCATCGTGCCGGGCCTGTACGCCGCCGGCGAGGTGGCGTGCGCCAGCCTGCACGGCGCCAACCGCCTGGGCACGAACTCGCTGGGCGACCTGCTCGTGTTCGGCCGCCGCGCGGGGCGCAACGCCTCGTCGTACGCCGAGACCGCGAACTTCGGCGACCTGCCCGGCGACGTGCTGACGCGGTCGCAGGAGATGCTGAGCATCGCCATGGACGGCCCGCGCACCGAGCGCGTGTCACACCTGCGCAAGGAGCTGCAGGACACCATGATGGACAACGCCTCGGTGTTCCGCACCGAGGAGACGCTGACCACGCAGACGCGCATCCTGAAGGAGCTGCGCGCGCGCTACAGGAACATCGGCGTCGAGGACAAGGGGAAGCGGTACAACACCGAGCTGATGGAGGCCGTCGAGCTCGGCTTCCTGCTCGACAACGCCGAGGCCCTGGTGGCCGCGGCGCTGAACCGCACCGAGTCGCGCGGCGCCCACTCGCGCGAGGACTTCAAGGAGCGCGACGACGAGGCCTGGCTGAAGCACACGATGGTCTACCGCGAAGGCGACGAGGTCCGCATCGACTACAAGCCCGTCACGCTCGGCCGCTACGAGCCGAAGCCACGGGTCTACTGAGGTATCGCGATGGAAGTAACCGTCCGCATCAAGAGGTACGACCCCGAGGTCGACCCGCGTCCGCGCTGGGCCGAGTACAAGATGGAGGTCGCCCCCACCGACCGCGTCTTGGACGTGCTTAACGAGATCAAGTGGGAGAAGGAGGGCGCCCTCGCCTTCCGCCGTTCGTGCGCGCACGGCATCTGCGGCTCGGACGCCATGAAGATCAACGGCCGCAACCGCCTGGCGTGCAAGGTGCTCGTGCAGGACCTGGGAGCGCGCATCGAGGTCGAGCCCCTGCCCGGCATGCCGGTGCTGAAGGACCTGATCGTCGACATGGAGCCGTTCCTGGACTCGTACAAGGCGATCGTGCCGTACCTGATCAACGACGACCCGGCGCCGCCCCGCGAGCGCCTGCAGAGCGTGGAAGACCGCGCGCGCTTCGACGAGACCACCAAGTGCATCCTCTGCGCGGCGTGCACCTCGAGCTGCCCGATCTTCTGGACGAACGGCCGCTACATCGGCCCCGCCGCGATCGTGAACGCGCACCGCTTCCTGTTCGACTCGCGCGACCAGGGCTCGGCCCAGCGCGTGCAGGTGCTGTCCAGCATGAACGGCGTGTGGCGCTGCCGCACGGCCTACAACTGCACGGAGGCGTGCCCGCGCGGCATCCCGATCACCCAGGCGATCGAAGAGGTGAAGCGCGAACTGCTGTGGCAGCGGCAGTGATCTGAAGCCGTTCTAGAACGGCATGGCGGCGCGGGCGGCTTTCGAGCGGCCCGCGCCGCTTCTCGTGGTGTGCGTTCTTCGGATGGCGCGCACTCTCTGGACCAGCTGACCTGCCTAGTTGACTCGAAGTCCCTTTTCGACCGGTTTCCGAACTACTCAACGTCCGGCTCGACGTTGAGTAGTTCGGAAACCTGCTGAAAAGTACCTTGGGATGGTCTAGGCAGACGGCCGGGTGGCGCGTCGGACTGCCCTCGGCCGCGTTCGCGATCATGCTTCGCATCGGATCCCGACCGCTCGGCCGAGCGCTCGGATTCCGACACCGCGGCCGCGCGCGGGCCTTCGGAAATCAGCTCAGCTCGGCCACGACCTCCACCTCGACGAGCCCGTCCTTCGGGAGACGCGACACCTGCACCGTGCTGCGCGCCGGCAGGTTGCCGCCCAGGTAGCGGCCGTAGACCTCGTTGAAGGCGGCGAAGTCGTCCATGCTGGCGAGGAAGCAGGTGCTCTTCACCACGCGGTCGAGGCCCGTGCCGGCCGCCTCGAGGATCGCCTTGAGGTTCTCCATCACCTGGGTCGTCTGCTGGGTGATGTCGCCGCCGGCGAAGGTGCCGTCGGGCTTCAGGGCGATCTGCCCGGCCGTGAAGAGAAGGTTGCCGACCTTCACCGCCTGGGAGTAGGGGCCGATGGCTTCGGGGGCGTTCTTGGTCGCGACGGTTTCTCTCATGCCACAGGCTATCAGCCCGCCGGGCCCTCGCAGCGCCACCCGGGCGCGCGGCCCGCTACGCGTTTCAGCCGCGCCAGAAGAGGAACAGCAGCAGCAGGATGAACAGGTAGGCCGAGCCCATGATCCAGAAGCGGTACGGGTACCACGGGTGGCGGCGCATGCGGTGCCAAGGGCCGTTGCTGGGGAAGCCGTCCTCCACCTGCCGGATGCCCGAGAGCGTCTCGCCGATGTCGACCGACGACGGCACTAGCGGCGTGCCCGTCAGGTCGTAGCGCTTCGGCTTCGCGGCCACCTCGTCGACGCGTATCACCACCGCCGTCACGTTGTCGGGGGCGCCGCGCTCGTTCGACTCTGCCAGCAGGCGCTCGGTGGCGGCCTCGGGCTCGTGCTCGCTCACTATCTGCGCCACGCGCTTCTCGTCCAGCAGCATGCTGACGCCGTCGCTCACCACCACGAGGCGGTCGCCGGGCTGCACCTCGAAGTAGAGGACGTCGAGCCGGAACTTCGGCGTGGCGCCGATGGCGTTGGTGATGACGTTGCGCCAGCGGTGGCGGCGCGCTTCGTCCTCGCTGAGCAGGCCCTGGCGCACGCGGTCGGCTACCCAGCTGTGGTCGACGGTCAGGCGCGTGACGTCGCCGCCGCGCACCAGGTAGGCGCGCGAGTCGCCGACGTGGCCCACCAGACCCACCTGATCGTCGATCAGCACGGCCGTTAGGGTGGTGCCCATACCCTTGTTCTGCGGGTTCTCGAGCGCGTAGTTGTACACCTCGACGTTGGCCGCCTGCGCCGCCCGCGCCAGCGCCACCGGCGACTGGGCGCGGCTGCGCTTAAGGGCGTCGACCATCGTCTCGACAGCGCTGCGGCTGGCGACCTCGCCGGCCGTGTGTCCACCCATGCCGTCGGCCACCACGGCCAGGTAGCCGCGGCCGGGCACGGCGCCGGCATAGAAGTAGTCCTGGTTCAGGCTGCGCACCCGGCCCGGGTGGGTGCCGCCCGAACCGACCACGCGCGTGGTGCCACCACCGCCCCGAGCGCGCGCCCGGGGGGCAAGGGCGGCGGCGCCCCCGTCGGCCGACCGCTCCGAACGCGGCACCTGCGCCTCTTCTGCATCAGGGGGCCGTCCCATCGGACGCCATGATATAGCCGCCCCCTCGAATAGGAGAGCCGGTTTCTACTCATCGGTGCTGATATGCTCCGCGGCATGTTCGCGGGCGGGGACGGTTCGAGCGCGGTCGAGATCGCGCGGCAGGTGCGCGCTGGCGAGGTTTCGGCCCGTCGCAGCATCGAACTAGCGTTGGAACGCGCCCGCGCCGCTCAGGCCCGCACGAACGCCTTCATAACCATCGCCGAGGAGCACGCGCTGGTCGCCGCCGAACGGCTCGACGCCCGGCTGGCCGCGGGCGAGGACGTAGGACCGCTGGCGGGCGTGCCGCTGGTGGTGAAGGACAACCTCTGCACGAACGGGCTCAGGACGACCGCCGGCTCGCAGCTGCTGGCCGGGTTCGTGCCGCCCTACGACGCCACCGTCGTCGCGCGCCTCGCGGCGGCCGGCGCGGTCGTGATCGGCAAGGCGAACCTCGACGAGTTCGGCATGGGATCGGGCAACGAGAACAGCTACTTCGGCGCGGTGCGTAACCCGCTCGACGAGAGGCGGGTCGCCGGCGGCTCGTCGGGCGGGTCCGCTGCTGCCGTCGCGGCGGGCGCCGCGCCGCTGGCCCTGGGCAGCGACACCGGCGGCTCGGCGCGGCTGCCGGCCTCCTTCTGCGGCATCTTCGGCTTCAAGCCCAGCTACGGTGCACTGTCGCGTTACGGGCTGGTGGCGTTCGCCAGCTCGCTCGATCAGGTGGGCATCATGGGCCGCGAGCTGGCCGACGTGGAGCTGGCCTTCGAACTGACCGCGGGCGCGGATCCTTACGACGCCACGAGTTTCGATCTGGTTGCAGCCGACCTGAGCGGCGTGCGCGTCGCCCTCGTGGCCGAGTTCATGGACGGCAGCTTCGGAGCGGCAGGGGAGGCCACCCGGCGGGCGGCCGAGCAGCTCGCGCAGCTGGGCGCCATCGTCACCGAGGTGTCCGTGCCCAGCGCGAGGCACGCCACGGCCTGCTATCACGTGGTCGCCGCCGCCGAGGCGTCCAGCAACCTCGCGCGCTTCGACGGCACGCTCTACGGGACGCGTGCCTCGTCGGAAGCCGGTAGCACTTTCGCCGCTGGCCAGAGCGACGCCGCCGGCCAGGAGGCCGCCGCGCGCGCCACCCGCAGCGCCCTGCTGGGGCCCGAGGTGAAGCGGCGCATCCTCTTCGGGTCGCTGGTGCTGTCGGCAGGCGAGCGCGAGCGCTTCTACGGGCGGGCGCTGCGGGTGCGGCGGCTGATCGCCGACGAGCTGGCGGCGGCTCTGAGCGGCGCCGACTACCTGCTGTTGCCCACCGCGGCGGGCGTCGCCTTCCCGCTGGACGGCGCCGAGGGGTTCGCTTCGCGCTTCTCGGGCGAACCTTTGCTCACCGACATGGCCACCTCGCTCGCGAACCTGGCGGGCCTGCCGGCGCTGAGCGTGCCCTTCGGCGCGGGTGAAGGCGGCCTGCCGCTGGGGGTGCAGATGATGGGTCGGCACGGCAGCGATCGGGCGCTTCTCACCGTGGCGCATGGGCTGGTTACCGGCTGAAGACCGGCTCCGTTCACCCTCGGTTCCGGGCGGCGACCCGCTGCGTATCACCGCTCCCTGACGAGCCGCAGGCCAGGCGCGTACTCGTCGATTCAGATGGCCCCAGGCGCGTTCTTCCCACTCTGGTTACGCTCCGGCGCATGTGCTATGCTTCTCCGGCTTGACCGTCCGGCCCGGACGGCGGGCTCGCCGTGGCTCGCAACGCCTCCTCACCGAAGCGAAACCGCGCCCCCAGGCTGGAAGCCGGCCCCGGGCCTGTTCACATGACACCAGGAAACTGGAAGGAGAGACCATGAAGCGGACTTATCAGCCCAACCGCCGCAAGCGTGCCAAGACGCACGGCTTCCGCGCGCGCATGGCGACCCCGGGTGGCCGCAACGTCATCAAGCGGCGTCGCGCCAAGGGTCGCAAGCGCCTCTCGGTATCGGATCGCTGAGCAGCGTCGCGGTCATCCGCTCCCTGAGCGGGGACCGCGCCTTCCAGCGACTACGTAAGGGGCAGAGCGGTGGCAGCAAGCACGTCACCATACGTTGGCGCCCGACCAGGCACGGAGAAGTGCGGGTTGGCATCGTGGTGAGCCGCAAGGTCGGCAAGGCCGTGGTGCGCAACCGCGTGCGCCGGCGCCTGCGTGAGGCGCTGCGCGAGCAGCTGCGCCAGCCGGTGGTCGAGGCGGCCATGTCCGGCTCGCGCCCCTCGCTGGACCTGCTCGTCATCGCGCGGCCCAGCGCCGCCGAAGCCGACTATCACGAGCTCGAGCGCTCCCTGACGGCGGCGCTCGGCCGCGCCTCGCTGCTAGCGTGAGCGAACGTAGAACAACCCGCCTGCGGGCCGCCGCCGTGTGGCCCCTGAAGGCGTACCAGCGTTACCTGTCGCCCCTCAAGGGCGCCCCCAGTTGCCGCTTCCACCCCACCTGCAGCTCGTACGCCATCGAGGCGATCGAGACGCACGGGGTGCTGAAGGGCACCCTCATGGGGATCTGGCGCGTCCTGCGCTGTCACCCGTTCCACCCCGGCGGCTTCGATCCCGTGCCGCCGCGCCGGAGCGAGGGGCGCAACGCCCCGCGCCGCTCCGATCACCAAGTGTCGCACCGCACCGACACCTCCCCGGAGGCACCTTGAAACCGTTCCGTACCCTGCTGCTGGCGATCCTGGCGTCGGCCGCGCTCGCCTGGGCGCCCGCCGCGTCCGCCCAGCTCGTCACCGAAGCCAGCAGCTTCTCCGTCTCCGAGTTCAACAATCTCGACAAGGTGCAGGCCACCTGCGGCGGCCCCGCTCCCTCGTTCTTCTGCGACCTGGGTGATTCCGAGCTGACCCTCATCGCCGGCAAGGGCGTCGACTACTTCTTCACGCCCACCGGCGAGCTGGCCGCCGCGTTCGCCAAGCAGCAGCGCGGCCAGAACATCAACAACTACAACCTCGACACCAACACGAACCTGGTGCCGTTCGACGCCCCCATCCCGGGCCTCGCCTTCCTCGTGAACGGCGACTACCTCGAGGCGGAGGACGGCAGCGGCGACTGGTCGCGCAACGGCGACGGCCTCTGGGTGGGCACCTACGACGCCACCTACGAGGGCGAAGCCGGCGCGTTCGTGGTCGAGCGGCGCATCACCCTGCGCAACGGCGTCGACACGTTCGACGTGGCGCTCGAGGTGACGCGCCTGAGCGGCGACGAGCCCGCTATCGTCCAGCTGGCCACGCCGGGCATCGGGCGCACCGCCAACCCGACGGTGAAGGTCGGGCACGGCGACACCTTCACGCTCAACCCGCCCGAGGGCACCTTCGAGCAGCCCACCTACGTGTCGTTGCAGCAGAACGACAACAACCGCGGCTACGCCATCGTCATGGTGCCGGGCGTCACGGGCGACACGTTGCAGGCGGGCTACCTGCGGCCCAACCTCGCCACCTTCCAGACGCAGATCCCGGCCGGCGAGGGCGCTAGCGCGCGCGTGTCGGCCAGCCTCTACGCCGGCCACAACGAGCTGGTGCGCTACCACCAGGAGGGCTACCTGGAGCTGCCAGGGCTCTTCCGCCCCAACATCCTGGGCCGCCTCTCGCTGCTCGTGGTGCAGGTGCTCGAGTTCATCCACCAGTACGTGCCCAGCTGGGGCCTCTCGATCATCGTCCTGACGCTGCTCTTCCGCGTGCTCGTGTGGCCGCTCATCACCACCCAGACGAAGTCGATGTTCGGCATGCAGCGGCTGCAGCCCAAGCTGCAGGAGCTGCAGCGCAAGTACAAGGACGACCGCGAGAAGCTGACGCAGGAGACTATGGCGCTGTACAGGGAGGCGGGGGTGAACCCTGCCGGCGGCTGTCTGCCGATCCTGCTGCAGATGCCGCTGTTCATCATCCTGTGGCGCGTGTTCGTGAACTTCGAGTTCAACGAGGGCTTCCTCTGGCTGCCCGATCTGGGACGCGCCGACCCGTACTACATCCTGCCCGTCCTCTACGTGCTCGTGATGCTGGCGACCTCGTACTTCTCGGCGCGCGGCAACCCGCAGATGCTGCGCCAGTCGATGATCATCAACGTCGTCTTCGTCTTCATCATCGTCAACTTCCCGGCGGGCGTGCTCGTCTACTATGTGGTATCCATGTTGGTACAGGTATTCCAGTACTGGC
>CAZVCT010000057.1:0-15161 GCA_964625655.1 uncultured bacterium
CCGGGTCCAGCCCGCGCCGAAGAGAGCGACCTCAGTCCGCCGCCGCTCCCGCCGCTTCGATACCGTCGCGCAGCACGTCCATCGCAGCACGCAGCACGGCGTCGCTCTCGAGGTCGACCAGGGCCTCGCCCTGGACCGCGCTCGTCTCGGGCAGTTCGCCCAGCGCGATGATGCTGAAGATGCCGTCCTCGTCAGCGACCGCTTCGCCGATCACGTTGCCGTCCACCACCAGCTGCACCGACTGGCCCGGGTCGAGCCCGCGGCCGTCAGCGACGATGGTGTTCGGGAAGCGCGTGTCCGGAACGATCAGGTCGGGGGTGACGCCCGCTTCGGCGATGCTGCTGCGGTCGGGGGTCAGCCACTCGAACGAGACGTACTGCAGCTGGCTGCCGTCCGAGAGCGAGATGACCGTCTGGCCCACGCCCTTGCCGAACGTCTGCTCGCCGATCACGACCGCGCGGCCGCTCTGCTGCAGCGCGCCGGCCACGATCTCGGAAGCGGAGGCCGAGTTCTCGTTCACCAGCACCACCAGGGGCAGATCGTACGAGCCGCTCTGGGCCGCCGCGTACAGCTGCGTGATGCCGCGCGAACGCTGGTAGACGATGGGGCCCTCGTCGAGGAACTCGTCGGCGACGTAGACGGCCTGCGGCAGGAGGCCGCCAGGGTTGTCGCGCAGGTCGAGCACGAGCGAGGTGGCGCCCTGCTCGATGAGGGCGTCGATCTGTTCGACCATCTGGTCGGTGAGCAGGCGGTTGTTGAACGAGCTGAGGGCGACGTAGCCCACGCCGTCAGGCAGCATGGTGCTGCTGACGTCCACGATCTCGATGACGCCACGGGTGATGGAGAACGCCAGCGGCGCGTCCTCGCCGGGGCGGTTCATGATGATGTTCACGTCGGTGCCTTCACGGCCGCGCACGAGGTCGGCGACCTCGCTGGCCGTCATCTCGCTCACGTCGATGCCGTCGACTTCCAGGAAGACGTCGCCGCGGCGCAGGCCCGCCTCGGAGGCCGGGCTGCCCTGGTAGACGGTGAGGATCTCGACGCCCTTGCCGGTCGTGCGGTCATGCGCGGTGAGCACCGCGCCGATGCCGCCGAACGAGCCGCTGCTGTCCTGGCGGTCGCGGGCGGCCGCCTTCGGCTCGACGTAGGTGCTGAACTGATCGTCGAGCGACTGCACCATGCCGGTGATGGCGCCGCGGATCAAGGTCTCGTCGTCAACCTCGGTGAGGTAGCCGCTCTTGATGGCGCCGTACGCCTGCATGAGCGCCCTGCCGGTGGAGCTGCCGAGGAACTCGTTCGTGTAGTCCCTGCCGAGCTGTGCGTTCACGACCATGGTGAAGGCCACGAGAGCCCCCAGGCCGAGGATGTACCATCTGCGCTTCATTTAGCCTCCCAAAGGCGCTTGCTGGGCGCTAGCTGGAGTGAGTATATGTGCCACCGCCATGAGGGGTGGTTATCAAGCGTCGCGCCGCACCCTACCCCGCCGCGGCCGTGCGCGGCGCACGGCGCCGCGACGCTTCGCCGTGCGCCGGCCTCCGCCTCGGCTAACCTTGACGGGATGCGCATCCTGTTCCCCAGCGCCGAGGTGGCGCCCTTCAGCAAGACCGGCGGGCTGGGCGACGTCGCGGCGGCGCTGCCGCGCGCCCTGGCGCGGCTGGGCCACGAGGTGCTGGTAGTAACGCCCTGGTACCGCTCGGTGCCGACGGACCCGGCGCCCTACTGGATCGGCGACGTGCAGGTGCCGTTCGACGGCGGCGCCGAGCCGGTGGGCGTCGGCACCCTGGAGCGTAACGGGGTGCGCTACGCCTTCGTGGGCCACCCCGACTTCTCGCGCCCGCGCCTCTACGGCTACCCCGACGACGCGCGCCGCTTCGCCCGCTTCTCGCGCGCGGTGCCGCAGGTGGCGGAGCGGCTCGGCTTCGCCCCCCACGTGCTGCACGCCCACGACTGGCACACGGGCTACCTGCCGCTGCTGCTGCAGCGCGGCTGGCACCTGCCGAAGGGCTTCCCGGGGCTGCCCAGCGTCTTCACCGTCCACAACGTGCAGTACCAGGGCGAGTCGGAGATGAACGCCACCCTCCACTGGTTGCGGCTGGGAACCGACGTGGCGAAGGGCTACCTCGACCATTTCGGCGCCGCGAACGCCATGCAGGCGGGCGTGGGGTACGCCACGCGCGTCACCACCGTCAGCCCCACTTACGCGCAGGAGCTGCAGCAGCCCGAGTACGGCTTCACCCTCGATGGCACCTTCAGGGCGGTGGCGGGCAAGCTGGTGGGGATCCTGAACGGCATCGACGTCGAGGAGTGGGACCCCGCCACCGATCCGCACCTGCCGCGCCCCTACTCGGACTACGACCTGACGGGGAAGCAGGCGGCGAAGGAGCACCTGCAGCAGCGCTTCGGGCTGGAGGAGCGCCCCCTGCTGGGCGTGGTGTCGCGCTTCGCGGAGCAGAAGGGGATCGACCTGGTGGTGCAGGCCGCCGAGCGCCTCGTGGCCGCGGGCTGGGGGCTCGTGCTGCTGGGTACGGGCGACCCGCGGCTGGAGCAGGCCGTTGCCGCGCTGGCAGAGGGGCGGCCCGGCGCCATCGCCGCGGTGGTGGGCTACGACGAGGCGCTGGCGCGCAGCATCTACGGTGGCGCCGACGCGCTGGCGGTGCCCAGCCGCTTCGAGCCGTGCGGCCTCTCGCAGATGATCGCCATGCGCTACGGCACGGTGCCGCTCGTGCGCGCCACCGGCGGCCTGAAGGACACGGTGGCGCACGCCCGCACCGGCTTCGTGTTCGAGCACGCCACCCCCGAGGGTCTGCTGTGGGCCGCGGGCGAGGCGCTGCGCGCCTACGGCACCCCCGCCTGGCGCGAGATGCAGCTGGCAGGCATGCGCCAGGACCTGTCGTGGGAGGCGTCGGCGAGGCGCTATGCGGCGCTCTACAAGAGCGTGCTACCGTCTTACCCGTGAGCGGAACCGTTCCCCCTGACGTGCCCGACGACGCCTTGCGCGGCGCCCTCAACGACGACGAGCCGGAAGTCATGGACGACGAAGCGCCGGCCGACACCGAAGCCGGCCCCGAGTGGCTGCAGCTGGTCGCCCAGCGCCGCTTCGAGGCGGCGCGCAACGCGTACATAATCACGGGCGCCCCCGACCCGACGGTGCGGGCCGGCCTGAACGCGCTGGTCGACGTGTTCGAGCTCGTGCGCGAACGCTCCTACGGGCGCGCCGCCGACCGCATCGAGCGCATGGAGGATCGCCCTGCGTTCGTGCCGTGGGACGAGCTGATCGAGGACCTGGGCATCCTGAAGTCGTCGGCCTCGGCGCTCGACCTGCGCAAGCCCGACCGCGCCCGCGAACTGCTCGAGACGCTGGAAGGCACCTGGTTCGAGGCCGAGAAGCTGTCGCAGCTGGGCACCTGCCACATCTACGAGTCCGACCCGGCGGCCGCCATGCAGCACTTCGAGCGCGCCATCGAGCTCGACCCGAAGCATTACCGCGCCCTCACCAACCTGGGCAACGTGCTGCTCGAGGAGGAGCACGTGGACGAGGCCATCGAGCTGTACCAGCGGGCGCTGAAGCTGGACGAGGACTTCCCGAACGCGCACCACAACCTGGGCGTGGCCTACCGGAAGAAGGGGCAGTTGTCGAAGAGCGTGCGCTCGCTGCGGCGCGCCCAGAAGACCCAGCGCCGGCACGAGGTGGCGGAGGCGCGCGAGAACATCGGCAAGTGGGCGGGCCCGAACTTCTCGAAGTACTTCAAGTGGATCATCTACGGCCTCATCGCGCTGGGTGTCTACGTGTTGCTGCGCGCGACGGGCTACCTCTGACCCGTCGCGCGCAGGCTGGTACGAGCGTTCCAGCTGATCCGAACGAGCTCGAGCTACTCGGCTCGCTCGACCTGGTTCATTCGACGGTCACCGATTTGGCCAGGTTCCTCGGCTGATCGACGTCGCGGCCCAGGCGGTTCGCCACCTCGTAAGCCAGCAGCTGCAGCGGGATGACGTCGACGATCGGGGCCAGCGCCTCCAGCGTGCGCGGCACGCGCAGCACGTGCTGGGCGTGGGCGGCCACGCGCTCGTCGTCCTCTTCGGCCACCGCGATCACCACGCCGTCGCGGGCGCGCACCTCCTGGATGTTCGAGATGGTCTTCTCGAGCAGCGACGCACCGGTCGCCACCACCACCACGGGCAGCTCCTCGTCGATCAGCGCGATGGGGCCGTGCTTCATCTCGCCCGTGGGGTACGCCTCGGCGTGGATGTAGCTGATCTCCTTCAGCTTGAGCGCACCTTCGAGCGCCGTGGGGAAGTTGACGCCGCGCCCCAGGTAGAGCGCGCTGCGGGCGCCCAGCATCGTCTGGGCCACCGCCGCCACCTCGTCGCGGCGCTTCAGGGCGCTGGCGACGTTGTTGGGCAGCTCGCGAAGGCCCTGGACCAGGGCGCGCGCCTCGTCGTCGGGCAGGGTGCCGCGGGCGCGGCCGAACCACACGGCCAGCAGCGCGAAGGCGGCCACCATGCCCGTGTAGGCCTTGGTGCTGGCCACGCCGATCTCGGGTCCCGCGTGGATGTACAGCACGTCGTCGGCCTCGCGGCTGATGCTGGAGCCCTTGACGTTCAGGACCGCCAGGGTGCGGGCGCCGCGCCGCTTCGCCTCGCGCAGGGCTTCCAGCGTGTCGATCGTCTCGCCGGACTGCGAGACGACCACGCAGAGGGTGCGCTCGTCGACGACGGGCTCGCCGTAGCGGAACTCCGACGCCACCTCGACGGTGGCGCCCAGCCGGGCCAGGCGCCGCAGCAGCGCCGCGCCCACCTCGCCGGCGTAGGCGGCGGTGCCGGCGGCCGTTATCACCACGCGGTCGATCGAGAGCGGGTCGAGGCCCAGGTCCAGCTCGACGTCGGTGCCGCTGCGCGCCAGGCGCCCGCCCAGCGTGTTCTGCAGCACCGTGGGTTGCTCGTAGATCTCCTTCAGCATGTAGTGCGCGTAGCCGCCCTTCTCGGCGGCCTCCGCGTCCCACTCGACGGTGTCTGTGTTGCGCTCGCGCGGCGCGCCGTCCAGGCCCGTCACGCGCACGCCCTCCTGGCGGATCTCGGCGACGTCGCCGTCCAGCAGGTAGAGCACCGAGCGGGTGTAGGGCAGAAGGGCGGGCACGTCGCTGGCGAGGTAGTTCTCGCCTTCGCCCAGCCCCACCACCAGCGGGCTCGTGTGGCGCGCGGCCACCAGGTGGTCCTGGTCGGCGTGCGCCACCACCAGGGCGTAGGCGCCCTCGACGTGCGACAGCGCTTCGCGCACGGCCTGCGCCAGGTCGGCTTCGCCTACGGCCGCCACCTGCGCGTCGTAGCTCTCCTCCACCAGGTGCACGAGCACCTCGGTGTCGGTCTCCGAGAGGAACGTGTGGCCGGCGGCCGACAGGCGGTCGCGCAGCTCGACGTAGTTCTCGATGATGCCGTTGTGGATGACCGCCAGGCGGCCGTCCTCCGAGAGGTGGGGGTGGGCGTTGACGTCGTTGGGGCGGCCGTGGGTCGCCCAGCGGGTGTGGCCCAGGCCGACGCTGCCGACGAAGGTCGTCTCGGCCACCGCGTCGCGCAGCGCCGAAAGCTTGCCGGCCCGCTTCACCACCTGCAGCGCGTGGGGCGCGCGGCTGGTGCCGTCCTTCGAGCCGGGTTTGAGGTCGTTGATGACGAGGCCCGCCGAGTCGTAACCGCGGTACTCGAGCCGCGACAGGCCGTCCAGTATCACTCCGGCAGCCTCACGGCCGCCCACGTAACCTACGATTCCACACATAAGAAGTCGCCTTTCCGGAAAGTGTTCAAGACGCAGAGCTACGGCGACCCGGCGGGCGGAGCGTCCCGACGCGGCTACCAGACTGTCTTGTGAAAACCCCGGACGGGCTCGAGTGAGGGGGTACGTCTCAGGAGGGGCCCGCAGACTTGTGAGGGGTGGCAACTGCTTTCGGTAGGCCACCTACCTCGCTCGCGCTTTCGGACCGGGGGCTCTCGCCGCCCGAACCTGCCCTTCGGCTTCGCTGCCACGTTCCTGCTTCTGCTCGTGGCTATGACGACCCGAAGGCCCTCCACCTCGTCACCAAGCGGCGCGTTACCGCGACCGGCTTGGGCTTGCGCTACCTCGGCGTCCTTGCTGCTGGTTCTCCGGCATCACCCCCTTCGAAGCGGGCACTCCCGCTCGTCAGTCCGCTGCGTTCCCTGCGGGTGCGGCGCTAGTCGGCGCTTACCCTCAGTTCCACGGCTCGCCCTCTACGAACCAGGACCTGAGGCCCTGCAGGGCGCGCCGCTCGGCCTCCTGTTCCGGCTCCGGAAGCAGCGGATACAGCAGGATACTTCTACCCAGCGTCACTAGAGGTGAGCGTTGCAGTGTCACCGACAGGTTCCACGGCAGGTCGCGCGGGGGGTAGTAGATCTCGCGGGGGTTGGCGGCGTTGCGCTCGATGGGCAGCGACGTGACGAGGGCGAAGAGCATGGCGGCGCCGAGCGCGAAGCCTCCGACGCCGCCGAGCACCGCCGTGGGCCAACGTTGCCGTAGGCCGGGCAGCGCGAGGCGCCTACCGATCAGCGCCAGCAGCACCCCGCCCAGCAGAGCCGCCACCAGCGCCACGAGCGCGCCGCGCGCGCCCACCACCACCAGCGGGCGCAGCAGCAGCACGCTGCCGAGCCCGACCACCAGCCCGCCCAGGCGGCGCTTGGCCCCCATGGCGGTCAGGATCGCCACCATGGCGATCAGCAGCGCGTCGACCCACGTGAACTCTAGGGAGATCATGCGCGGACATCGTAGCCCGCGCCCCTGACGGCCTGGATGACATTCTCCATAAGCTCGTCCACCTCGGCGTCCGTCAGGGCGCGGCTGTCGGCCTGGAAGCGGAAGCGCAGCGCCACACTGCGGCTTCCCTCGGGCAGCTGGCCGCCCTGGTAGACGTCGAAGGGCTCGAGCGTGGCGAGCAGCGGACCCGCGGCCTCAGAGCAGAGCCGCCCGAGCTCGGCGTACGTGACGTCTGCAGGCGCGATGACGGCCAGGTCGCGCTCGGCGTAGGGCTGGCGGTTGATGGACGAGAAGCGGATGACGCGCCCTGGCAGGGGCAGGCGCAGCTCGGCCAGGTACGCCTCCCCCAGCTCGTAGCGCGCCGCCACCTCGGGGTGCAGGCGCCCGGCGTAGCCGACGTGCTCGCCGTTCCACGTCACCTTGGCGGCCACGCCCGGGTGCAGGAACGGCGCCTCCTGCGTGGGCTCCATGCCCAGCTCGGCGCCGACCATGCCGGCCAGCCCCTCCAGGATCCCCTTGAGGGCGAAGAAGTCGCCGGCGAGCGAGGGGCCCCAGCCGCTGGAGGCGCGCGGGCCGCGCACGAGCAGCGCCAGGCGCTCCTCCTCCTGCGCGCCGAAGACGCGCCCCACCTCGAACAGCCCGAGGGCGGGCTGGCGGGCGTTGGTGACGGCGGCCGCCAGGAGGCCCGGGTAGAGGGCCGTGCGCAGCACGCCGCGCTCGACGCCCTGCGGCTCCGACAGGTGGACCACGGCCGCGGGCGCGTTGGCGCGCTTCAGCTCGGCCTCGCCCGTGAAGACGTACGAGATGCTCTCCTGCAGCCCGTTGGCTGCCAGGCGCAGCTTCAGCTCGAAGTGCGTCGGGTCGCCGGCGGGCGGCACGAAGTGCATGTCGGGCACGCTCTGGCCGATGTGCTCGTAGCCGTGCAGGCGCGCCATCTCCTCGACGACGTCCTCCTCGATGCTCATGTCGAAGCGCCAGCTGGGCGGCCGCACGCGCCACGCCTCGGGGCCGTCCTCCTCGAGGCGGCAGCCCAGCGCCTTCAGGTAGCGCCGCTGGTCGCTGCGAGGCACCTCGAAGTCCATCAGGAACTGCACGCGCGACGGCCGGTAGGCGATCTCGGGGCGCTCGATGCTGCGGCCGAAGAGCGTCACGGCGTCGTCGACGCGGCCGCCCGCCACCTCGGCCATCAGCGCCGCGGTGCGCGCGGAGGCCAGCTCCTGCAGGTTCGGGTCGACGCCGCGCTCGAAGCGGGTGCGCGCGTCGGTGATCAGCTTGTGCCGCTGCGCGGTGCGCCGCACCGTGACGGGGTCGAAGAACGCGACCTCGAGCGCCACGTCGGTGGTCTGCCCCGTGACGCTGCCCGCGAGGCCGCCCATGACCCCCGCCAGGCCGATGGCGACCGACGTGCCGTCCGCGCCGGGGGTGGCGATTACCAGGTCGGCGGCGTCCAGTTCGACGCTCTCCTCGGTCAGCAGCTCGAGCCGTTCACCGGGCCGGGCGCGCCGCACCTGTACGACGCCGCCGCCCAGGTGCGCCATGTCGTAGGCGTGGGACGGCTGCCCGAGCTCGAAGGTGACGTAGTTCGTGACGTCCACCAGGTTGTTGCGCGGCCTGAGGCCGAGCGCTGCCAGCGAGCGCTGCAGCCAGATGGGGCTGGGGCCCACCGTGGCGCCGCGAACCGCACGGAGGGTGAAGCGCGGCGCGCCCGCCGGGTCGTCCACCTCGATGGTCAGGCCGTCGTCGCCCTCCGGGTCGCCGGCGGCGTAGCCCAGTGCGGGGTGGTGGTAGTCGACGCCCAGCTTGGCGGCCAGGTCGCGCGCCACGCCCAGCAGCGAGAAGGCGTCGGCGCGGTTGGGGGTCAGCTCCAGCTCGAGGACCGTCTCGGGCGCCCAGAGCTGCGCAAGAGAAGCGCCGACTTCCGCGTCGCTGCCGAAGCTGATGAGGCCGCCGGCGTGCTCGAAGAGGCCCAGCTCGCGCGGGCTGGCCAGCACGCCCTGGCTGCTGACGCCCAGCATCTCGCGCTCCCCCACCGTTGCGCCGGGCAGGCCGGGCAGCACGGCGCCCGGCAGCGCCAGCGCCGTGCGCTGGCCTTTGGCCACGTTGGGCGCGCCGCACACCACCTGCAGGCGGCGGGTACCGTCGGTCACCTCCACCTTCTGCAGGTTGTCGGAACCTTGGATGGGCGCCGCGGAGAGAACCTCGGCCACCACGACGTTGCCGGGCGCGCCGGGGAGCTCGGTGACGTCCTCGACGGCCAGGCCCAGGCCGTCGAGCAGTTCGACGAGGCGGTCCACCTCGGGCAGCGGCGTATCGAAGAACTTCTGCAACCAGCCGAGCGGTACCTTCACAGGACGCCCCGGAACTGCTCCAGGACGCGCATGTCGCCCTGGTAGAAGTAGCGGATGTCGGGGATGGCGTAGGGCACCAGCGCCAGGCGCTCGATGCCGAAGCCGAACGCGAAGCCAGTGACGCCCTCGTAGCCGGCGGCCTCGAATACCTTCGGGTGCACCATGCCGCAGCCGCCCAGCTCGAGCCACTCCTCACGGCCGCTGCGCGGGTTCGTCCACCAGATCGCGAACTCGGCGCCGGGCTCGACGAACGGGAAGTAGGTCGGCTGCAGCCGCGTGCGGGTGCCGGGCCCGATCAGGGCCTGCGCCATCTCGTCGATGGCGCCGCGCAGGTCGGCCATCGTGACGCGCTCGCCCACCACCAGCGCCTCGAGCTGGTTGAACTGCGCCTCGTGCGTCACGTCGACGGCCTCGTTGCGGAACACCTTGCCCGGCACGACCACCTTGAAGGGCGGCTTGTTGCTCTCCATGTAGCGCACCTGCATGGGGCTCGTGTGGGTGCGCAGCAGGCGGCCGTCCGTCGTCCAGAAGGTGTCCTGGGTGTCGCGCGCCGGGTGGTCGGGCGGGAAGTTGAGCGCCTCGAAGTTGTAATAGTCGGTCTCGAGCTCGGGACCCGTCACGACCTCGTAACCGAGGCTGCGGAAGACGTCCAGCAGCCGCTGGGTGACGAGCGTCAGCAGGTGCAGCCCGCCCTGCGGCGGACGGGTGCCGGGCAGGGTGACGTCGACGCGCTCCTCGGCCAGCTGCGCCGCCAGCCGCTGCTGCTCGAGCTCGGCGCGGCGCGCCTCGAGCGCTTCCTCCACCCTGCCCTTAAGCAGGTTCACCTGGCGGCCCGCCTCGCGGCGCGCGTCCGGTTCCAGCTGCCCGAGCGCCTTGAGGCGCTGGGTGATCTCGCCCTTCTTCCCCAGCAGCTTCACGCGCAGCTCCTGCAGGGCGGCCACGTCCTCGCTCGCCGCTATCGCTTCCAGCCAACGGGCCACGCCGGCGTCGGCCGCACCGCCCTCGCCGGCGCTTCCCGCCTGGTCGTGCCGGTCGCTCTCCGAACCGTCAGTCATCGCATCCGTCCTCTCGCCGCGCGGCCCGTCCGGGCCCGCCGGCCGCTCCCTGGCGTGATCGCCCGGAGGAGCGTCCGGCCGCCTTCACGAAAAAACCACCGCCCCGAGCGGGCAGTGGTGATGACAGCGCAGGGACTGGCCCTACGCTAGCGGGTAAAGGCGCGGGAAGCCGCGGGGCTTCTCATGGACGCGAGTCTAAGGCGGCGCGAGAGGCGGTGTCAACGCGTTCCGCCGACCTCCACCCTCGTTCCGGGCGGGCCGTTCAGTCGTCAAGCAGCTGGCCAAGTTGGAAGAGGTCCACGAGGTAAGCGTCCCAGCTCGGCAGCGTGTCGAAAGCCAGCCCCGTCTCGGCGACGCCCGAGCCCCAGGCGTGCGCCTCCTCTTGGGAGGCGAAGGGGCCCACCACCGCCTCGCCGCCGTCGTACGTCTCGGGCGCAAGCGGCAGCAGCAGCTCGAGGCGCGTGCTCTTCACGTCGGTCACCTCGCGGGCGACGGCGTGGCGCGAGCGCCACTCGGGGCGCTCGACGAGCTCGAAGAGGTAGCCCAGCAGGCGCCGGCGCTCGGCCTTCGTGAGCGGCGGGTCGGTGTATAGCGCCGCGAGGCGCCCCTCGGCGGCCCGCATGAGTGTCACGCGCGGGAACGCCGTCAGGAGCAGCGATACGGCGATGTCGGCCAGTTCGGGCGCGGCCCTGATGGCCTCCCCGAACGCGCCCTCCTTGAGCGGCGCATCGGCTTCCTCGTCACGGAGCTCCGGCGGCAGGTCCGTGCCTCGGTCAGGAGCAGATCCGGGCAGTTCGTCGTTGCGCTCGTCGTCCTTCACGCCCGGAGTGTAGCGCCCCGTTCGCGCCGACCGGCGGGAACGAGGCCGCTGGGCCGTTCCTGCCGTATCGGCCCCACGTAACCCGGACCCATACCCGTACCGGGCCCCGTGGCCAGCGCGTACGTAACCCCGACGTAGCCTGAAGGTTGCGGAAAACCGCACGAGAGCGCTAAACTAGCGGGCGGCAAACGTCCCGACACGGGTTAGGCGGGTGGGTTCGGGAACCCACCCATTTTCGTTGGGGCAGGGAGGTAGCATGGATCTTGCGCAAGCAGCCACCGATGTACTGACGCCGCTGGGCTACGAGGTGCTGGAACTGGACATCGGCTCCTCCGGCAAGTCGCGTCGCGTGCTGCTGCGCATCGATCGCCTCGACGAGGAGGTCGTCTCGATGGAAGACGTCGAGCGCGCTTCCGAGGTGTTCGGCCTGGAACTCGACCGTCTGGACCCGTTCCAGACGCCGTACCGGCTCGAGGTCGAGTCGCCGGGCTCCGAGCGGCCGTTGGTCACGCCGCGCCACTTCCAACGCTTCCACGGCCTGCTCGTCAAGGTGCGCGCCCACGGCGAAACGTTCAAGGGCCGCATCGTGCAGGTCGACGGCAACGACGTCACCTTCGAGGTGAGCGGCGAACAGCGCACCCTCGGCGTCGCGCAGCTCGACAGCGCGCGCCTGGCGGAGTGGCCCAGCGAACCCCGCTGAGCGAAAACCTGAGACCGGCCGCGGCCTACCGCGCGCCGACACAACCGAATAGAACGGAGTAGTTATGAACAAAGAGTTCGTCGACGCGCTCAACATGCTGGCTGCAGAGCGCAACCTCGACAAGGATCAGTTGCTGGCGAGCCTCGAGGAAGCCCTCGAGCAGGCGTTCGAACGCAACGTCATGCCGGGCAAGCAGATCGAGGTGGAGCTCGACACCGACACCGGCGAGATGGACATCATGGTCATCCGCCGTGTGGTCGAAACGGTCGAAGAGCCCGACAAGGAGATCTCGGTCACGGAAGCGCTCGAGCTCGACGATGGCGTCGAGGTGGGCATGGAGATGGAGTTCCCCGTCGACCCAGAGAAGTTCACCCGCATCGCGGTGCAGACCACCAAGCAGGTGATCACCCAGAAGATCCGCGAGGCCGAACGCGCCTACGTCTTCGAGGAGTACAAGGACCGCGCCGGCGACATCATGACCGGCGTCGTGGCCCGCACCGACAACAAGCGCAACGTCTTCGTCGACCTGGGCCGCGGCGAGGCCATCATGCCGTCCAAGGAGCAGATCCACGGCGAGCGCTACATGGTGGGCATGCGCCTCAAGGTGTACGTCCAGAAGGTCGAGCTGTCGCCCCGCGGCCCCTCGATCCACGTGTCGCGCGCCGCGCCCGAGCTTCTCGAGTTCCTCATGCGCCAGGAGATCCCCGAGGTCGCCGACGGCACCGTCGAGCTGAAGGCCATCGCCCGCGAGGCCGGCCTGCGCTCGAAGGTGGCGGTGGCTTCCAACAACCCGAACGTCGACCCGATCGGCGCCTGCATCGGCCACCGCGGCAGCCGCATCCAGGCGGTCACCGCCGAGCTGCAGCGCGAACGCGTCGACATCATCCAGTGGGACGGGAACCCGCGCGAGTTCATCCGCAACGCGCTCTCGCCGGCCAAGGTCGGCAACATCGAGATCGATACCGAAGAGAAGGCGGCGCGCGTCACCGTCGCCTCCGACCAGCTCTCGCTGGCGATCGGCAAGAGCGGCCAGAACGTGCGCCTGGCGCACAAGCTGACGGGCTACAAGATCGACCTGCAGCCCTCCGAGTCGGTCTCCGACCTCGACACCGCCATGCAGGCGGCCGCCTCGCGCCTCGCGGACGGCGCCCAGGTGGAGAAGGGCCACGCCGCCTTCGACGCGCTCTTCCGGGCGCCCGCCACGGGCGAGGGCGACGCCCCGTCTAACGACGAGGGCTCCGAGCTCGTCGAGGACGCCGAGACCGGCGCCCCGCCCGAAGAGCAGACGGCCGAAGCCGTCGGCGCCGAAGACGCCCAGTCGTTCGGCACCGAGCAGGTCGACGACGAGGACGAGTCCGGCGCCCTGATGGACGAAGAGCCCGCCGAGCTCACGGACGAAGAACCCGCCGAGGCCGCCGAAGAAGTGGCCGAGGGGGAGCAGGCCTCCTGATCATGGGACGGACGACGCCCAAGCACGTGCCGTTGCGGCGCTGCGTGGTCTGCCGCGCCTCGCAGCCGCAGGCGGAGCTGATCCGCCTCGTGCGCGAGGGCGACGTCGTCCGTCTCGACCCAGCGCGGCGCCTCGGCGGCCGCGGCACCTGGGTGTGCCGCGACTGCGCGGGCGCCAAGGACGAGAAGCGTATGCGCCAGGCGTTCAAGGGCCAGGCGCGAGAGGTCGCACAGCTGCTGGCCGAAGCGCTGGCCACGGGCCGTCATGGGGCCCCGAGCGCGATCACGAACGAGAATCACGGAGGCATGGATGTCCGATAAGGTAAGGATCTACCAACTAGCGAAGGAACTCGGGGTCGAGAGCAAGGACCTGCTCACGATCCTCGATGACATGGGGGTGGAGTACAAGTCGCACTCCAGCACCCTCGACACCGACACGGCCGAGACGGTCAAGCAGCTCGTCGAGGCGGACGCCGCCGGTGGCGGGTCCGCTGACGCCAGCGGCAACGGTTCCGCAGATGCGGCGGGCGCAACCGCCCAGCCCGGCGCCCAGCCGGCCGCCGCGCAGGCTGCTGCGGACGGCGGAACGGCTACGGCCACCGCCACCGCGCCCAGCGACGAGGCAAGCGCGCCCCAGGCGGCCGCGTCCAACGAGCCCCAAGCCCCGCTGCGCCCGCCCGTCGTGACCGTCATGGGCCACGTCGACCACGGCAAGACGAGCCTGCTGGACGCCATCCGCAAGACGCGCGTCGCAGAGCGCGAGGCCGGTGGTATCACCCAGCACATCGGCGCCTACCAGGCCGAGACGCCCACCGGGATCGTCACCTTCCTAGACACGCCCGGCCACGAGGCCTTCACCACCATCCGCCAGCGCGGCGCCAACGCCACCGACATCGCCGTCATCGTGGTGGCGGCCGACGACTCGGTGATGCCGCAGACGCGCGAAGCCATCGCCCACGCCAAGGCGGCGCAGGTGCCCATCGTGGTGGCGGTCAACAAGGTCGACCTGCCGCAGGCCAACCCCGACCGCGTGAAGCAGGACCTCATGCAGCAGGGCCTCATCCCCGAGGAGTACGGCGGCGACACCATCACCGTCGACCTGTCGGCCAAGACGGGCCAGGGGATCGACGACCTGCTCGAGATGCTCTCGCTGGTGGCCGAACTGGAAGAGCTCCGCGCCCGCGACACCGGCCCCGCCAACGGGATCATCATCGAGTCGGTGCTCGACAAGCGCGCCGGCGTGCTCGCCACCGTGCTCGTGCAGGAAGGCGAGCTGCGCGTCGCCGACTACATCGTGTCGGGCGAAGCGTGGGCCAAGGTCCGCCGCCTGACCGACTACAACGGCAAGGCCATCGACAAGGCCGGCCCCTCCATGCCCGTGCAGGTGCTGGGCTTCTCGCAGCAGCCGCAGGCCGGCGACCCCGTCGAAGCCGTCGCCGACGAGGCGACCGCCAAGGCGCTCGCCGCCGGGCGCCGCTCGGACCGCGAGGACAGCCAGCGCGAGGTGATCGGCAAGAAGAACGTCACCCTCGCCGACCTGTTCGGCAAGCCGAACACCAAGACGATCAACCTGCTGCTCCGCGCCGACACGCAAGGCTCGCTCGAGGCCATCAAGGGCGTCCTGATGAAGGAAGCCGAGAGCACCGAAGAGGTCGACGTAGAGATCATGCTGGCCGAGGTGGGCGCCCCCACCGAGTCGGACCTGCTGCTGGCCTCCACCGCCGACGCCTCCGTAATGGCGTTCGGCGTCAACGCCCCGGGCAGCGTCATCAAGTCGGCCGAGCGCCAGGGCATACCGCTCAAGAGCTACAAGATCATCTACGAACTCGTCGAGGACGTGCAGCGCATGATCCGCGGCCAGATCGAGCCCGAGTTCGAGGAGCGCGCCCTCGGCCGCGCCGAGGTCCGCCAGGTCATCCACGTGCCGCGCTCCGGCAACATCGCCGGCTCGTACGTCACCGACGGCCTCATGCGGCGCGGCGCCAAGGCGCGCCTCATCCGCGGCGAGAAGGAAGTCTACAAGGGCTCCATC
>CAZVCT010000058.1:0-14457 GCA_964625655.1 uncultured bacterium
GCAGCGCTGGACGACGCCCTGATCCAGCGGATCCGGGCCGCCATCCGGAAGGACGCCTCGCCCAGGCACGTGCCCAGACGCGTCATCGACGTGCCCCAGCTTCCGCGCACGCGTAGCGGGAAATCGATGGAGCTGGCCGTGGCGCGCCTCGTGAACGGCCAGAGCGTGCCCAACGTCGAGGTCATGGCGAACCCCGAAGCGGTGGAGATGATCGCGGAGCGGCTGCGGGCCCTGTAGCTTGGACCCTGTAGCTTCCGGCTAGCCCTTTACGGCTCCGCCGAGGATGCCCTGCACAAAGTAGCGCTGGAAGGCGAAGAAGACGATCAGCGGCACCACCATCTGCAGGAAGGCGCCGGGGGCGATGACGTCGACGTTCTGCCCGAACGCGCGGGTCTGGCGCTGGATGGCGGCGGTAAGCGGGGCCGACGCCGGGTCGGCGAACACCATGGCCACGAGCAGGTCGTTCCACACCCATAGGAACTGGAAGATGGTCAGCGAGGCGATGGCCGGCAGCGCCAGCGGCATCAGGATCCGGACGAAGATCAGGAGGTCGTTGGCGCCGTCCATCCGGGCCGACTCCAGGAGCTCGCCGGGGATGCCGACGAAGAAGTTCCTGAGGAGGAAGATCGCGAACGGCAGGCCGAAGCCCACGTGGAAGAGCACCACGCCTGGGATGGTGCCGAACAGGCCGATGTCGCCGAACAGCCGGGCGATGGGGATGAGGGCGATCTGGAGCGGCACCACGAGCAGTCCGACCACGACGAGGAGCACCAGGTCGCGGCCGGGGAAGCGGATCCACGAGAGGGCGTAGGCGGCGCTCGCGGCGACGACGACCACGAGGATGGTGGCCGGCACCGTGATGTAGACGGTGTTCCAGAACGCGCGGGTGATGTCCGGGTTGGCGATCAGCGCCTGGTAGTTGTCGAGGATCAGGCTGGTGGGGTTGGCCAACGCCGTCCACCAGCCGCTGTTCGAGATGTCCCCAGGGGAGCGGAGCGACTGGATGAACAGCACGACGATCGGCATGAGCCAGAAGACGGCGATGGCGATGAGCACCAACTGCACCGCCCCGTTCGAGAGCAACCTGGTCGCGCGTGTCATCCGCCCCTCCTGAAGTTCCTGATGTTGAAGAGCATCGCGGGGATGATCATCACGAGCAGCAGCATGGCGAGGGCGCTGCCGAGCCCGAAGTCCCTCGCGCCCCCGAACGACGCGCGCCACATCTCGAGCGCGAGGACGTTCGCGTACGGCTGCATCGATTCCGGCGCGATGATGAACACGAGATCGAAGATCTTCAGAACGTTGATGACGGTGGTGACGAGCACCACCATGATGATCGGTATGAGGCTCGGCACGGTGATGTGGCGGAAGACCTGGAGCTCGGTGGCGCCGTCGACCCGGGCGGCCTCCTGGAGCTGGGCGTCGAGGCTGGAGAGGCCGGCACCGATGATCACGACCGCGAAGCCGGTCTGCATCCAGATGTAGGCGATCATGATCGAGATAGTTATGAAGGTGGGCCCGAGCCAGGCGAGGCCGGGGAACGCGGGCCGGAACGCGGAAGCGGCGAGCTGCACGTGGTACTCGGCGCCCGGCTCGACCTCGAAGTCGAAGCGTCCGGAACCGTCGGTGACGGTCCGGGCCACGGGCTGGTCGTCCCTGAGCAGTTGCACGGCCACGTTCGGGAGGCCGCGCTCCGCGGCGTCCACCTCTCCGACCGTGCCGCCCGGCGAGAAGTCGAGCCAGACGAGGCCCTGCAGAGCCCCCGGCGTGGGGGCCGGAGCGACGGCGGCCACGGCCTCGTCGGGCAGGGTCGGGGCCGGCACCCCCACCAGGCCCAGGAAGAGGGTGCCGCCTTCGGACGTGGGCTCCGTGGTGACGAAGCCGCCGTCCGGCGTCGGCTCCATCGGCGCGGCGCGCGAGGCGCGGGCGCCAGGGTAGTCGCCCGGCGGCTGGAAGATATGCACCAGGTTCTGAACGATGGCGTTGGCCGTGCCGACTTCCGGACTGGCGGCGAAGAGGAACCGGAAGGTGACGCCCGCCGCGAGGCCGCTGACCACGAGGGGGAGGAAGATGGTCGCGCGGAACGCCGAGCGCCACGAGAGGCGGTTCGACAGCACCGCGAAGACGAGACCCAGCGAGGTGATGATGGCCGGCACGACGATGACCCAGATGAGGTTGTTGCGGACGGCGATAAGCGTGCGGGGTTGCGAGAAGATACGTTCGTAGTTCGACAGGCCGACGAACTCGTTCCCCGTTATGTCGAACGTGCTGCGGACACCCGTGAAGATGATGGGATAGACGAGAAGCGCGCCCAGGATCACGAGCGCCGGACCCAGGAAGGCGGCGATCTTGAGGAACTGGACGACCGCGCGCCCCGAGTGGTTCCGGGGCGCGCGGTAGTTTGTGGTGGCTGTCGCCATTGAGGCGAGTCTACACCGTACTGCTTACTGGAAGGCCGCTTCGGCTGCAGCCTCGAGCTGGGCGGCCGTTCCCTCGACATCGTGGGTCTGGAGGAACTCGACCAGCAGGCCCCACATGCCCTGACCGCTCGTGCCGCCGAACGCGGCGGGCTGCAGGTCGGACATGTCGAAGCGGAACACTTCCGCCTCCTGCAGCGCCGCGGCGGACGCCTGGAGGACCTCGTCGGGGTAGACGGAGACGTCGACGCCCTGGTTGGGGGAGGTGTAGCCACCGAGTGCGGCCCAGACTTCGGCGGCCTCCGGGGTGGCGAGGAAGCGCATGAGCTGGACGGCGGCCTCGTTCTCGGTGAAGAGAACGGCGACGTCGCCGCCACCGATCACGGCAGGCTCGGAGCCCGCGACGGAGGGGAACTCCACGAACTGGGCGGTGGTGCCGAGCTCGGCGTTCGTGTCGGCTTCGATGACGCCGGCGGAGAAGTCGGCGCCGTAGGCGAAGGCGGCGGTCGGGGTATCGAGGAACGGCTGCACCGTGCCTACGGGGAAGCCGGCTTCCAGGGTGCCCTGAAGGCCGTTGGCGAGCCACTCGTGGCGCCAGATCTCGGCGAGGTAGCCCAGGGCTTCGTGCACGCTCTCATGGGTCCAGGGGATCTCGTGGTTGGTGAGCTGGTCGTAGAGCTCGGGTCCAGCGGTGCGCACGTAGACGTTCTCGAACCAGTCGGTGAGCGTCCAGCCGTCGCCGCCGGCGACGGAGATGGGGGTCACGCCGGCGTCGTAGACGGCCTGAGACGCTTCGGCGAACTCTTCCCATGTGGTGGGGGGCTCTACGCCTGCGGCCTCGAGGATCTCGGCGTTGTACCAGAGGAGCGACTTGTTGGCGGCCTTGAACCAGACGCCGTACAGCTCGCCGTCCACGCTGCCGAGGTCGCGCCACGACTCGGCGTAGTACTGGTCGATGAGGTCGCCCACGGACTCCTCGATGCTGACGAGCGCTCCGCGCTCGGCGAACTCGACGAGGAGGCCGGGCTGCGGCAGGAGCGCAACGTCGGGCGGGGAGCCGCCTTCGAGCTGCGTGCCGACCACGGTGGCGATGTCGTTGCCGGTGGAGAAGAACTCGACGTTGGCTCCGGTCAGACGGGAGAACTCGTCGAGGACCTGGGTGAAGGCGGCCTGCTCGTCACCGGACCAGACGCCGGCCACGCGCACGGACTGACCGGACAGGTCCGGCCACTCCTGTTGGGCGTGGGCCGCGCCACCGATCACTAGAGCAGCGAGCAGAAGACGGAATAGGTTCTTCATGTATTTCCTCCCTTAGGTCTTGGTTGCTGAGCACGGGAAGGCGTCCGGTCGGTACCGGCACTACCCACCCGTCTCGTTCAGCCTGAAACCTGCGCCGAGGCGCCGTACGTAGGCGTCACTGCCCATACTATACGTCCAGCACGAAAAGGATGTGCCGTCTGCGGTCGGTCGGGGAGCTTCCGGAACCTTCATCCGCGCTTCCCGTGGAGGTCCTGAGTGCCCGCGGTGGGATCGGCGGCAGGCAGGCGAGCCACGGAAACTGGCGTCAGAACGCCCTGCCGAGCAGGCGGCTCACCTGCTGCTGCAGCGCTGCCTCGTGGAACGGCTTCAGCAGCGTGTCGGCGCGCGGCAGGCGGCGGAAGACGCCGGCCTTGGGCGGCCGGTCCACCAGCAGGAGGACGGGCAGGTGACCGTGCGCGCCGCTCCTGCGCACGTCGCGTACCAGGTCCCAGGCGACGCCGTCGGCGTCCTCGTCGACCACCAGCGCCTGCGGATGATGGCTCTCGATCCGCCCGAGCGTCTGCTGGTAGTCCTCGACCAGTTCGACGCGCATGCCGGCGCGGTGCAGCGTCAGGCGCAGCAGCCGGGCCAGGGCGGCGGACGGCGCCACCACCAGCACGAGCGGCTCGTCGGCCGGGTACGGCGCCAGCTCGGCCACACCCAGCTCTTCGAGGCGCGCGAGCAGGTGGTACACCTTCTTCTCGCTCATGTCCAGCTCGGCGGCGATGCTCCGGGCCGAGCGCCGGCCGTCGACGTGGCCCAGCACCTCCCAGGCGCCCTCGGGCAGCTCGACCAGGGTGGGGTCGCCGCTGCGCAGGAAGACCGCGTCGGGCGAGACGCCGGCGCCGAACTCGTGCATGCCGGCCACCACGCGCATCAGGAGCGCCATGGCGTCGATGCCGTCGCCTGCCGGCACCTGCGTGTCGTTGGCGAGCGGGGCCGTGAACTCGAAGCTGCCGTCCGTCCAGCTCATCAGCTCCGACAGCACCTCCAGCGCCTGCAGCTCGACGGCCGCCACGAGGTCGTCCTCTTCTATGTAGCCGAGCTCGACGGCCATGCGCCCCAGCAGCGTGCCGGGGCTCTCGTTGCGCTGGCGCTTCAGCATCTCCTGCACGTCGCGGAACGTCAGCAGCTCCATGCGCACCATGATCTCGCCCAGGTGGTTGCCCGGCGTCAGGTGGGCGTACGAGATGCGACCCATCTCGAAGAAGATGCGCGCCCGCGACTCGAAGCGCGTCAGGGTCATGACCCCCGTCTTCTGGCTGTTCGCGATCAGCTGGAACATGTCGGTCAGGGGCAGGTTCTTGAGGCTCCCCTGGATCACGCGGCGCCCCCCTCGGTCTGCTCGTCGAAGAGGCCGATCTCGGACGGCGGGCGGGCCGGCGGCGCGTGCCCCAGGTGCAGGTAGGCCGCCTCGGTGGCGACGCGCCCGCGGGGGGTGCGCATCAGGAAGCCGCGCTGGATGAGGAACGGTTCGTAGACCTCCTCGAGCGTGGCCCGGTCTTCTCCGACCGCGGTGGACAGCGTGTCGAGGCCGACGGGCCCGCCGGCGAACTTCTCGACGATCGCGGAGAGGATGGCGCGGTCGCGCCGGTCGAGGCCCTCGGCGTCGATGCCGAGCGCGTCGAGCGCGCTGCGCGCCCGTTCCAGCGAGATGCTGTCGTCGCCCGCCACCTGCGCGTAGTCGCGCACCCGCCTGAGCAGGCGCTTCGCGACGCGCATCGTGCCGCGCGCCCGGTGGCCGATCTCCAGGGCCGCCTGCTCGTCGAGCGCGTAGCCGAACTGGGTGGCGTCGCGCTTGACGCCCAGCGCCAGCTCGTCGTCGGAGTAGTACTCGAGGTGTTCGATGATGCCGAAGCGGCTGCGCAGCGGGCCCGTTATCAGGCCCGGCCGGGTGGTGGCCCCGATGAGGGTGAACTGCGGCAGCTCGAGGCGGATGGAGCGCGCGGCCGGGCCCTGGCCCAGCACGATGTCGATCTTGAAGTCCTCCATCGCCGGGTAGAGGTGCTCCTCGGCCACCCTGCCTAAGCGGTGGATCTCGTCGATGAACAGCACGTCGCCTGGCTCCAGCGCATTGGTGAGGATGGCGGCGAGGTCGCCGGGCTTCTCGATGGCCGGCCCCGACGTCACGCGGATGCCGACGCCCAGCTCGTAGGCGATGATGTGAGCCAGCGTCGTCTTGCCCAGGCCGGGCGGCCCGTAGAGCAGCACGTGGTCGAGCGCCTCGCGCCGGTCGCGTGCGGCCTCCAGGTAGACCTGGAGCTTGCGCTTGAGGCGCCCCTGGCCGACGTAAGCGTCCAGAGAAGCGGGGCGTAGACGGGATTCATCCACGCTCGCGAGCCTACCACGACCCCTCGGAGGCGCCGTTCCCGAGGACTACGACGCGCTGCCGCTTGGGGTACGCTTTACAGGCTCACGGCGCCACGCGCTCGTGCGCTGCGCGGGCTGGTGTGCCGGCCCGCTCCAGGAGGGTCCTTCGATGCAGACTCACAGGGTCCGCGTAGGCGATCAGGAGCGCGACCTACCGGTGGTCAACGTCGGCAGCGTCTCGGTGGCGCTGCTGAACCTGCTCGGCGACACCGCGCTCACCGAGGCGGCGGCCGACGAACTCGTGAAGCGCCTGCCCCACGGGGTGCAGACGCTGGTGACGCCCGAGGTGAAGGCGGTGCCGCTGGCCCACGCCATGAGCGTGCGCTCGGGGCTGCCCTACGTGGTGGCGCGCAAGACCGAGAAGCCATACATGGTGGGCTCCGTCAAGAAGACCGTCATCAGCATCACGACCGGCAAGCCGCAGGAACTCGTCGTCGACGGCTCGGACATCGCCAAGCTGGAAGGGAAGCGCGTCGCCATCGTGGACGACGTCGTCTCGACGGGCGGCACGCTGAACGGCCTGGTCGACCTGCTCACGGACGTCGGCGCCGAGGTGGTGGCCACGCTCGTGGTGTTCACGGAGGGCGAGCCGCGCAGCGACGTAATCGCGCTCGGCCACCTGCCGCTCTACCCTCAATAAAATAGGTAGGGGAGATTTCGGGAAGGTGAGCATGTCCGAGGCCAAGGAGAGGATCCGCGAACGGCTGGACATCGCCGAGGTCGTCGGCGAGGTCGTGGCGCTGAAGCCCGCCGGTCGCGGGCAGCTGAAAGGCCTGTGCCCCTTCCACGAGGAGAAGACCCCCAGCTTCCACGTCCACCGCGACCGCGGCTTCTTCTACTGCTTCGGCTGCCAGGCGAAGGGCGACCTGTTCGACTTCGTGATGCGCAGCCGCTCGATGTCGTTCCCCGAGGCGCTGAAGCTGCTGGGCGACCGCGCCGGGGTCGAGGTCGGCCCGCCATCGCCGAAGGACGGCCACCGGCGCGACCTGTTCGACGTCAACAAGGTGGCGCTCGACTTCTTCCGCGCCAACCTGGCCGGCCCCGCCCTCGACTACCTGGAAGGTCGCGGCCTGACGCGCGAGACGATCGACGCTTTCGAGCTCGGCTACGCCCCCGACTCGTGGGACGCCCTGCTGAAGGCCGCGCTGACCAAGGGGGTGTCGTCCGACGACCTGGTGACGCTCGGGCTGGTGGTCGAGAACGAGCGCGGCCGGCGCTACGACCGCTTCCGCGGGCGCGTGATCTTCCCGATCCGCGACGCCTTGGGCCGCCTGGTGGGCTTCGCGGGGCGCGTGCTGGACGACGCCACGCCCAAGTACCTGAACAGCCCCGAGTCGGAGCTGTTCAGGAAGGGCGAGCTGCTGTACGCGCTCGACAAGGCCAGGAGCGAGATAAGGCGCAGCGGCGAAGCGCTGCTCGTCGAGGGCTACATGGACGTCATCGCGCTGCACCAGGCGGGCTTCCCGAACGCCGTGGCCGCGCTGGGCACCGCCCTGACGGCCGCGCACTCCGAGGCGCTCGCCCGGCTCGACGTCAAGCGGCTGCAGCTGGCGTTCGACTCGGACGAGGCCGGGCAGCGCGCCATCCTCGCTGGGCTCGAGCAGACCGCCGCGCGGCGCTTCCTCGTCAGCGCCATCCAGGTGCCGCACGGGAAGGACCCGGCGGACGCCGTGCTGGGCGGGCACGCCGACGAGTTCCGCCAGGCGCTGGGGGGCGGCCTCTCGGAGGTCGAGTTCCGCTTCCAGCGGGTGGTGGAGCGCTACGACGCCCGCAGCCTGGAAGGGCAGCGCGCCATCCTCGAGGAGCTGCAGAGCGTGCTGCGCCCCCGCGACCTCTTCGACCCGGTAGCCACCGAGATGCGGCGCCTCGTCACCGAGCACCTGGGCATCGACGGACAGCGGCTCGACGAGTGGCTGGCGAGCCGCGCCGGGCGGGCCACCAGCCTCACCGAGATGCAGGGCCTGCGTCGGCGCCGGGTGCCGCTCGACCAGACGCGGCGCCTCGAGCTGGAGGTCGTGGCGCTGCTGCTCATGGAGCCGCGCAAGCTGTCGGCGCGCCTGGGGCGCGTGCTGGCCGAGCTGCCGGACGCGGAGGGGGACGAAGGCTCCGCGTTGCGGCGCTTCGCTTCCAAGGCGGCCGAGCTCGGCTACGACGTCGACGCGCTGCTGGCCGACTACTCCGAGCAGGACGAGGGCTCGGTCGTGTTCGAGCGCCTCTTCGGCCAGCACGACGACGGCGATGCCCGCATCGACGTCGAGGACCAGCTGTCGAAGGCGCTCTCGCGCTTGCGCGAGTTCCAGCTGGAAGGGCAGAAGGAGGAGGGCCGCAAGCGGCTGGCGGAGCGCCGCGACGAGCTCACGAAGCTGCTGGCGCGCGACGGGCTGGCAGCCGACGAGCTGACCGAGCTGTACGGCGAGCTGCAGGAGATCCAGGCGGCCTTGGCCGCGCGCGACGCCGAGCGGCGCCTGCGCGTGCCCGCTTCCTACGCCAGGCAGAGGCGGAAGCGCTCCGTATGAACGGGCGACCGAGGCGCCGTGGCGGGCTCCGAGCCCGCCGCTCGGAGCCGGTTCGGCGGACCCCCTGGGAGCCCAGGAAAGGCGTCGCGGGCGGCATCGAGGCGCATGAGAGGGACATTCGTCCCTGATTGACACCCCTTAATGCCCTTGGTATGTTCAGTCGCAACGCGTCAGGGGCGCCATCCGCCGCACGATCGCGTTTTTTTGTGTGCACGTTCATCCACGCAAGCGTCCATCAGTGAAGCCTGTGATCGCCATGCGGCGATCGGCTGATGACGGGAAGGAGGGCCGCTTGGAAGCTCAAGGGGAACGACTGCTCCAAGACCTGGTCAAACAGGAGAAGAGCCTGGTTCTCAAGGTCGAGGAGGCCCGGGCCAAGGCCAGGCAGATCCTCGAAGAGGCTCAGGCCGAAGCCGCGCGGCTCCTCGAGGAGGCTCGCGCCAAGGCCGCTGCCGAGGCGAAGTCCGAGGCCGACGCGGCGAACACCGAGTCCGCAAGGGTCCGTGAAGAGGTCGTCAGCGGCGCCCGTGGGGCTGCCGAGGCGCTCGAAGCCAAGGCGACCGCCAACCGGGAAGCCGCCGTCTCGCTGGTCATGGAGAAGGTACTGCCGTGATCGCCGAGATGGACCAGGTCCTGGTCGTAGGGCGTCGCAGCCTCGCGAAGCAGGTTCTCGTCAGCCTCCAGAGCCTCGGGGTCGTGCAGATCGACGACCTCCCGGTGGAAGAGGCCGACTCTACCCTCAGGCCGCTCGAGCTGAGCGGCGACGACCTGGCCACCAAGGAGACGTGGGACCGCCTGGTGGCGCGTTCCACCACGCTGCTCGACATGCTCGGCCTCCGCGCCGACCGCGAGGGGCGCGTCGAGGTCGGCAGCGACGCGCAGGCCATCGAGACCGACCTGAGCGGCCTGGCCGAACAGGTCGAACGCCTCGTCGCCGAGCGCGCCGAGCTGCGCGACGAGCAGGAGCTCAGCGACACCTACCTGCCGCTGCTGCGCAACCTGGCGCCCCTGCTGGGGCCGCTGGAGGACGCCCGCTACCTTGGCGGTGTCGCCTTCCTCACCACCGAGCGCGACCTCCCCGACCTGCAGGCCAAGCTGACCGAGGAGTTCGGTGACGGCTTCGTGTTCGCTCGCCGTCCGTACGAAGGCCAGGCGCTGGTGGTCGCCGCTCTGCTCCGCAAGGACGTCGGCGCCTTCCGCACCACGCTCGGTCGCCTGGGCGTCTCCGAGATCCAGCTGCCCGAGCGCTACGCCGGCTACGGCGTCGCGAAGGCCGCCCACATGATGGAGGAGCGCGCCCGCACGCATCCCAAGCGCCTCGAGGCCATCGACGCCGAACTCGCGAAGCTCGCGCAGCAGCACGGAGCGCGCCTCGCCTCCGTCTTCCGCGTGGCCCGCAACCATCAGGACCGTTTCGAGCGCCTGGAAGACCTGGCCGAAGGCCGCTACGCCTTCGCCCTCAAGGGCTGGGTGCCATCCGACACCACGGGCAACCTCGTCGCTGCGCTCGAGCGCCAGTTCGGCTCCGACCTGGTGGTCGAGACCCGCGCCGCCGACGCTCACCACGACGCGGGCGTGCCGGTCAAGTTCGACAACCCCGGCTGGGTGCGCCCCTTCACGGGCCTCCTGTCGCTGTTCGCGCCGCCCAAGTACGGCTCCTTCGATCCGTCCTGGACGCTGGCGGTGTTCTTCCCGCTCTTCTTCGGGCTCGTCGTCGGCGACTTCGGCTTCGGCCTGCTGTTCGCGCTGCTGGCGTGGGCGCTCCGCCGGCGCGGCCTGGCCGACAAGGAGCTCGACCTCGGGCCGCTGGGCATCGTAATACCGTCCCGCGCGCTCGTCCCGATCAGCACCGTCATCTTCTGGTGCGCCGCCTGGAGCATCGTCTGGGGCCTCGTGTTCGGCGAAGGGTTCGGCAACTTCTTCGAGCGCTTCCCGGCCGGGCGTCCGCTCTTCTACACGCCGCTGCACCACGAGGTCGGTTACGGCATCTTCCAGATCCCGATCTTCCGCGTGGAGGTCTTCACCCCGCTCCTGCTCCTCAGCCTCGGCTTCGGGGTGGTGCAGGTCGTGGGCGGCTGGATCATCCGCGCCATCTTCGGCGCGAAGCACGGCGACCGCAAGCACTTCTTCGAGGGCGTCGGCATGGCCGCCGGCCTCGTGGCCGTCGTCGTCTTCGCCTGGGCCTACCTCAGCGGCGCGCTAAGCACCCCGCTGCTCATCGGCCTTGGCGTGCTCATGGCGGTGTTCCTAGTGTGCGTCGTGCTGGCCACGCCGCTCATGCTGGTCGAGTTGATCTCCAACTCGGGCCACATCCTCAGCTACCTGCGTCTCTTCGCTGTCGGCCTCTCGGCCGCGCTCGTGGCGAACCTCGCCACAAACCTGGGCTTCGCGCTGTCGGGCGTGCTGCCGGTCATCGGTCCCATCCTCGGGATCGCCGTGGCCGCGCTCGTCCACCTCACCGCGCTCGCCCTCACGATGATCGGGCATACGCTGCAGCCCCTGCGTCTGCAGTATGTCGAGTTCTTCACCAAGTTCGGTTTCTACGACGAAACCGGCAGACCGTACACACCGTTCAAGCTCCTAGGAGGAAAGTGATGAAAAAGGCAGTTCGCGTACTCTCGGCCATCTCCATCTTCGCTCTCGTTGGCGCCGTCGCCTTCGCGCAGGGTGCCACTGACGGCACCAGCGTCGGCACCGGCCTCATCGCCCTGGCCGCCGCCCTCGCCATCGGTATCCCGGCCGTCGCCGTGGCCATCGCCCAGGCCGCCATCGGCAGCGCCGGCGCCGGCACGCTCGCCGAGCGCCCCGAGTCGTTCGGTCAGATCCTGATCTACCTCGTCATCCCGGAAACCCTGATCATCTTCGGTTTCGTCATCGCGTTCTTCCTGAACAACCAGATCGGCGGGTAACGTGGCTGATCTTTCGGCTCTGCTCGACAAAGAGGCGAGCGCGGAGATCGAAACCGTCCTCTCCGAGGCGCGTACGCGCGCCTCGGAGATCGTCGCTCAGGCGACGAGCGAAGCGGAAGCTCTGCTCGCCTCCAGGCGCCGCGCCACCCAGTCGCAGCGCGACGCGACCATGGTTCGCGCCCGCTCCGCGGCTCAGCTCGAAGCGTCGTCGCTACGCCTTAGGGCGCAGCACGCCGGCGTGGAGAGCGTCTTCGGCGCTGCGCGCAAGAAGATCTCCGAGCTCGTAGAGAACCGCGCCGCCTACGCGCCGGTCTTCGCGAAGCTCTTCCAGAACGCCCTGTCCGGGACCCGCGGCCAGCAGGTCGCCAAGGTCGTCGTGAACCCCGCCGACCGCGAGCTGGCCGACAAGGCCCTCGCCGATGCCGGCATCACGACCGTGGTCGAGACCTCGGACGAGGTCCGCGCCGGGGTGCGCCTGCACACGGGCAACAACTCGGTCATCGAGAGCACGCTCTTCGGCCGGCTCGACGCTCTCGAGGGCGAGCTGGCGTCGGAGGTCTCGACGGCGCTGTTCGGCGCCAAGGCAGGCTGAGCGGCGTGTCCTCCGACTACGGTTACATCAACGCCCGCGTCAGGGGCATGCGCTCCAAGCTGCTCGGTCCGAGCTTCTACCAGACGGCCCTCGACGCCACCGACTTCCGTGCGTTCGCCTCGACCCTCCTTCAGACGCCCTACATGCGCGAGCTGGAGGAGGCGCAGTCCCGCAGCCAGGGGCTGGCCGCCGTCGACCAGGCGATCGGCAGGAACTTCTACAACACGGCCCGGCGCCTCCTGTCGTTCTCGGACGGGCAGCCGCACGAGCTGATCGAAGTGCTGCTGCTGCCGTTCGACCTGGGCAACATCAAGGCCATCGCCCGCGGCAAGCACGCCGGCAAGGGGTTCGAGGACATCCAGGGCTCGCTCTACCCGGCCGGCGCCCTGAAGCCCACGCTGCTCGAGGAAGCGGCCGTGGCCGCCGACATGGCGACCGCCGCGCAGGTGCTGGCCCTCAGCCACACCGCCCTGGCCGGCGCCTTCCTCAAGGCCGCGCGCCGCTACCAGAACGACGGCGACCTGTTCGCCCTCGAGCTGGCGCTCGACAAGGCGTACTACGTCACCGTGCTGGAGCGCGCCGAGCGCGCAGGCGCCCCCGACGATCTGATGCGTCACCTCAGGCGCGAGATCGACGCCACCAACCTCCTGACCGCGCTCAAGCTGCGTGGCCGGGACGTGGGCGTGGCGGGCGACGAGCTGTTCGTGCCCGGCGGCCGCGACGTGAAGCGCGCGCTCTTCGACGCCCTGCTGTTAGACAGCGAGGGCAGCGCCCTCCAGACGCTGGCCAACGGCCCGTTCTCTGGGGTGGCCACCGCCGCCGCGCGCGGCGACCTGGCCGGCGCCGAGGCCGAGGTGCGGGCGCTGCTCGACGCGAGCGCCAAGCGTCTCGCGCTGGACCCTCTGGACATCGGTGTGGTCGTAGACTACCTCCGCCGCAAGGAGGAAGAGGTGGCGCATCTGCGCCTCCTGGCCCGCGGCAAGTTCTACGGCGTGCCGCGCGAGGCACTCGAGAGGGAGCTGTCACGTGCCTAAGATGCTCGTCCTCACCGACTCCGAGACCGCCATCGGCTACCGCCTGGCGGGCGTCGAGGTTCGCGAGAGCGACCCCGACGAAGCGCAGCATGCCCTCGAAGAGGTCATCGAAGCGGGCGACTACGGCCTGGTGGTCGTGGACGAAGGCCTGATCAAGGACGCCGCCCGCGCCTCCGAACGGGCCATGCGTGGCCGCGACCTACCCGTGATACTCAGCGTGCCGAGTCTAGGCGCTACCTTCGGCGACGACAGCGATGCCGTCGCCTACATGAAGGAACTGGTGCGCAGCGCCATCGGCTTCGACATCAAGTTGGAATAGCAGGAGAGACTGAATGGCCATCGAAGGCAAGATCCAACGAATCTCCGGTCCGGCCGTCATCGCCGAAGGCATGATGGGCGCACGCATGTTCGACATCGTGCGCGTGGGCCAGGAGAACCTCATCGGCGAGGTGATCCGTCTAGACGGCGACACCGCGTTCGTGCAGGTATACGAAGACACCGGCGGCCTCACCGTCGGCGAGCCGGTCGTCTCGACCGGCCTGCCGCTGGCCGTCGAACTCGGGCCCGGGATGCTCAACGGCATCTTCGACGGCATCCAGCGCCCCCTCGACAAGATCCAGGAAGCGTCCGGCACCTACATCGACCGCGGCATCACCGTGAACTCGCTGTCGCGCGAAGCGAAGTGGAGCTTCACGCCCAGCGTCGAGGTAGGCGACGAGGTCACCCAGGGCAGCGTGCTGGGCACCGTCCCCGAGTTCGCGTTCGTCCACAAGATCCTCGTGCCGCCGGGCGTCAACGGCAAGATCAAGAGCATCGCCCCGGCCGGCGACTACAACGTCGAACAGGTCGTCGCCACGCTCGAGGACGGCACCGAGATCAAGATGTACCACCCGTGGCCCGTGCGTCAGCCGCGCCCCGTGGCCAAGAAGCTCGACCCGGTCACGCCGTTCCTCACGGGCATGCGCATCCTCGACGTGCTCTTCCCGCTCACCATGGGCGGCACCGCGGCCATCCCGGGACCGTTCGGCTCGGGCAAGACCGTCACGCAGCAGTCGATCGCGAAGTTCGGCAACGCCGACATCGTGGTCTACGTCGGCTGTGGCGAGCGCGGCAACGAGATGACCGACGTGCTCGTCGAGTTCCCCGAGCTCGAGGACCCCAAGACCGGCAACCCGCTCATGCACCGCACAGTGCTGATCGCCAACACCTCGAACATGCCGGTGGCCGCACGTGAAGCCTCGATCTACACGGGCATCACGCTGGCCGAGTACTTCCGCGACCAGGGCTACGGCGTCTCCATCATGGCTGACTCCACCTCCC
>CAZVCT010000059.1:0-13643 GCA_964625655.1 uncultured bacterium
CCCTTCGCGGGCGTTCGTCATAAGGATAGTCGTTATAACGAGTATCGTCAAGTTTCGCTCGACGGCTTCGGTCGCATCCGTGCACCGACCTGTGGCTAGGCGCCCCGATCTGGAGGGCTCAGAGCCAGGGGAAGCCATCCGGGTCGCGCTGCGCCGCCGCGTCGACTCGCTCCGGATCGTGCTCACGGACCTCGTCGAGGAACGGGAACTCGTCAGGCGACACCGTGACGCGCGCCACCGGCTTCACGGGAGCGGGGGACGCCCAGTGTGGCTCCAGCACGAGCTGGCCGCCAAGGAGGTACGGTTCCTGGCGCGTGAACCCTTCGCGCGGGAGCACGTAGACGGTCCCTTGGCGCCAGGGCCGGATGGCTAGCGCTCCCTTCGTTACGGAGAAGAAGTAGCGCATGGGGCCGAACCTTCCGGTGTGGTCCGCGAACTGCAGCGCGCCGTTGAGGAAGCGCATGCCCGGCGTGCGGCGGTCGAGTACGGCGTAGAACATGGCCCAGATGCCGTCGCCGGCCGCGAACACGGCCGTCTGTTTGCTGTAGTCGTCAGCCGAGCGGTCATGCGGGGTGCGCGGCTCGAACGTGTCGATGTCCGGGTCGGGTGAGCCGTGAAGCAGCAGGCCTTTCGCGTCTGCCAGCCAGCAGAGGAACGCCCATGTGGGGTGCGGCTCCGGCACCTGGCCGCCGTCGGCTTCGAGGATCTGCTGGAACGTGTCCTCGAAGGCCTCGAACCGTGCATCGTCTAGGTCCACCGTAGGGCGCCGGAGCCAGTGGTCCGCGGCCATGCCCGCCAGGGTACTGCAAGACTAGGTACAGCGCGAAAAGTCGGCGGGGTCGATCCACACGGCCTAGCCGCAGGTAGCATGCAGCCACGATGTCGGAACCCATAGCGCGCGCTCGAGAACTAGCCAGACTCAAGCACGACGGCATGCACATGTTCGACGCAGCCCGCAGCCCCATCTTCGAGCACATAAGCGAGGTCGCCACACTGGTCCGGGACCAGGGCGGCACCGAGGCGATGATCGTGGCAGCCTGGCTGCACGACATCATCGAGGACACCGACGTGACGCTCGACCAGGTAGAGGAGTGGTTCGGTAGCGAGGTGCGGGAGCTGGTCGATGGTCTCACCGATCCCGCCGACTTCGAGGCCATGCCGCTCGAAGAGCGCAAGCAGCGCCAGGCCGACCGCATCCGCGATCTAGGCGACGACGTGAAGCGCGTCAAGCTCTGCGACCAGCTCTCGAACGTGGAGCGCGTCCTGAATAACCCGCCCGTGGATTTCTCAGAGGAAGAACGGTACACCTACATCGAAGGCGCCCGGAAGATCGTCCAGCACTGCCGCGGGCTATGGCCCGTGCTCGACGAGCGGTTCGAACGCGCCTACGAAGTGGCTGGGTCGAAGTTCGGCCGCCCCGCCCGAGACGCAGGCGGCGAGACGTGACGGATCGGCGCCTGAGGCGCCAGTAGTAACGCCTGCAGCGCTACCCGTGGGGGAGGCGATCGCCGCCACCGCTGCCGCTGCCGCGTACATCTCGCCTCGTGTCAGCGCGGCAGCGTCGGAAAGCTGCTCGCCCGGCGCTTTCTCGCCTGACTCCTGGTCGTCTGGAACCTGTTCATCCGGCGCCCGGTCGTCCCAAACCAGTTCTAGGGAAATCACGTCCGGCCTGCCAACCAGCACGCAGGCCGCCACGCGCGTGATTTCGAGCGCGCGCTCGCGGGTGAGGGGGCCGTCGACACCGCGGAACCTCTTCAGGAGCTCGCTACCCATAGTCCGCTCGCCATGGAACCGCTGCCCCACGTTGCTCAGCATGTTGACGTAGCTGATAGCGGCCATCGGGTCGTCGAGCCGCGGCTCGTTGTCGTAACCACCCAGCGCCAGCCCGCGGCTCAGCAGCAGCCGGTACGCGCGGTAGTGCGGGTGCTCGTGAGGCCCGACCGGCGCCCGCTCTGCGACCTCCGGAAGGTAGGCGCCGCGCCTCTCCAGCTGGCGTCGCACGGTGCGCAGGCGCTCCTCGCTGCCAGCGACGTCCCTGGGAGCGAGCCCCGCGTTGGCCGCCAGCGCCGCCGCCACGCCCACGGCCTCCCCGACGGTCATGCCCACGGGCACCACCCGCGCGCTGGACGCAGCGATCGGGTCGTAGCCCGCCGCCTTCCCGACCACCCACACGTTCTCCAGGCCGATCGGGACGCTGACGCAGAGGGGGATGCCGAACATCTCCGGGAAGCCGTAGACGTAGCCGTCGTCAGATGGGGTCAGGGTCTGCACGTCGAGCGGGTAGCCGCCCGCGGCGACGTCCAGCGGGCCGACCCGGTTGTCGAGCACGTCGTCGGCCGTCACGACGCATTCCGCCTCGAGATGCCTCGACTCGCGGATGTAGAGGCTCGTCGCCACCCCGCCCAGGCTGGCGTTCTCGAAGCCCTCCAGCTCGCGGGCGAGGTACGCGACGATCCTGGGCGCCTCGCGGGCGGCCCGCGCGTGCCCCTCGGCCAGGCTGACGGGGTCGAACGGGTCGATGCCGTAGACGAGCAGGGCGTTCACCAGCAGCGAGCCGTCCTCCTGTCTGCCGAGGTTGAGGCCGCGCAGGCGGATCCCGTCCTCCTCGGCCTGGTAGGCGGCCGGGTAGCCCCCGAAGTGGCCCCACGCCACCCAGTCGTCCTCGGCGGCGTAGCCGGGGCCGCGCGCGCGGATGCCGCGCCGCAGCGCCCCCCAGTCGACGCCATCGATGCGGAACACGAGCGTGTCCGCCATGCGAGCGTCGAGGCCCAGCGACCGCCAGCCGACCGTGTAGCTGGCGCCCGCCGCCGCCACGAACGCCATCTCCGAGGTCGCGTCGATGACCTGCCGCGCCCGGTGATTTTCGGCACCGGAGCGCACCCCCACGACCCGGGTTCCATCCATCAGCGGCTCGTGCGGGGCGGAGCCGAGCTGCACCTTCACGCGCGCGGCCTCCAGCAGCTCGAGGAAGGTCGCTTCGGCCCGCGTCACGTCGAACGAGTGCCGGCGGCCGACCCCCTCCCACCAGCGCTCGAACAGCCCCTGGTGGTAGTTGAACGGCTGGGTGCGCAGGTCGAGCGAGTTCATCTCGCCGAGCACGAACAGGCCGCCCACCCGCTCGTCCTCCGTGATCAGCAACGTGCGGGCGCCGCTCTCGGCTGCCGCCACCGCCGCGGCGACGCCCTCGGGCTCGCTGCCGACGACGATCACGTCCCACGTTCCGCTCCGGTCGGGCCTCGCCGGCCCCGGCGGCCGCGTGGAGGCGTAGACGAGGAAGGCCGCGAGGCCGAGCACCGCCAGCGCCGCCAGGGCGACCGGGCGCCGCGAGCCGGCGGGCAGGAGCGAACGCCGTGCAAACACGCCGCTAAGCCCCCACCAGGCGGCCGTCATGGATCGCTACCTCGCGCTGCGCGGCGGCTGCCACTTCCGGCTCGTGCGTCACGATCACCACGGTCTTCCCCTCGGCGTTGAGCTCCGCGAGCGCGGCCAGGACCGGCGCCCACTGCTCGCGCGGGAGGTTGCCGGTCGGCTCGTCGGCCAGGATCACGTCCGGATCGTTCACGAGCGCGCGCGCGATGGCCACCCGCTGCTGCTCGCCTCCCGAGAGCTGCGCCGGCCGATGCTCGGCCCGCGCACCCAAGCCGAAGCGCTCCAGCAGCGCCGCGGCCCGTTGCCTGCGCTCGCGCCTGGGAACGTTGGCGTACACGAGCGGCCGGCTGACGTTCTCCCAGGCGGAGAGCTCGGGCAGCAGGTGGAACTGCTGGAACACGAACCCGAAGCTGCGGTTCCTCAGGCGCGACGTCTCGCGGTCGTCGAACTCGGTGACGCGTGTGCCCCTGAACGAGTAGGTTCCGGCAGTCGGTGTCTCCAGCAGCCCGAGCAGGCCCAGCAGCGTGCTCTTGCCCGAGCCGGACGGGCCCGTGATCGCCATGAACTCGCCCGCAACCAGCGCCAGCGATACGTCGTCTACGGCCAGCACGTTGCCGTACCGTTTGCTGCAGCCGGTCAGTTCGATGAGAGGCGCCATGTGGGCGTCGCTTTCGCCGGTTCGTCGAGCGGCGGCATAGGGCGCCGCCTTCGGGTTCGGGGTCGTCATGCACCCTCCTTGAGTTGTGACAGGGTCGAGCGGCGCTTCAGCCAGTGGGCGGCGATGAGCGTCAGGGCGGAACTCAGCAGGAGCAGCACCACCAGGCTGCCGATCAGGAACGTGGCGTCCAGGCTCAACGCGCGGCGGCCGGGCAGGTCGGCGACGTCCAGCGCCAGGGCGTCGTAGAGCCTGACGGTCATCAGCTGCGCGAGGGCGAAGCCGAGCGCCACGCTCACGAGCCCCAGGCCGAGGGTTCGGCTCCACCACCGGGCGGTCATACGCCGCACCGTGAGCCCGAGCGCGCGGTCGAGGGCGATCTTGAAGCGCTCCGCTTCGAGCAGCGAGAGGAAGCCAGAGACGATGCCCCAGACGCTGAGCACCGCCGCCACGAGCGCGATGAGGAGGAAGAGCTGCGCCTGGACGGTCAGGTTCGCGAGCAGCCGTTCCACGTCGGGCGTGTAGGGGATGAACTCGGCGTCCACGTCGGGCCGGTTGGCGGCCAGCCATGCCTCGACCTCCGCGGCAGCGCCTGCGCTGTCGAGCGCGAGCAGGACGCGGATGGAGCGAAACGGCTCGCCCGTCTCGCCGGGCAAGGGCAGGCCGAGCCCATCCAGGGGCGGAACGACGAGCTCCGGGAGATCGACCACCAGCCAGGGCCAGAGCTCGTGCGGGTCCTCGATCATTCCCGTGACGGGACAGGTGATGGGACCGGTCAGGCCCGCGAGGGTCAACACGCTTCCCATGGCGATGCCTTCGCGGGCGGCTGCGGTCTCCGTGACCGCGCAGCCCTCGTTCGTGCCAGCGCTTAGGGTCAGACCCATGAAGGCGAGGTAGCCGGCGTCCGCGGCGGTGGCGCGCAGGTCCGCTTGCTCGTCCCCGTGCCTCACCTCGAGGGTCGGGAGGGGTTGCGAGAGGGTTGCGGCTCTCACGCCCGGCAGCGCGGCGAGGGCCGCAGCGTCGGCGGGAGCGAAGACCGCAGCGAGCCCGCCGCCCTCGAACGAGCGCTCGAGGCGCGTGTCGATGATGGCCCCGCCCGTCTGGAGGGTGTGCATGGCGCCGAACTGGCTGTCAAGCGCGTCGATCTCGCCCCGCACCTGCGAGTAGACCTGTCCGCCGGCCAGCCCGCCGGCCAGGGCCAACGCCAGCCCCAGGTAGACGAGCGCGAGGATCGGCCGCACCCGCGAACCCTTCACGGGGCCGCGGAGCAGCGCCATCGGCGACTGCCTCAGTAGCGGGACGGTTACAGAAGCGGAGAGGAGCAGCAGCGCGGCGACGGGCAGTGCGACCGACGCAGCGAGCGCCGCTCGGGGCGGCTGCGTGAGGAAGAGGCTCGGGAAGAGCTCGTGCAGGGCGAAGAGGGCGGCCGCGGCGAGGAGGCCGCCGATGGCGCCCCACGGCGTCTGCGCCAGGACGAGCTGCCGGGCTAGGCGCCCCCGGGTCGCGCCCAGCGCCTTCTCGACCCCGAGGAGCTGGCGTTGCCGCAGCAGCCGGAAGTAGCTCTGGGCGTAGAGGGCACAGAGCGCGGCGAGCGTCAGGGTGAGCCCGAAGGCGATGAAGGTGCCGCGGCGTGCGCCGATCCGCTGCCCCGTCTCCTGGAGGCCACGAAGGGCGTCGCTGCCCACCTCGACCCTCGATACGAAGCCTCCGTGGGGGCCGAACCAGTCGCGCGCCCACGCCACGAACGCTGGGGCGAGCCGCTCCGCCTCGGCGGGGCTTTCGAACGAGACGCTAAGGAAGAGCGGCGTCCGCTCCATCAACCAGGCGCTGCGCTGGGCGTACGAGGCCAGCGTTCCCGCGAGCCCCTCGTCCACGTCGACGTCGCCGTCCTGAGCGGGGCTGGGCGTCAGCACGCCGACGATCTCCACGCTCTCGCTGCTGACGGCCGAGCCGACCTGGATCGTCTCGCCCACGGCCGTGCTGGGGTCGCCGAACAGCGTTCGGGCGAGGCTGCTCCCGATCACCACTACGCCGACCTCGTGCGGTTCGGGGAGGCGGCCGTGCTGCGCCTCGACGCCGCGCGCCGCGAAGTAGCCCGGCGTCACGTGCGACTCGTGGAAGAGCGGGTGGCTCGTGCCGTCGCTGAGCTCGGCGCGCCGCCCCATGGTGCCCATCGTGGCGTAGGCGTGGTACCCGCCCTCGATCGTGTTCTCGAGTGCCGCCAAGGCCGCCTCGTACTCGAGGAGGCTGACGGCCGGCGCTTCGCCGGGTTCGCTTCCCGTCTGGCCGGGCACGAGGCCCACGATGTACTCGCGGTCCACCGTCTGCGTCCAGGAGAACGCCCGATAGTCGGGCTGCAGCGCCCACACGACCACGCCAGCCAGCAGGCCGAGTGCGGCTGCCGTGATGGTCAGGTTGAGGCGCATGCTCTCACCGGTCCGAGGTCTGACGGTCCATGGTCTGGCGCTCCGTGGTCTGGCGTTCCGTCGTCTGGCGTTCCGTACTCAGGCGTTCCCTGGTCTGGCACGAGGAGAGTCGACCACGAGGCGGGTCCCACCAGGGTTACGGCCTGCCGTTCACGTCCACGGCGCGCGTTCCGTTCACGTAGGGTCCCGGTTACGGCCAGGTTACTCCGGTCCTGTAAGAGCCCCCGCTACTGCTCCCAGCGCCTGCGGGTCCGCTCGCTGCCGGCCAGCGCCAGCGCACGGCGCGGATCATCGGCTTTCAGGCCGGAGGCTGCGGCTTCCCACAACTCCAGGTCGTCGTGCAGCCGGTTGGCGAGCGCGAACGTCGCCTCGGCGTCGTCGGCGCCAAGTACCGCCAGGCGGAGGCTCTCGGCGAGGTGGTCGCGCTGCTCGACCACCGCTGGCGCCTCGGAAGAGGGGAGGAGCGGTCCGCCGTAGAGGGCGACCGCCGCCTGCAGGTCGCCGAGGGCGAGGAGATCTGCCACCTGCAGGAAGTCGGCGTGTACGGGGACGCCGATGCGGTACGGCTGCGAGGCGATGGGAACGAGCGCCCGCAGGCGCGAGACGGCAGTCTTGAGGGTTCCGGGCTTGCCCTGCTCGCCGTACGCCAGCAGCAGGAGCTGCTCGCCGTTGAGCCCTGACTCGTGCAGCGCCAGGATGGTCAGGAGTTCCGCGAGGCGAGGCGTGAGGCTCAGTTCGCGACCGTCGAGGGTCGCGCGCGCGGCGCCCAGGAACCGCAGGTGGAGGCCCGGTTCGCTCGCGGCAGCCTCGTCGCGGTCGTTGGCGCGGGCCGCAACGGAGCGGGTGGTTGCGGGAGGCTCGGGTAGCGGCTGGAGGCGTCCCGCTTCGAGGTCGAAGCGCCGGGTGGGGCCGCTGACGACCTCCGGATGATGGGTGACGATCACGAGGCCCTTGCCCAGCTCGCGGAGCTGCTGCAGGGCGTCGATGACGGGCCCCCACTGCTCGCGGGGCAGGTGCGCCGTCGGTTCGTCCGCCAGGACGATGTCCGGGTCGTTGACGAGCGCGCGGGCGATCGCGACGCGCTGCTGCTCGCCGCCCGAGAGCTCCGCCGGGCGGCGCGTGGCGAGCTGGGCGAGGCCGAGCTCCGCGAGCAGCGCCATGGCCCTGGCTTTCTGCTCGCCCCGTGGGACCCGGGAGTAGGCGAGGGGGCGGGCGACGTTCTGCCACACGTTCAGGTCGCGCAGGAGCGAGAACTGCTGGAAGACGAGGCCGAACGTGCGGTTCCTTAGCGTGGCCAGCTCCGTGTCGCCGAGGGTGCTGACGTCGCGCCCCGCGACCGTGTAGGTGCCGGAGGTGGGCTCCTCGAGCAGGCCCAGGATCCCCAGAAGGGTCGTCTTGCCTGCTCCCGAAGACCCGGTGATCGTGACCGTCTCGCCCGCGCCTACCTCCAGGGAGAGCTCGTCCAGCACCAGGTTCTCGCCCAGGCGCTTGGTTATGCCTTCGAGTCGAAGGAGAGGACCTTGTGCCACTGCGGCGAGTCTAACGCGGGTGCCTGCGCCGGCCGAAGGCCCGCAGCTTAAGGGGAGGCAGGTGAACCACGCTCAGACGTGCAACAGGGGAGTTGCGCATGTAGTATCCTATGTGCAACAGTGGGGTTGCACATCTCCAGGAGGCCAGCATGCCGCAAACACCCGCAGTCGCAGACGCCATCGAACGCCAGATCGACATAGCTGCCTCAGCCGAACGCGTGTACGACCTCGTCTCGCGCCCCGGCTGGTGGATCAACGACGGCACCGTCACCGACAACATCGTGGTCACCGAAGGCGACGTCAGCACGGTCACGCACGCCCAGTACGGCGAGTTCCGCATCCGCACCGTCGACGCCGACCCGCCGCGCTACGTGTCGTTCCGCTGGCTGGGCGGCGAGCGCGAGCAGGAGCGGGCCGAGGCGCCAGGCAACCTGGTCGAGTTCTTCGTGACGGCCAACGCCGCCGGCGGCGTCACGCTGCGCGTGGTCGAGAGCGGCTTCACGACCCTGCCGGGCACGGACGAGGAGCGCCGCAAGAACTACGAGGCCAACAGCGTCGGCTGGGACCAGGAGATGGAGGCCGCCCGCACTTACGTCGAGGCGGGCTGAAGTGCGGGCCGCGGCTAGCAACGGGGGTGGCGGCCCGAGCGCAGCGGACGCCTCCGCCATGGCGCACGTGTTCGCAGCCTTGGGCGACCCGACCCGGGCCGCGCTTCTCGAGCGCATCGCGCACGACGGCCGCGGCACCGCCACCACTCTCGCCGGCTACACCGACATCTCGCGCCAGGCAGTCGACCGGCACCTACGGGTGCTGGCCGGCGCCGGCCTGGTGGAGCCGAAGCGCGAGGGCCGCGAGGTCGTCTACAGTGTGAGAGCAGAAACCGTGGAGCGTTCGGCCGACTGGCTCGAGGAGCTGGGACGCGCCTGGGAGAAGCGCCTGGCGAACATCAAGGCCGCCGCGGAGGCTCATGGGTAAGCTGGTTTACGGGATGATCACTTCGCTCGACGGTTACGTCGAGGACGAGTACGGCGACTTCGGCTGGGGCGCCCCCGCCGATCCGGAGCTGCACGCGTACATCAACCAGCTCGCGGCGCCCGTCGGCACCTACCTCTACGGGCGCCGCATGTACGACACGATGGTCTTCTGGGAGACCGCCTTGGAGCACCCCGACCTGGCGCCGGTCGAGCGGGAATGGGCGCTGCAATGGCAGGCGACCGACAAGGTCGTCTTCTCGCGCACGCTGCAGGAGCCGCGCAGCACTCGCACCCGCATCGAACGCGAGTTCGACCCGCAAGCGGTGAAGCGCCTGAAGGAAGACGCCACCCGCGACATCACGATCGACGGGCCGGAACTCGCCTCTCATGCGCTCAGGGCGGGCCTCGTCGACGAGGTACAGATGATCGTCAGTCCGCTCGTGCTGGGCGGAGGCAAGCGCTTCTTCCCTCCGGATCTTCGGATCGAACTCGAGCTGCTGGAAGAGCGGAGCTTCGAGGGCAGCGGGGTCGTGGTGCTCCGTTACGCTGTCAAGGCGTCGCGACCGCGCACGGAAACGCGGCAGGGCGAATAGGCATCCTGAACGCCTAACGTACGAGCGCCCCGATCGGTTCCCGATAAAGGTCCGACCGGAGCGCTCGCGGTGCTCGGAAGCGATCAGTTGATCAGGACGATGTCCACGTCGCCCACGCCGCTGTCGATCTTGATCTCCACGCGGTCGGTGGCCGTGGCGTAGTCGGGGGAGACGTAGACGTCGCCGTCGCGGGTGAAGGAGGGCGGCACCCGCACCGATCCGATGCCCTTGTCGACGACGATGCGAGCGGCGAGGCCGCGCGGCAGCTGGATCGTGGCGGAGCCCACCCCGGTGTCTATGTCCGCTTCGAAGCGTCCGCTGTCCGGCAGCGTGATGGTCGCCGAACCCACACCCGTGTTCACCGAAAGGCGTTCGAGGTCGATGCCCGACAGCTCCAGCCTGGAGTCGCCGACGCCGGTGTCCACGTTCAGCACTAGCGGCACACGGCCGCTAAGCAGCAGATCCCAGTTGCCCCCACGGGCCCCGAACATCCCGCCGAACGCTCGGCTGGTGCTGGTGGCGGTGTAGCGCGCGGTGCCGCCCCGCACCGAGAACGAGGTGTCGACGCGTTCGCCGCGCCGCGGCTGGATGTCGCCTTCCACGAGCAGGTCCGAACGCGCGGAGCCGGTCACGGTCAGTCGGCTGACGCCCGTCGCCAGGCTCACCTCGGCGCGCCTGGCGCCCTGAAGCTCCTGGCTTACGGTCTCCATGCTGGGGAAGGGCCCGGACACCCAGCGCGGACCAGCGCCCATCAGCAGCGCGCCGACCACCACGGTGCCGCCCACGACGAGCAGGCGGTGGCGCCCCTTGAGGATCATGTCGAGGCCCAGCGCTACAAGTACCAGCGGCAGTAGCATGGCGTAGTCGGCGATGGTGAGCCAGTTCAGCCAGCCCAGGTTCGTGAGGACCAGCAACACGCCGGCCAGGATCAGCAGCCACGGCCATAGGGGGCCGCGGGAAGTTCTCGGCTTTATCGGGTTCGTTCCGTTGTCGATCATCAGATGCCTCCGTCGGCTTACCTTCTCGTTCTCACGGTACGTCGCGTCACGGGGTGAGCGCATGCCTCGTCGGCGGTAGTCGGTGCCCTACCAAAGTAGTAGGCGCGGTCGTGGTGTCTAGCTATAGTCACGAGAGACCCATGAACCGAGTTCTCATCCTGCGCGCGCCCTGACCGCTCGTCAGCCGCTGGTTCACGAAGGGCATCCCCTTCACGCCGCGATTTGGAACCACCCCGATCGGATGGGCCGGTAGTCGTCCCGCTTGCACCCCGCAGCACCGAAGTCGCGCATCCTACGACCGACGCGGCCCTGACTGCGGGCCGCACGGAACCCACCAGGAGGTACGACCATGCGGATCGGGATCATCGGAGCCGGAGACGTCGGAGCGGCCCTCGCGCGCGCAAGCGCCCGGGCGAACCACAGCGTCCACATCAGCTCGGACGACGGGGAAGAGAAGAAGGTCGCCAGCGATGTGGGGGGAACCGCCGGCGACAACACGGAGGTCGTCGAGGCCGCCGAACTGATCATCCTGGCCGTGCCGTTCGAGGCAGTTGACGCGATCGTGCAGGAGGTCGGCGACAGCCTGAGCGGCAAGGTGATCGTCGACGTATCCAACCACTTCAACGCCGAGCAGCTGGGCGCTCCCTCGAACGCCGAGAAGATCCAGGAGATGACGCGCGGCGCGAAGGTCGTGAAGGCGATCAACACCATCTTCGCCGGCAACCAGGACTCGCCCGAGGTCGACGGCGTGCAACTGGACGGCTTCGTCGCGGCGGACGACGACGAGGCCAAGCGCAAGGTGCTCGAGTTCGTGGAGTCGCTAGGCTTCCGCCCCGTCGACGTCGGCCCCCTCGCGATGGCGCGGGCGCTCGAGGGTATGGGCGCGCTCAACATCAGCCTGAACATGAAGGACGGCGCGCAGTGGCAGACCGGGTGGAAGCTGGTCGGGCCGCTGCCCTGACGCCTAGGAGGGCCTAACGGAGTGGCCTGCTTGGGCTACGACGCCTGCGGCTATCTTCCGCAGTTCTTCTACGTGCGCGTCGAAGGCCTCGCGGCCCGAGGCGGTCAGCTTCACCCAGGTGAGGCGCCGTGAATCCGTCCGAGCGGTCGAGGCGCGTTTCGCTGTCTTGACGTACCCGGCCTCGGCCAGCACCTTGAGGTGTTTCGACAGGTTGGCGTCGCTGATGTCGAGGGCCTCGCGCAGCACGGCGAAGTCGATCTCGTCCACCGAGCGCAGCAGACCGCAGATCCGCAGCCTGATCGGGGCGTGGATGGTCTCGTTGAACTGATGGTCAGCCCCCACTGCGCACCTTCTGCCTGTACTGCCGGTCGAACAGCCGCCCGAGGGCCACCGTGAGCCCGAAGCTCGCCAGGGCTGGCAGGACGATCCACCAGGTCAGGCCGAAGGAGGCCAAACCCAGCGACACGCTCAGCAGCAGGAGGGTGGCCAGGAGCAGGAGCACGAGGGTGAGCCGGGCTGGTGCCCCTGCGCGCAGCACCCTGACGCCGGAGAGGCGCCGGTAGCCCCAGACAAGCAGGAACGTGGCAGCGATGGCGATTCCGGTGATGACGCGTCTGCCCGAGCCAGGTCCGAAGAGCGGAGAGGCGACGTAGATCGCGGTCAGAACGCCGAAGGCTGGATATAGCCACGCGGGCGCCGCCAACCGGTCGGCCAGCACGGCGCGATCGGTTGCCAGGTCATCGAGGAGGGCCGAGGCGTTGCCTGGGCGCGAAGAATCGACGCTGGGGTCAGGGGAGCGCGAGTTGGTTTCCATGATGGAAAGTGTAACAGTCACTTTCCGATCTGGCAAGTCATCATGGCGCAGGCGCTCGAAGGGACGGGAGCCCTGAACATCAGCCTGAACATGAAGGAGGGCGCGCAGTGGCAGACTGGGTGGAAGCTGGTCGCGCCGCTGCCCTGACGCTTAAGGAGCGAAGATGTTCGATGAGATAGAAGTGCTGACCCTGTTCGTCGACGACCTGGCTGGAGCGAAGGAGTTCTACGGGTCCGTCTTCCAAGCGGACGTCGTTTACGAGGACGACGATTCGTGCTTCCTGAAGTTCGGCGGCCTGATGGTGAACCTGCTAAAGGTTGCCAATGCCCCCGAATTGGTTGAACCCGCCCGAGTCGCTCCTGCGGAAGCCGGCTCGCGCTTCATGCTGACCATCAGGGTGCCCGACGTCGACGCCGCCTGTTCGGTGCTACGAGACCGCGGTGTGGAGCTCCTGAACGGCCCCATCGACCGGCCGTGGGGTCGGCGTACGGCGGCCTTCGCCGATCCTTCCGGGCATGTCTGGGAGGTCGCCGCCGAGATCGCGTAGCTTACTCAGCCGGTCCGGCTAAGCCAAGGGAAGTGATCCGAGCGCACGCCTGCCCGACGAACCCCTAAGATGTGCCATGCACAACCAAGAGGTAGGCGTGACGTCCGCCCGGGCGCCCCGCCTCGGAGGCCCCGAGGCGACGTCCCACTACAAGAGCCCCGGCCGCAAACGCACGGGGCTCCTCCTCTCGGCCGTCTGCGGCTCCCTCCTTAGCGCAGCGTTCGCTCAGGCGCCTGCCACGCCTTCGTTCGAAGAGGTCGCAGTCATCTTCGAAGCCCGCTGCGTCATGTGCCACAGCGGCGACGGAGCGCCGGTCGGCCTGCGCCTCGACTCGTACGAGGGCGTCATGGCGGGCTCCTCGCGCGGTGCCGTCGTGCTGCCCGGCGACCCGGAGGAGAGCGAGCTCGTGAAGCGCATCGAGGGTCGCAGCCAACCCCGCATGCCCCTCACCGGCCCGCCGTTCCTGGACGACGCGCAGATCTCCCTCATCCGCGACTGGATCGCGGCCGGTGCGCCTGCCGCCCAAGGCGCCGCAACCGGAGAAGAGGGCGCGCCCGCTGGACAGGATGCCGTTGGCTCGGAAGCCGACGCACCCGGCACAAGCGAAGCCACCACCGAGGCCGCCGAAGCCGCACCCGCACCCGCCGGAACGACCTTCGCCTCGGTCGAAGACATTTTCATGAGCCGCTGCGCTGGTTGCCTCACTGACGGCGGCATCAGGATCGAGCGCCTCCGCACCCGCTGACACGTCCAGCGCGTCATCGCATAATCGGTAGA